>NZ_AEJC01000392.1 GCF_000317595.1 Streptomyces ipomoeae 91-03 | reverse complement strand
CAGAGAGTCGGCCCAACCCCCGGAGGGACCCGTTGCCGGAAGGGCACACCATCCACCGCCTCGCCGAGGACTACCTCGCCCACTTCGGCGGCCGGACGGCCCACGTCACCAGCCCCCAGGGCAAGTTCACGGACGCCGCCGCCCTCCTCACCGGCACTCCCCTCACCACCGCCGAGGCCCACGGCAAACACCTCTTCCTCCACTTCGGCGACCCGAACACCGAGGAATGGGTCCACATCCACCTGGGCCTCTTCGGCAAGGTCGACTTCGGCGCCACCCCCGCACCCCCGCCCACCGACACGGTCCGCCTACGCCTGCGCAACGACACGTCGTACGTGGACCTCCGCGGCCCGACGACCTGCGCACTGATCACGGACGCCGAGAAGCAGGCCGTACACGCCCGCCTCGGCCCGGACCCCCTCCGCCCGGACGCGGACCCGGCGGTCGCGTACGGGCGCGTCTCCCGCAGCCGTACGACGATCGCCGCGCTCCTGCTCGACCAGAAGGTCATCGCGGGCGTCGGCAACGTCTACCGCGCGGAGGTCCTGTTCAGGCACGCCATCGACCCGTACCGCGCGGGCAAGGACATCACTCCGGCCGAATGGGACGCGATCTGGGCCGACCTCGTCGACCTCATGCGCGAGGGCGTACGCAACAACCGCATCGACACCGTCCGCCCGGAACACACCCCGGAGGCCATGGGCCGCCCGCCCCGCGTCGACGATCACGGCGGCGAGGTGTACGTGTACCGCAGGGCCAACCTCCCCTGCCACATCTGTGGCGGCGAGATCCGCACCGCCGACCTCGCCGCCCGCAACCTCTTCTGGTGCCCCACCTGCCAACAGAGGTGAGTCCCCCTCAGGGGCCCGCCCCCTAGAACCCGTGCGGTAACCAGGGCGCGACGGTGGACGAATGGAACCCCACCGACGCCTCCGCCAACGCGCCCTCCCGCAACTCCCGCACCAGCCCCGCCGCCCCCAGCGACGCGAGACTCACCCCGCCCAGATAGGCGGCCCCCAATTCCCGTACGGAAAGGGCGAGGTCAGCGGTGTCGTCGGTCCGCTCACAGCGCGCACCGTTCGCGTCCCCGACCAGCCGCCAACGCCCCGCGTTCCAGGGGCAGAACGCGTCCTCGACCTCCAACACCACATCCACCGGTGCCTGATACGTCCGCGCCCGAAGCGCCGCGCCCACGTCCACGAGCCGCAGGTGCAGATCGTCCTTGACCCGCAGCCCGCACCGCCGTACGTCCGACACCAGACGCAGCCACGGCTCGTCCACGGGCCGCCGGCTCGCGACGATCGACGACGTCAGGTCGATGCCGAACAGGAACCGCCACAACGCGGCATGCGCGGCGGCGTCCACCGCCTCCAGGGCCACCAGCATCACGACACCCTGGGCCCCGCCCGGCCCCCAGTCCGGCTTGACCCGGAACCGCGCATACCCCACGACCTCCGAGCCACCCCCGCCGCTCCCGTCGCCCCGCTCGGCCACCACGCACTGCAACGGCGAAGCCCCGTCCCGGTGTCGATCCGTGTCGAGCAGTTCCACCCGTTCCCAGCCGGGCTGCCGCGCCAGCATCCCGGGCCGCTCCGGTACCCGGCGCGCGTACACCGCCTCGCACACATCGAGGACTTCGACCGGATCCGCGTACCGCAGCCGTACGTCATCGGTGCCGGGCGGAACGGACAGCCGTACGCGGGTGGTGTCGATCTCGACGCCGAGCCGGTGCGAGGCGAGACCGTAGCCGAACCGGCCGTAGATCGCCGCCTCCGACGCGATCAGCACGGCCAGCGGCTGGCCCCAGGAGCGTATGTCGTCCAACTGCCGCCGCATCATGGCCGTCAGTACGCCGCGCCGCCGGTGCGTGGCCGCGACGCTCACCATCGTGACCCCGGCCGCCGGGACGAGCGCACCGCCGGGCACGGTGAGCCGGAAGTCGAACGCCCCCGCCGTACCCACGCATTGGGCGCCGTCCCACGCGCCGACGCACCGGTCGGGGTCGGTGAGCGCCTGGTCCAGGTCGCGTGCCTCGGCGGGTGAGGGGATTCCGCCGAAGGCCCGGACGATGTTGTCGTACCAGACCTTCCAGTCTTCTTTGCGCAGCACCCGCAGCTCGGTCGTCATATGCCATGCCTAGCAGGGCGATCCGGGACGAGCGAGTGAATTTCTCCTGACTTCTTCCGCGCATCGTGGGATCCTTCACGGGTGCCGCGCGAGGGCCCGAGGACGCGCTCCCGTGTGAGATCTGTGTGAGATTCGTCGTGAACCAGCCCTCGGAAGGGGGACAAGTAGGACCTCCTGTGCACAGGGGCTGGTCCGATGGATAAGGTCCCGAACAATGGCAGCAGGACGAGAGCGGCGCGCGGCGGCCGATACGTTCACGGCCCGGATGAAGAGGCTCACTCACCGGGCCCGCACCGGCGTGCGCAAATCCGCCGTCGACTACTTCCGCGGCGACGGCTCCGACTGGGTCGCCCTGGCCGGTCTGCTGCTGCTGATCCCGGTGATCGCCTGCCTCACGATGATCGACGAGGTGTGGTTCTCGCCGGCCGCACTGGTCCTCCCCATCGTCGCCGGCGGCCTCCTGCTGCGCCCCGCCAGTCTGCTCGCCCTCTACGCCGCCGCCGCGACCGCGCTGATCATCGAGTCCGTGAAACTCGGCCCGTACACCGAGGGCCCCGCCAGAGTGACCCCCGGCATAGTGCTGGTGGTCGCCGCCTGCGGCTTCTTCGGCCTCCTCATCGCCCAGTTCCGCAGCCGTGTCGGCGTCCCCTGGCGCCGCGGCGGCACCATGCTCTTCGACCTGCGCGAACGCATCCGGGTCCAGAGCAAGTTGCCACAGCTCCCCGCGGGGTGGCACCGCGAGATGGCCCTCCGCCCCGCAGGCGGCCAGTCCTTCTCGGGCGACTTCGTCGTGGCCGCCCGCACGAACGGCGGCCGAACCCTCGAAGTCGTCCTGACCGATGTCTCCGGCAAGGGCATGGACGCCGGCTCCCGCGCCCTTCTCCTCTCCGGCGCTTTCGGCGGTCTGCTGGGATCGCTCCCACCCCACGCGTTCCTCCCCGCGGCCAACGGCTATCTCCTCCGCCAGGACTGGGACGAGGGCTTCGCGACCTCCATCCACCTCGTCCTCGACCTCGACTCCGGCGACTACGAACTGTTCTCCGCCGGCCACCCCCCGGGCCTCCAACTCAGCGCGGGCACCGGCCGCTGGGAGGAGAAGGCCGCCGAGGGCCCCCTCCTCGGCGTCTACGACGGCGCCCAGTTCGACCCCGTGAAGGGCTCCCTGCGCCCCGGCGACGTCCTCATGCTCTTCACCGACGGCCTGGTGGAGACCTCCGACCGAGACATCGTCGAAGGCATCGACCGCCTCACCGGCGAAGCCGACCGCTACGTATCCGGCGGCTTCCACGGCGCCGCCTGGCACCTCATCGAAGCGGTGGCCAAGGACGTGAACGACGACAGGGCTCTCCTGCTGATCTGCAGAGAGGGACCGACTGCCCCCAGGTAGGCAGGGACAGAACGTCCTGGGAGAGGGAAGAGAAAGGGGGATGGCAGGGCCGAAGGGGCGGCGGGGGCGAAAATCCCCACACGTGAACCCACGACACGACAGGAGCCCCACCCCCATGCCCCAAACCCCCCTCCCCCTCCCCGAGGTAGAGGCCCTCGCCCGAACCGCCCACGCCACCCAGACCGACAAGGCCGGCCGCCCCTACACCGAACACCTCCAGGCAGTGGCCCACGGCGTAGCCACCCGCGGCGGCGACGAAGACCAAATCGCCGCAGCCTGGCTCCACGACGCCATCGAGGACAACGCCCTCACCGAGACCTGGCTGACCGACGCCCCCCTGACCCCTCGTACGAAGAACATCGTCCTCGCCCTCACCAAACGCCCGGGCGAACCGACGGAGGCATACGCGGCCCGCATCCTCGCCACCCCGGGCGCCCTCCTGGTCAAACAGTCGGACCTGGCCCACAACGCCGACCCGACCCGCCTGGCGGCCCTGGACGAGCCCACCCGCACCCGCCTGACCCACAAGTACGCCCGCATGCGAAACCTCCTCGGCCTGCCGGAAGAACCGACGACCGAGGAGGCACCGTAGAAACCGCGACGAACGAAGCAGTGACCGCAACGCGGGCGGACGAAACAACTACAACGCAAGCGGGCGCGTCAACCGCAGCGCATGAACCGGAGGTCTAAGCCTTGGCCCCGACCTTCCCACGCCCCCGAGCCAACTCGGCGGCGTCCCGCTTGAACGCCCACTCCATCTTCGGCTCCATCGCGAACCGGAACATCCGCTGCACCGGCGGCGTGCACAGCAACGTGATGACGACCGCCGCGACAAAGGTGACGAAGAGCTCGCCGAGCGGCTGGTAGACCCAGGCGTTCGCGTCGTACCAGTCCCAGAAGCGCGAGCCCTTCGCGAGGAACCCGTGCAGCAGATAGCCGTACAGCGTGCCCGCGCCCAGCACGGTGAACCACATCTTCCGCCGTGGCACCCAGGAGAAGAAGCACGCGGTGAGCACCATGGAGCACCCGAAGAGCGCGAAGGTCATCACGACCCCGGCCCACCACGGCGCACCCAGCTCCTGAGCGCTGTCCCGGTGGTAGAACCACGCGGAGTTCATGTCCGGCCCCACCCAGTACGCGAGAGCCAGCGCGCACGCCATGACCGGCACGGACAGAATCCGCACCTCACGCCGGCGCATGAACTGGAAGTGCGCGGGCTTCATGAAGAGCCCCACGACGAAGAACGGCAGGAACTGCAGAACACGCTGGAGGTCGAGGTCGTCACCGATGTCCGGCGAGACGGAGGCGAGCGCGGCGATACCGAGCGCCAGCGGAATCGGCCAGCGCGCCACCTTCCACAGCGGCGTCGTCAGCCGCCACACGAACAGCGCGATCAGGAACCAGGTCAGATACCACGGGTCGAGCAGGCTGATCGGGTGCGACGGATCGTCGTCGGCGTACCGCTTGAAGAGGGAGTACGCGATCTCGAAGAGCACATACGGCACGGCGACGCCGGTGATCAGCCGCCGCAACCGGTCGGGGCGCATGTCGAAACTGCGCGAGAAGTAGCCGGAAATGAGGATGAACGCCGGCATGTGGAAGGCGTACACGACCATGTACAGCGCCTCGGCGGCGCGACTGTGATCGGTGAGCGGCTCCCAGGCGTGACCCATCGCGACCAGCACGATGGCCAGGTACTTGGCGTTGTCGAAGAACGCGTCGCGCTGCTTGGCCGGTCCGGCGCCCGGGGCCGTGGTGGAGCGCGGGGCCGACCCTCCGTCCGCCGGGGACTGCGGTGACGCCGCCTGGGCGAGCGGCGCTCTCTGGGGTTCGCTTCGTTGATCGCTTCGATGGTCGCTTCGGTGGTCTTGTGATCGCAGCGAGTTCGTCACAGACCCTCCCGCCGGAAACTTCGCGGGGCGGTCCGAGCACTCGCTGCGCAAGCGGGGGACGAGGCAGCGGTGAACATCTGAGGCACCCTAGCGTTGTCTGTGCGATTCCGTAAAACCATCGACGTTAATCCTGTATTGACGGTCTCGAATCACCTGCGAGTACCCCGGATTTGGTGAAGCAGGTATCGGTGGGAGCATCACGGTACGTACACCGAAGCCTCGTTGACATGCGCCCCTTCTGTCCGCATTCATACCGACTAAATGGTGCATAACGTGCGCAGGCGACTCTGGTGAAATGTCCGCTTGTTGGTGCGTGTTCAGGACTTCCGAAGCGTGTGTGACGTGCTCTCGATGCCGGCCTTGATGTGTCTGTGGCAACAATTCGAATTACCTGCGAACGCGATGTGCGCGTAGATGGGTGTGCGCGGAAACGATCAACCGGAGATCGACCGGAGATCGACCGGAGATCGCTCGAAATTACCGCCCAACACCCGCCGCCCGCCCGGCGATACGCCTACGGACGCCGCGTGACCGTGGCCGACGTTGCCTCACCTGCCGCATACGAGGGCCTGGTTGGTGGCACGATGGTTCTGGCGGGGTGCGCGTGGGGTTGGCGCCCCGGGCCGGGGAAGCGGACCGACCGAGGGTGTGATCTGTTGTGGCCATTTCGCTGTCAGTGGTGCTCTTGTTGGGGATCATCCTTGTCGTCCTGATGCGAGGGGGGAACATCAAGGCCGGCCCGGCCGTCGTCGCCATCCTCTTCGGCTTCTTCCTCGCCTCCACCGGCATGGCCGACGACATCCAACGCTTCCTGAACTCGATAGCGGAAACGATCAACTCGATCCAGTTCTAGCGACGCCCCGGGGGTGTCGCCCCCAGGGCAGGCCAAGAAGAAGCAAGATCGAAAGCCGAAGGGGCACGTGGGGGACGCACCGGACCGAACGGAGCCCCTGGAAACGATCAGGGCCAGATCAGAGGATCGAATCTCTGACCTGGCCCTGAGCCGTACAGAGCGGGCGACGGGAATCGAACCCGCGTAGCTAGTTTGGAAGACTAGGGCTCTACCATTGAGCTACGCCCGCACAGCTGGCGCCGCAGGTCGCGGGACCGCGGCACAGAAGGCATCGTAGCGGGTCGTACGCCCTCGCCGCACACCCCATTCCCGGCCGCGCCGGGCGGCGCCGTCGCGCGCTCGTGTCGCGCCCGCACCCCACCGGGGTCACCGCGCCGGCCGTACGCCCCGCGCGCCCGCGCTCGACACGGCGCACTCCGCGTAGTCGGTAAATCACTCGGCAAATGCGGCAGCCGCCCTGTCCGCGGCCATGTACCCTACGTGTCGCACCAGACGGGGTGTGGCGCAGCTTGGTAGCGCGTCCGCTTTGGGAGCGGAAGGCCGTGGGTTCAAATCCCGCCACCCCGACAATCGCGCCGGACGACGCGCCGGCCACCGGCGAGATCACCTTTTGGGGCGTGTACCGCCTGCGGTTACTATGCAAGCTGCGCGCCCGTGTGTCTGCACTCTTACGTCTCTCAAGGGCCCGCTAATCCGCTGAGGCGCTGCCCGGTCGTCTTCCTGATCCGGCAGAGGCACCCAGCAGAACCCGAAGAAGTCAGCCACAAGGAGACCGAACCGTGAAGAGCGCCGTGGAGACCCTGAACCCGACCCGGGTTCGGCTCACTGTCGAGGTGCCCTTCGAGGAGCTCAAGGACAGCCTCGACGCGGCGTACAAGAAGATCAACCAGCAGGTCACGGTCAAGGGCTTCCGCAAGGGCAAGATCCCGGCCCGGATCATCGACCAGCGGTTCGGTCGCGGCGCCGTGCTGGAGGAGGCCGTCAACGACGCGCTCCCGAAGCTGTACACCGAGGCGGTCAACGAGGCCGAGCTCAACGTCCTCGGCCAGCCCGAGGTCGACATCACGGAGCTGAAGGACGGCGAGACGCTGAACTTCACCGCCGAGGTCGACGTCCGTCCGACCATCGAGATCCCGGACTACTCCGGCATCGAGGTCGAGGTCGACGCCATCGAGGTCACCGAGGAGGACATCGACAAGGCGGTGGAGCAGCTCCGCGAGCGCTTCGCCTCCACCAGCCCGGTCGAGCGCGCCGCCGAGGACGGTGACGTCGTCACGATCGACCTTCAGGCCAAGGTCGACGGCGAGGTCCTGGAGGACGGCATCGCCGAGGGCGTCTCGTACACCATCGGCTCCGGCGAGCTGCTGGACGGCATCGACGACGCCGTGAAGGGCCTGGAGGCCGGGGCCGAGGCCACCTTCACCTCCGAGCTCAAGGGCGGCTCGGCGGCCGGCAAGGAGGCCGAGGTCACCGTCAAGGTCACCCAGGTCGCCGCCCGCGAGCTCCCGGCCCTGGACGACGAGTTCGCCCAGCTCGCCTCCGAGTTCGACACGCTGGAGGAGCTGCGCGCCGACAGCCGTACGCGCCTGGAGAACATGAAGCAGTACGACCAGGCCACGCAGGCCCAGGAGCGCGTCCTGGAGAAGCTGCTCGACCTCGTCGAGGTGCCCGTCCCCGAGAAGCTCCTCGAGGACGAGATCAACACCCGCAAGCACAACCTGGAGCACCACCAGCTCGGCCAGATGGGCCTCACCCTCGACAAGTACCTGGAGATCCAGGGCAAGACCGCCGAGGAGTTCGAGACCGAGACGCGCGAGGCCGCGATCAAGGGCATCAAGACCCAGTTCGTCCTCGACGAGCTGGTCGCCAAGGAGAAGCTGAACGTCAACCAGGAGGAGCTCACCGAGCACCTCATGCGCCGCGCCGCCTCTTCCGGCATGTCCCCGGACCAGTTCGCCCAGGCGGTCGTCGAGGGCGGCCAGGTCCAGCTCCTGGTCGGCGAGGTCGCCCGCGGCAAGGCCCTGGCCCTGGTCGTCGAGTCCGCCACGGTCAAGGACACGAACGGCGAGATCGTCGACCTGGACGACGAGGACGAGGACGCCGAGGGCTCCGCCGAGGAGACCCCGGCCGCCGCTGAGGCCGACGAGAAGGCCCCCGAGGCCGAGGAGAACGAGGAGAAGACGGAGGGCTGAGCCCTCACGTCACCTCTGCCGTGAACAGAAGGGCCCTGGGCGTGCGGAACGCTTCAGGGCCCTTCTGCGACTGTGCGGGGCGGCAGCCGACCCAAAAGGGCGCGGGGCTGTGCCGATATGCCACTGCGCCGTGTGGGCGCGGCCGGCCCACGACAAACCGCACCCGCCGATGCACGGTCCGTGGCAGACGTGTCTGCGGCCTGTACGTGGCTGCTCGCGCCTTGTACGTGGTTGCTCGCGCAGTTCCCCGTGCCCCTTCGTGAGCCGGGGGCGACCCGGCATCCCCCGCCCCACCAGCGGAGCGCATCCCCGGAGCGCATGCGCTGACAGCGAACAGTCTCCCTTCCGGGATTCCCCGGCGGAGCCGCCGCGTTAGGGTCCATGAATACGAGGGCAGGGCTGTCGGCGAAACGGCTCGGCCCCCGGAAGGGAAACGTGAGACGGCACGGCGCCGTCGTAAGACGAGCAGGTGGATACGTGACGAATCTGATGCCCTCCGCCGCCGGCGAGCCTTCCATCGGCGGTGGCCTCGGCGACCATGTCTACAACCGGCTGCTCAACGAGCGGATCATCTTCCTCGGCCAGCCGGTCGACGACGACATCGCCAACAAGATCACCGCGCAGCTGCTGCTCCTTGCCGCTGATCCGGACAAGGACATTTACCTGTACATCAACAGCCCCGGCGGCTCGATCACGGCCGGCATGGCGATCTACGACACCATGCAGTACATCAAGAACGACGTGGTGACCATCGCCATGGGCCTCGCCGCCTCGATGGGTCAGTTCCTGCTCAGCGCCGGCACCCCGGGCAAGCGCTTCGCGCTCCCGAACGCCGAGATCCTGATCCACCAGCCCTCCGCCGGCCTGGCCGGCTCGGCCTCGGACATCAAGATCCACGCCGAGCGGCTGCTGCACACCAAGAAGCGCATGGCGGAGCTGACCTCCCAGCACACGGGCCAGTCGGTGGAGCAGATCACCCGCGACTCGGACCGCGACCGCTGGTTCGACGCCTTCGAGGCCAAGGACTACGGCCTCATCGACGACGTGATCGCCACGGCCGCCGGCATGCCGGGCGGCGGCGGTACCGGGGCGGGGGCGGCCTGACCGGCGTACGCCGGCGCGGGCCCAGGCAGACGCCCTCAGCGTCCACGACGCCGCCCACGCCCCGCGTACCAGCCGTACCAGCCCCAGAAGCCCCAGCCGACCGCCTCAGCCCCCCTCAGGCTCCCAGGAGACCCACAGTGAACGACTTCCCCGGCAGCGGCCTCTACGACGGCGCGCGTGCCCAGTACACCGGCCCCTCGGCCGAATCCCGCTACGTCATCCCGCGCTTCGTCGAGCGCACCTCTCAGGGCATCCGCGAGTACGACCCGTACGCGAAGCTCTTCGAGGAGCGGGTGATCTTCCTGGGCGTCCAGATCGACGACGCCTCCGCCAACGACGTCATGGCGCAGCTGCTGTGCCTTGAGTCGATGGACCCCGACCGGGACATCTCGGTCTACATCAACAGCCCCGGCGGCTCCTTCACCGCGCTGACGGCGATCTACGACACGATGCAGTTCGTGAAGCCGGACATCCAGACGGTCTGCATGGGCCAGGCGGCCTCCGCCGCCGCCATCCTGCTGGCCGCCGGTACGCCCGGTAAGCGCATGGCGCTGCCGAACGCCCGCGTGCTGATCCACCAGCCGTACAGCGAGACCGGCCGCGGTCAGGTCTCCGACCTGGAGATCGCCGCGAACGAGATCCTTCGGATGCGCGCGCAGCTGGAGGAGATGCTGGCCAAGCACTCGACCACGCCGATCGAGAAGATCCGCGAGGACATCGAGCGCGACAAGATCCTCACGGCCGAGGACGCGCTGTCCTACGGCCTGATCGATCAGATCATCTCCACCCGGAAGATGAACAACACCTCCGTCCGCTGAGGCGGAAGGCTGTATTGTCTGCCGCCCCTTGGCATGGTTGGTGGCGTTTGACCCAGTGCACGACAAGGTGCACGTCAAAGCGAACCATGCCAAGGGGGGCCCGAACGGGGGGCCCGGCAAGGTACCGTCGACATAAGGCAGCACCAGGAGCCGCTGGACTTCTCATCGTCCAGGCGTCTCCCAGGCGAAGGGGAAGCACACCGTGGCACGCATCGGTGACGGCGGCGATCTGCTCAAGTGCTCGTTCTGCGGCAAGAGCCAGAAGCAGGTCAAGAAGCTCATCGCAGGGCCCGGTGTGTACATCTGCGACGAGTGCATCGACCTCTGCAACGAGATCATCGAGGAAGAGCTCGCGGAGACGAGCGAGGTCCGCTGGGAGGAACTCCCGAAGCCGCGCGAGATCTACGAGTTCCTCGAGGGGTACGTGGTCGGCCAGGAGGCGGCCAAGAAGGCCCTCTCCGTCGCGGTGTACAACCACTACAAGCGCGTCCAGGCCGGTGAGCACGGCGGCGCCCAGGGCCGCGACGACGCCATCGAGTTGGCGAAGTCGAACATCCTCCTGCTGGGTCCCACGGGCTCGGGCAAGACCCTTCTCGCCCAGACCCTGGCCCGCATGCTGAACGTCCCGTTCGCGATCGCGGACGCGACGGCGCTCACGGAGGCCGGCTACGTCGGCGAGGACGTCGAGAACATCCTGCTGAAGCTCATCCAGGCGGCGGACTACGACGTCAAGAAGGCCGAGACCGGCATCATCTACATCGATGAGATCGACAAGGTCGCGAGGAAGAGTGAAAACCCGTCGATCACGCGCGATGTGAGCGGCGAGGGTGTGCAGCAGGCCCTGCTCAAGATCCTGGAAGGCACCACGGCCTCGGTCCCGCCCCAGGGCGGCCGCAAGCACCCCCACCAGGAATTCATCCAGATCGACACCACGAACGTCCTCTTCATCGTCGGCGGCGCCTTCGCCGGCCTGGAGAAGATCATCGAGTCCCGGGCGGGTGCGAAGGGGATCGGCTTCGGCGCCACGATCCGCTCGAAGCGCGAGCTGGAGTCGAAGGACCAGTTCGAGGACGTCATGCCCGAGGACCTGGTCAAGTTCGGCATGATCCCGGAGTTCATCGGCCGTCTCCCGGTCATCACGTCGGTCCACAACCTGGACCGCGAGGCGCTGCTCCAGATCCTGGTCGAACCCCGCAACGCCCTGGTGAAGCAGTACCAGCGCCTCTTCGAACTCGATGGCGTCGAGCTGGACTTCGAACGCGAGGCGTTGGAAGCCATCGCCGACCAGGCCATCCTCCGCCAGACCGGCGCGCGCGGTTTGCGGGCCATCATGGAGGAAGTCCTGATGTCCGTGATGTACGAGGTCCCGTCCCGCAAGGACGTGGCCCGCGTAGTCATCACCGCGGACGTCGTCCACTCCAACGTGAACCCGACGCTCATTCCGCGCGACGCGCGGGGGCGGGGGCCGGGCGAGCAGAAGACGGCGTAGCCGCCAGGCACTCACAAGGAAGAGGGGGCGTCGTCGAGCACGATCAGCATCCGGCGGTCGGCGACCTGTGATTTGAAGAGGCAGATCCGGTCGGCCATGGTCTTCGGCACCGCGACATCGGGCACCCCCAGCCCGACGAGTACGCGGGTGAGGACCTCGGCGGGTCGCGCGGGGTGTCCCGGGCTGCCCTCCGGGTCCGCGAAGACCTGCCCGTCGGCGAAGTCGGCGCGGACCGAGTGGGCCGCGTGCAGCGCCGGCGCGGTCTTGCCGATT
>NZ_AEJC01000391.1 GCF_000317595.1 Streptomyces ipomoeae 91-03 | reverse complement strand
GGACAAGATGCTCCGCCGCAACCTCACGATCTACGGCCTCGGCGGACTGATCGCCCCCTTCATCGGCATCAAGCTCATCGACCTGCTCATATCCCTCATCCCCGGGCTGTAACTCTTCGAAAGAGTACTGATCGCCATGAACAACTCCGTCACGAACACCGCCCGGTTGCTCGGGGCGGGCCTGCGCGCCCTCCTCGTCCTCACCCTGGTGACCGGTGTCATCTATCCGCTGGTGATCACCGGCATCGCCCAGGGCTTGTTCCCGGGCAAGGCGAACGGCTCGGAGATCAAGGCGGACGGCAAGGTCGTCGGCTCTTCCTTGATCGGCCAGTCGTACAACCTGCCGCTGAAGAAGGGGCAGGAGACCCCGGAGCCGGACCTGAGGTGGTTCCAGGGCCGCCCGGCGAACGGCCTGGGCGCGAACACCGTGAACACGCAGTACAAGCTGCTGCTGTCCGGTGCGACCAACCTCTCCGCCGACAACAAGGAGCTCATCAAGCAGGTGGAGGCGGCCAAAGCCGCGGTCGTCGAGGACAACTCCGTACCCGGCTACACGGTCAAGCCCTCGCAGGTGCCCGCCGACGCCGTCACCTCCTCCGCCTCCGGCCTGGACCCGGACATCTCCCCGCAGTACGCCGAGCTCCAAGTGCGCCGCGTCGCCGAGAAGAACGGGCTTCCGGTCGCCGAGGTGCAGAAGATCGTGGACGAGCACATCAAGGGCCGTACGCTCGGCTTCATGGGCGAGCCCCGCGTGAACGTCCTCGAACTCAACATCGCGCTCAAGGAACTCGTGGCCAAGAGCTGATGGCG
>NZ_AEJC01000390.1 GCF_000317595.1 Streptomyces ipomoeae 91-03 | reverse complement strand
CACGTGCGTCCGCGTCGGGGCGGGGATCAGCGAGCGGGTGGGTTCTCACGGTGTCTTCCGATCTCTGGGGCCGGGGCGGAGCCGCGCGGGCGGGACCCGCGCGGCCGACGGTGGGGCGTCACTTCACGCCGACCACCATGTGGTCCGGTCCGTCGAGGTGACGTACGGTCACCTCGCGGAATCCCGCCTCCGTGAGCCAGGAACTGGCTTCGGCCCCGGTGTAACCAAGCCCCCCGGCGGAGGCCAGGGAGACGTTGAGGCTGGTCAGCATGCCCGTGGTGTGCTTCCTGCGGTCGTCGTCGATCAGCATCTCGTAGATGAGCAGGGAGCCCGACGGGGGAAGCGCCTCGTACGCCTTGCGGATCAGCATCTTCTTGATGTCGAGGTTCCAGTCGTGCAGGACATGGCCCATCACGATGACGTCGGCGGAGGGCAGCGGCTCGTGGAAGAAGTCACCCGCCACGAACCGCGCCCGACCGACGGCGGGCGAGTCGCCCAGGTAGGCCGCGAAGCTGTCGGCCACCTGCGGCAGGTCGAAGCCGGTGCCGTCGAGGTGCTCGTGCGCGGTCAGGATGTGCGCCAGGAAGGCGCCCTCCGCGCAGCCGACGTCCACCACCGAGCGCGCCGCGGACCAGTCGAACCTCGTGGTCAGCGCCAGGTGCGCACCGAGGCTGAACCCGGTCATGGACCGGACGAAACCGGTGACCTGCTCCGGGGTGGAGTACGCCTCGCCGAAGGTGTCGGCCGTGGGGTCGCCCTCCAGTAGAACCCCGCCGCGCACGGTCTCACGGCCGCCGTCGGCCGCCGCGGCCAGCGCCTCGTTACGGTTCAGCCGGCCTCCGCTGCGCACCGCGGCGGACAGCTGGGACCAAGCCGGGAAAGCGGAGTTGAGGTACTCCAGATAACCAGTGATGTCGGTGGCGGGGCGCTGGGGGTTCAGATAGGTGTCGGCGAGCGGGGTGTTCTGGTAGATGCCCTCGGCCGAGCGGTCCAGCAGGCCGACGGAAACCAGCGCGTCGAGAAGGTCCGGTGCGCCGCGGCCCTTCAGGGAGAGGTCGGCGCGGAGTTCGTCGGCGGTGCGCGGCTTCTCCGCGAGCGCGGCGAAGACCTTGAGTTCGACGGCGCTCAGGAGCGCCTTGGAGGTCCAGAAGGCGGTGGCGAGGGAGATGATGTCGTGCGGCGAGTGGGGGTGGGTGTGCTCGTTCACGGTGCGTTCCTCTGTTTGTGCCGGACAGCCGGGTACGCGTGGGCTCGGCCGGTGGGTGCCGTCGCGTCGTCGGCTGGCGCCGGGCAGGGGCGGTGGTGTACTGGGCGCGGGCGTGTCACAGCGCGGCCATGGCGTTGCCGAGGTAGTTGGGGAGCCGTACCAGCCGGTCCCAGAGCTCGTTCAGGTCCACGGGGTAGCTCTCCCGATAGCGGCGGGTCACGGCCTCCACCTCGGACCAGGTGCTCGGCATCCTGCCGTCGTTGTAGCGGGGCGCCAGCTGCTCGTAGAGCGTGGTGCCGGGACGCAGGAAGAGCTGGTTCAGCCCGAAGTAACCGGGCAGGTTCGTCGCCCAATCCAGCAACTCGCCGTTCTGGCAGGCGGGGTCGTCGGGCAGGCCGAGCAGGACAAAGGCGAACGGGGTGATACCGACGTCCTGCAACGTGCGCACCGCCGCGTCGGTCACACCGGGCTTGACCCGCTTGCCGACCGGTGTCTCGGCGATCCCGGGGGACTCGGCACCGAGCCACATGCCCTTGCAGCCGGCCTGCGCCCACTGCGCCACGTCCGTGCGCAGCACCACCTCGGCCCGGCTCTGTCCGGTCCAGCCGAGGCCCTGTCCGGTCAGGCTCCGGCACAGGTCCTGGTAGAAGGTGGGGTGGAGACCGAAGACATAGTCGAGGAAGAAGACGAAGTCGACGCCGCCTTCCCGCATGGCCGCGATCTCAGCGAGGGTTCGCTCGACGGGCTGCGGGCGCATACGGGTGCCGAAAGGCAGATGGCAGAAGGTGCAGCCGTACGTGCAGCCACGCACCCCCAGAACCATGCCGCACGAGCCGCGGCGCACCCGCCCGTCCATGAACACCTCGGCTGTGTAGGAGGTCAGGTCGAACAGGTCGTAGGCGGGCAGCGGCCACTGCTCGGGGGCGAGTTGCGGATAGGTGTCCACCAGCGGCATCACCGGCAGCGCGGGGCGGCCGGCGGTCAGGTCGCGTACGGCCTGGATGGCGGCGGAGTCCACCTCGCCGCGGGCGACGAAGTCGGCGCCCAGTTCGGCGAGGGTGGCCTCGGGCAGATGGGTGGCGTGCGGTCCGCAGGCGAGCACGGTCGCCCCCGGCCACTGCCGGCGGCTGCCCTCCACCAGCTCCCTGACCGGGTGCAGTACGAGGGGATAGCACTGGGCGCGGTCAGCGATGGCGGTGACGACGACCACGATGTCGGGGTCCGGGCCGGTGTCGGGCGGGGTGTCGGTGAGACGGTTGTCCCACACGGACACGCCGATGCCCTCGGCGCGCAGGGCAGCGCAGGCGTTGGCCACGTCGAGGGGGAGCTGAAGGAAGTCACGCTCGAATTCGTCGTCGGGAATGGCGAAACAGACGTGGGTCATGGGGACTCCCGGGCGGAATCATGGGCGCGTGCGGGCAGCGGCCTGGGACGGGGGCACGGGACGGGGCCCGGTCGCCGCCGGCTTTGCCGCGGTCGTGCCAGGGGGTGCGGGGGGAGGAAGGGGGGAGCGTTGGTGCGTACCGGCGCTCCGGTGTACGCGGACGGGTGACCGGAAGGTGCGCGGCGGGGAAGCACCGGTCGGGTCGCGGTGCTCGCCCTGGCACCGGGACCAGGGGGCGAAACGCCCGTCGGCCGACGTGCTCACCGCCGCCGACGGGGGCGCACTGGCCGTGTCAAGCGCCTCACCATCATCTCGAACCTCTTCTCGTCGTCGTGGATCAGGCCGTCGGCCAGGGGTGACCGGCACACGGGGGAGGGCCGGCTGGTGCCCCTTCCTGCGGGGCGGGAGCTGTGCGAGGACGGGATGTGGGAGCCCCGGCCGCACCCGGGCCACCTCCCCACCGCGAGCCTACGAAGATCATCCTGGGCTTCCCCAGCCCCTACGGCCCCTACGAACCCCTATCGCGCACCTGGGCGAGAGCCGACGCGGCCGTTCCGCGGCGAACCGAGCCGAGGGCACGGAGGCGAGTGCGAGGGTCTTGGAGAAGAGCCCGCCCGTGCACCCGTTGCCCGTCGGCGGGGCGCCGCGGAGTGCGGCGTGCGCTCCCCCTTGGCGATCCTCCAGCGCACGTCGGCGTACCCCCACAGCACGCGGCAGGCTGGTAGGGGATCGTAGGGGCCATAGGGGCTGGGGCAGCGGCTGACGATCTTCATAGGCTCGCGGGTGCGAGATGGCTCTTGTGCGGCCCGGCCGGCTTCGGACGACTCTTCCGGCCTCCGCCTGCGCCCTTGCCGCTGACGGGTGTCGCGGTGCCCGCACACCCCGTTCTCGCACAGCTCCCCACGCCGCGGGAGGGGGCGCCAACTGTCCTTCCCCGGCGTATCGATGGCCCGGTACCACGACGAGAAGAGGTTGAGACGATGGCTTTTGCCGAGAGCGAGTCCCTGGGCGTCGCGGTCGAGGCCGGCACCGCGACGGATCGCGGCGCCAGCCGGTACGAGATCCTCGACGGCCGTATGACGCCTCAGGACGTCGACGAGACGGTCCGCTCGGTACTACGCGGAGAGGGGGTGCCGCTTCGGGACCTCACGGAACCGGAGCCGGGTGGCCGCCTGATCGACCTGGACGGCACCCTCGTACAACTGCGCAGCCGACAGATCGCGGATGCGGCCCCGGACACCCTTGCCCCCATCGATCCCCCTGCCGGCCGTACCCAGGTGCTGCTCGCCGCCGCCGGACCGCTGTCCGGAAGGGCCGAGGCCGTCTTCGACCGCCTGGTCGAGGCGTTGACCCTGCGCGGCCGGTGCTACACGGCTGCGGAGATCGACTCCATCGTGGAGGGCATGCCGCTGGTCGCCCGCTACGCCACCGAGGAGCCGGCCTTCCGCGACTGGGCACTGATCTTCCGCGACCACTATGTGGAGAACAGCGTCGGTTTCCTGCTCGGCATGGAGCGCGCCGGAATCGACCGGGAGTGGATCTTCGCGCTGAACAAGGGTGACCGCACCCTGCACCGCGACCGCGTCCACGCCTGGTTTCTGCACCGTGGCTACCAGAGCGACACCCTGGACAACTCGGTGATCAACGGCTCGGCCGACACCACCGCGCGCGCGTACGCCCTGGCAGTCAACGAGCGGGTGGACGACTTCGTCCGCCGTGCACACGAGGCGGGCCGCAAGGTGCTGGTGGTCGACGACGGCGGCCTGCTCGCGCAAGGGTACGGAGCCGAAGGCATCCTCGACGAACGCATCGACGGCGCCCTGGAGTTGACCGTCAGCGGGCTGAAGCGCATCGCCGGTGCCCCCGGTGAACTGACCATCCCGGTGCTGAACATGGCGCGGTCGAGGCTGAAGAGCATGCTCGGCTACAACGAGATAGCCGACTCCTGCGTACGCCGGCTGCGCGCCGTCCTGCCCGGCGAGAAGTTCATCGGCCGCCATGTCCTGCTGCTGGGCTACGGCACGCTCGGCGCCCGGGTGGCGCACGCGCTGCGCGCGCTGGGCTGCAGGGTCGCCGTCGTGGACACGGACATCCTGGCGCTGATCACGGCCGCCGAACACGGGTACGAGACCTACACTGGCGCGGCTGAGGCACTGAGCGCCCACGCCCCCTTCCTGATCATCGGCAACACCGGCGAACTCGCCCTCACCCACGCCGATCTGCCGCTGCTGCCCGACGGGGTCCACCTCGCGGGCTTCGCCACCAAGGACTTCAGCCTGCTCAGCGAGGGGTTCGAGGGACTGCGGTCCACGGTGATCCCCCAGGTCGGCGTCCGCTACGCCCTGCCCACCGGCACCACGGCCACCCTGCTGGGCGACGGCCGCTCGCTCAACCTCTTCGAGTACGAGGGGATCGCCAACCGCGGCTACGACGCCTACCGGGCCGGCACGCTGATCACCGCGAAGACGCTGTGCCGCGAGGCCGGCCGGCTCGGGCCCGGCCTCCATCTGGAACCCGTGGACCGGGCGATCGACGAGGCGGGACTGTTCTCCGCCTACTACGAGGAGTACCTGGCCTCCGGCACCCGCCGCCCCGCCGCCCCGGCCGACACGGCCATGCCCGCCGCCCCGGCCCCGGTGACCCGATGACCCCCCGCGCGTTCGGCCCCCACGTGTGTGTGATCGGCTACGGGGCCGCCGGCCGGCTGCACCAACGGCTGCTGAGTGACCTCGGGTTCGACGTGAGCGTGGTCGATCCCGCCCCGGGCGTCCCGCCCACCGCGATCCCGGTCTTCGACCGGGCCGAGCAGGCCGCCCGCCACCGCCCCGTCGACGTCTGGTCGGTGTGCTCGCCGACCGCCACCCACGTGGCGACCGTGGCGGACGTGCTCGCCGTCGACCCCACGGCCCGGCTGCTCGTGGAGAAGCCGCTGTGCCGCACCTGGGAGATCCCCGAGCTGACCTCTTTGCTGGACCACCACCCCGATGCCCGTCTGGTGGTCATGGACCAGTACCGGCACTCCCAGGCGATGGCCCTGCTGCGAACACTGCGGCAGGAGCTGGCGCCCCGGCACGAGCTGCGGGCGGTCCGCGTCGGGTTCGGCAAGGACCGGCGGGCCGACATCGCGGCGGGCCGCTTCGTCGACCACGACTACGGCGTCTTCGGCTATGAGTGGCTGCACATGCTGGCCCTGGTGCGCGGCGTACTGCCGTCGGGGACGTACGACCGCTACATGTGCACCGGCCCCGAGGAGTGGGGCCTGCGGGTGGCGACCGACCCCGAACTGACCAGCACCGCGGCCCACGAGCAGGCCGTGGCCGACGGCGTGGACATCGAGCTGTACTCCACCATCGTCGGCTCCGACCCGTCCGGGCAGGTCACCGTTCCCACCTGGTTCAGCCTGCCCGCCGCGGCCGGGGAGAGCAGACAACGCCATGTCGAAGTGCTCACCGGGCCGGTGTGCTTCGAGCTGGACCTGGACCCGGTGACGCTGCCCCGGGGCACCCGGCTCCCGCGCAACACCCACCGGCTCGTGGTGCAGGGGCCAAAGCTGCGGCGCGAGTGGCTCATCCATGACTCGCCCCTGGACAACGCCCTGCGCTGGTCGGTCGCCGCGCTGCTGTCCCCGGCCGGGCCGCCCGGCCTCGACCTGCGCGGGGTGGCGCGCATCGGCCTGCTCGCCGATACCGCCCACCCCGCTGCCCGACCCTCCTCGGTCCGCACCGAGCTGCGCACGTGAGCCCGCTGCGCCTCTGCCTGGTGGTGCCCGCCGGCCCCGTCGACCGGTTCGTCGTCCGGGTCCCGCTGGACGTCCTGGCGGCCGCGGCCGGGCTCCGTGCCGACGGCCACGAGGTCACCGTATGGGACCAGCGCCTTCCGGATACCCCCCCGGTCACGGAAGACCCCGACCTGCTGGTGGTCTTCACAGCCGGCGTCGGCCGCGCCCGGCGCTACCCCCTGGACCTGGCACCGGTCCGGGCCGCCACCGACCGTGCCCGGCTGCGGTTCCCGGGCGCCCCTACCATGGCGGTCGGCCCGCACGGCACCCACCTGCCGGGAGCCACTCTGCTCGACCTGGCAGTGGACCACGTCGCAGTCGGCAAGGCCGGCTCGGCGACCGTGCACGGCGTACGCGACCTCGGGGCGGGGATCGCCGCACCCGTCCTCTACGGCGACCTGCCACGGCCCGCCGCACCCGTGACCGTGGTGGGCAACCATCCCCGGCCCTACCCGGACCTCGACCAGGACCGGTGGCCGATGCCCGCATACGACCTGGTGCCCCTGGAGCGGTACACAGCGGAGGTGGTCGTGGACGGCGTACCGCGGCCGGGGCCAGCGGGCACGGTGCTGGCCACGCACGACGACACGTTCGACCATCCCCCGTTCGGTGCCGGGCCGCGGACCCGGTCGGTCGACCGGGTCGTCGCCGAGGTAGCGGCACAGCGGGCTGCCGGTCTGCCGTCCCAGTCCTTCCTGGACTCGGTTTTCGGCATCGACACGTCGTACTACGGAGTGATCTGCGAGCGGCTGCGCGGCCAGGGCATCGACTGGGTGGCCCGGACGAGCGCCGAGACCGTGCTGAGGACCGACGTCACCCGGTGGGCCGAGGCGGGCTGCCGGGGCATGTGGCTGCGGGCCGAGCCGCCCTCGGGGGCCGACGCCGGGCAGCCGTTCCGGGACGCGGTGCTGAAGCTGCGCGACGCGGGTATCATCCCGTTCGCCTCCGTGCTGATCGGGCTGCCGCGCGACGCAGCCCGCGTGCCGGACCGGCTGGTCGACTGGGCGGCAAAACTCCCCGCCCGGTTCGGGCTCGACCTGGTTTCCCCGCGCCCCGGTACACCGCTGTACGACAGGCTCGCCCCGGGCCTCAACGGCGGTACGGCGCCCGCGACCTGGCAGGAGGTCAGGGAGGTGACCCGGCGGTACCGGGCGGACTACCCGGCCGACCTCGATGACCTGGAGCGTCGGCTCACCGCGCTCCCCAACCACCTGGCCGACGCCACGGCCCTGACTGGATGAGAGGTTTTGTGCTGACGTTCGGAGTGATCGGCTGCGGGTCGATCGGCGGCTTCCTGGCCCGGCTGCTGACCCGCGAGGACAAGGAACTGGCCGACAGGGCGCGGCTGGCCGCGGTCGCCGGCCGGAACCCGGCGCGGGTCGGCGCGTTGGCGGCCGAGGTGCGCTGCGGGGCGACCGACGTGGCGGGGCTGCTGGCCCGGCGGGACGTGAACGCCGTACTGGTGTGCACCCCGAGCGGCACCCATGCGCGGCTGGCCGAGGAGGCACTGCGCGCCGGCAAGCACGTGCTGGTGGAGAAGCCCGTCGACGTGACGCCGCAGACCGCAGACCGGCTGATCTCCGTGGCCCGGGAGGCGGGACGGACGCTCGGTGTGGTGTCTCAGCACCGCTTCGACCCGGCCGCCCGGCTGGCCCGTACGGCGATCACATCCGGGCGGCTGGGCCGGATCACCAGCGTCATGACCGAGCTGGCATGGTGGCGCGGTTCCGCGTACTACTCCTCCGGCACCTGGCGCGGCACGCCGGCCCTGGACGGCGGCGGAGCGCTGATGAACCAGGCGATCCATGCCGTGGACCTGGTGCAGTGGCTGGCCGGGCCGGTGGTGGAGGTGGCCGCGCACACCGCGCGACTGGCCCACCCCGGTATCGAGGTGGAGGACGTGGCGACGGCCAGTCTGCGCTTCGCGAACGGCGCCCTGGGCACCCTGCTCGCCACCACGGCCGCCTACCCGGGGCGCACCGCCCGGACGGCCGTGAACGGGGACCGGGGGTCCGTGGTCATCGACGACGACGAACTCGCCTATCTGCACCTTGCCCGGCACGGCGAGGACGCGCCCGCGTACGGAGCGTTCGGTGCCGCCGACCAGTCCGCCGACTACGCGGCGGCGCTGGTGCGGGACCCTGCCCGGGACGCCTCGGGTCTGCTGTACCAGCCGCACCGGGACCAGCTCCTGGACTTCTGCGACGCGGTGCGGGAGGGACGGCCCCCGCTGGTGGACGGGGCGGCAGGACGGCAGGCGGTGGCCGTGGTGACGGCGATCTACGCATCCGCCAGGACCGGCCGACCACAGCGGGTGGACACCGGAACTCCTGCGGGGATCCGCGGTACCCCTCGCTTCACCAAGGAATCACCGAAGGGCGACCAGCAGACGACCAAACAGTGATCACGGGAAGGCAAAGCCGGGAAACGGCAGGGTTCGCCTCGCACGGTCGCCCCTGCCTCGCCGATGGCGCACGCAAGGCGGCATTCCCGCAGGAAGCAGACATGGAATACACGGAGAATCTCCACACGGGAGACCCGCATGCGACGCCCTCGCGCTCACACCGTTGAACACCATCACGTGCAGCACTTCACCAGCCGCCCCCTTTCCTTCTCCATGCCCACGTAAAGCACCTGGAAAGATTCTGAATCGCGATCCGACACCCCACCTGACCAGTCCTACACTTGATCAACGACGGACGGGGGTTGCTCGCCGCCCGGGAGGAAGGATCCGGGCGGCTCCATGCACCTGAACAGGACGGTATGATGCGAACAGAAATCCGCGATTTATTTCTGACGCCGTTCGATGACCCCATCAATCTGATCAACCAGCGTGGCGGAATTTTCATCCTGCAAGGAGGTCCAGGAACTGGAAAAACTTTCTATCTGGAAGAGGCAAAAAGGCTGGCCATTGCCTCGGATTTCTTATGTCTGCACGCCACGGGGTTTCGCGAAGAACATGAAATCCCCTTTTCTGCCTTCGAGCAGTTCATTCACGTTCCGGGGATTCCCGACACCGTACGGTCGGCCGTGTGGCGGCTCGTGCGACGTACGGCGTCCGCCACCCCGTCCGGCCTCGCCCCCGCACGCCTCCTGCAGGACCTCTTCTCCGCGCTGGTCGCGGCGGCGAAACACACCGGGATGGTCATCCTCATCGACGACGCCCAGTACCTGGACGCGGACTCGCACTCCTGTCTGCTCTATCTCGCCCGCCGCGCCCAGTCCCACAACATCACCATGATGGTGGCCTACCCGCCCGATGCCTTCTGCGACGGCATCGGTGACCGGCTGGACCTCCTCGGACTCCCCGGCGCCTGTCTGCTCAAGGCCACCAGCCTGAGGGAAAACGATGTCAGGACGCTGCTGGAGCGCGGGCTCGGTGCCGAGAGGGCCACACGGCTGGCTGCGCCGGTGCACCGGATCAGCGGCGGCAACCCCGCCCTGGCCGCAGCACTGGTCCGCGACCTGCGCGTGGCCGGAGGCATCGAGCCCGAAACGCCGGTCCCGGTCGGGGACGCCTTTCGGACCGCCTACCTCGCCGGTCTGGCCCGCCACCCGTGTCTTGCGAAGACCGTCCAGGCCCTCGCCGTGCTGGGTGACGACGCGACCCCGGCACGGGCCGCCCAGTTGCTGGAGAGCTGCCCCCATGAGACGGCGAAGCACATCGCGGCACTCGAATGCGCGGGCTTCCTCGGTGAGGGCGGCTTCCGGCATCCGGCCGTGCCGGGCGCCGTCCTGGGCATGCTCGGCGCCGAACTGGCGAGCCTGCACCGGCGGGCCGCCGCGCTGCTCGTCGCGGAGGGGGCACCGGCCCTCGCCGTCGCCCAGCACCTGCTGGCCGCGCAGGAGCGACCCGACGCATCCCTTGTGCCGGTGCTGCGACGTGCCTGGCAGCAGCTGCTCGTGGCCGGGCAGACGGACCGGGCGCTCGCCTGTCTACGCCTGGCCGACCAGGCCGAACTCGGGGAAGAGCAGCGCGCCGAAATCACTGCCGAGTTGGTCCACACACTGGTCTGGGTCAATCCCCTGGCGGCGGAGCCCGAGGTGGGCCGGCTGCTGGCCGCGGCGCGCGCCGGGCGAGCCGACTGCCGTGCGCTGCGCCTCCTCGTCGCCTGGCTCCTCTGGTTCGGCCGGCGCGATCGGGCACGGGAGGTGCTGGTTCAGCTGGTCGAGACCTGCGACCCGTCCCACGCGGACGACGAGAAACGGGCCCTGTCCGCCCTGATCGGCTGCCTGTGGCCGGAAGTGCTCGGCGACCCCGCGGTACGCGGCTACTTCCGCACCGCCCAGGACAGCTCCCTTGCCCCCCGGTACGGTGCGACGGCGATACCTCCGTCTCGCACCGCGGTGGTCCACTCCGGCCGCCTGCGGTGCCTTCTGTCGCCCGTGGCCGCCATGGAGTGGAACGACGATCACGAGGCCACCGGGCGGCGGGCCGCCTCGGCAGACATAGACGCTCGGCCGTTCTGGAAACTGGATCTCGCGGCCGTACTGGAACTGGTGCAAGAGGGTGAGACAGCCCTCGCCGACCGGCTCTGCGAGGAGAAGCGTACCCGCCTGCCCGCGGACGAGTTCCCCGCCCGGCACGCGTTGCTGGCCGCTCTGCGCGGCCACGTCCGAGGGAACCTGGGAGACCCGCGTACGGCCTCGGAGTGTGCCCAGGCGGCCTTGGCACTGCTGCACGAGCAGGGCTGGGGCGTCGCTGTCGGCCTGCCCCTGTCGGTCCTGATCTCCGCCCACACCCTCATGGGCGATCCGAGCCGGGCGGCCCGCTACCTGGAACGACCCGTCCCGGACGAGATGTGGGACTCGTCGTTCGGCCCGCTGTACCGCATCGCCCTCGGCTGCTACCTCCTGGAGACAGGCCGTCCGGACATGGCGTTGAACGAGTTCATCGCCTGCGCCCCGAAGGGCGAAGACCGATCGGCCGACCCCCTCGGCTGCTCCGGCTGGCGCGCCCACGCCGCAGAGGCGTATCTGGCCCTCGGCGAGCCGGAGCAGGCCCGACGGATGGCCGACGCGGAACTCCTGCAGGGCGACCGGCCGACCGACGCCCGAGGTCGAGCCCTGCGGATCCTGGCCGTGGTCGACGCCCCCGAGCAGCGCAGGGCTCATCTGGAGGAGGCGGAGCGCACCCTGCGCGGGGCGCACAGCCGTCTCCCGCTCGCCCAGGTACTGGCCCAGCTCAGCCAGGTGGACCTGGCGGACGGTCACACCCGTACCGCGCGGGCCCGCTGGAAAGAGGCGCTGAGCCTGGCCGCCACATGCGGCGTACCCCATCGGTTACGGCCTCCCGCGAGCCCACTCGACGAGCCGTTGGCCCCGCCCCAGCCGGCCTGGGCGGAGGGCGGACAGCCGGCGGCGACCGGTCCGGCGCCGAGGCACACCACTGGCGCCGGGGGTCTGACGGAGGCCGAGTGGCGGGTTGCCTCGCTGGCCGCAGCGCGCAGGTCGAACCGGCAGATCGCCGCCCAGCTGTACATCACAGTGAGCACGGTGGAGCAACATCTGACCCGTGTGTACCGAAAACTCTCGGTCCGCCGCCGGTCGGACTTGCCCGGCCTGCTGGGACTCCAGTCGTAAGAGGGAGATCAGACCGGTTTCGTCTTCTAGTCGACCAAGCCCGAGCACCACGGTGCACCCCGTGGGTCGGCTCGACTGCGGAATGTGGAGCCTGCTCGCGCGGTGGGAAGGTATGACTCGCCGTGCCGCCACCTGAACACGATGCCGAGCCGCGGCGCCGGGTCCGTGAGGAACACCGCGAGCCCGACTACTTCTTCTTGGAGCATCATGGTGTCGCCCCAAGGGTGAAGTTTCCCCCTGGTGCTACTTCCTCTGGAACCCAGATTGCAGTCTCCGGGTGTCCACGATCAAGGGGAAGCTTCCTCGGCCCCTCGGCCCCTCGGCCCCTCGGCTCTCGGCTCTCGGCTCTGCGGCCACCACGTACACGATCCTGTTGGTGTCGGACGAGCAGCGCGGGCGTAGTCCCCTGGAACTGCTCGACCGCAGCGACTCCGGGTCCTGCATCATCCTCTACCTGTACCCCTTGGGCCTCGCCGGCCGCAGGGCGATGGCGCTGCGGGCGCGGGCCTCCGCACAACAGGCCCTGGTGGTGGACCCGGCCGTCTTCGGATGGGTCGCGGCGCGCTCGCCACGGTCGTTCCGGGCTCTGCAGCGCGTGACGCTGCCCTGGACCGGTTTCAACCCGTACACGCCGTTCGTAGCCGGGCTCGTGCCCCCGGAGGTCTTCTACGGCCGGACCCGGGAGATCGCGGCGGTAAAGGACCGGCTGGGTGCTCTCTTCCTGTATGGCGGACGCCAGTTGGGCAAGTCAGCGCTGCTGCGGAAGGTGGAGGCCGACTTCCTCTCGACTCCCGACCACAAAGCCGTCTACCTGGACCTGAAGGCACGCGGGGTAGGCGAGGCGGAACCCGCCGACCGGATCTGGCCTGTGCTGGCCTCGGAGTTCAAGCGCGTGGGGGTGCTGGGGCCGAAGGTGTCCACGGCCGTGCCGCCCGGCGAACTGCTGGAGCACGTGCGCCGCTGGCTCGAGGAGAACCGCGAGCGGCGGGTACTGGTCCTCGCCGATGAGGCGGACGCCTTCCTGACCGCCGATTCCAAGGCGGTGCGCGGCAGCGGCGGCGAGGGCACCTTCGCCAACGTGGCGCGGCTCAAGGGGTTGATGGACAGCACCGACCGGCGCTTCAAAGTGGTCTTCGCGGGTCTGCACCAGGTGCAGCGGTTCAGTCGGCTGTCCAACGTGCCTCTGGCGCACGGCGGTGAAGAGCTGATCGGCCCGCTCAAGCCGGCCGAGGCACAGCGCCTGGTGGTCGAGCCGATGGCGGCCTTCGGTTATCGCTTCGAACGCCCGGAACTTGTCTGGCGGGTGCTGGCGGCGACCAACTACCAGGCATGCCTGGTGCAGATCTTCTGCGAGCGCCTGGTCACCGCGCTGCGGGAGAAGCCGCTCGGTTCGGCGCAGTGGCCGGTCCCGATCACCGAGGACGATGTACGGGCCGTGACAGGTTCGCCGGAAGTGCACCGGCACATCGCCGAGCGGCTGCGGCTGACCATCAATCTGGAGGACCGGTACCGGGTGCTCGCCCTGGTGATCGCGCTGCGCAGCCAGGCCGACGGTTTCCAGCGCGGCTACGACGCCGACGAACTGCTCCACGAGGCCAAGCGGAACTGGCCGGAGGGCTTCAGCCGACTGACCGCCAGTGACGTGAGGATCTGCCTGGAGGAGATGGTGGGTCCCGGCCTGCTGATCCAGCAGGCCGACCGTCGGCACTACGCGGTGCGCAGCCCCAACGTGGTGCACATGCTCGGCACCCGCGAGGACCTCGAACTGGAGCTGCGTCAGACGGAGTTCAGCCTCCCCTACGACTACAACCCGCGGTTCTCCCGTAGGCTGCTCGGATCGGTCGAGCGGTCCGGCGCGAACCGGTACAGTCCGCTCACCGAGCAGCAGTTGTACGAGGCGACCAGTCCGGGCCTGACCCTGGTCTGCCTGACGAAGGCCCACGGCCCGGAGCTGATGGAACCGGCGGTCCGCTCGTGCGCCGACGCACGTGGCCTCACCGTGCACACCGCCGCCCCGGGAACACTCGTGGACGTGCTCACGCAGGACACACGCAGCAAGGACCCCAGCGTGGTCTTCGCCGATCTGCGCTACTGCGGACTGGAGACACTCGACCGGACGCTGGATCGGCTGCATCAGCACACGGCCCGCGGCAAGACGGCGCCGCCACGCGCAGGGATCGTCCTGGTCGATCCGCTGGCACGGGACGCTCTCAAGAACAAGCGGGTCACCCAGGTGCTGCGGCCGGAGCGGTGGAATGCCGACAGTCTGCGGGCCTGGCCCGAGTGCCCGTTCGACACCCCTGACAAGCGGCGTCGGCTGACCGAGGCCACCGGCGGCTGGCCCAGCCTTGTGGAGCGCACCGTGGACTACGCCACCCGAGGCGGGTTCACTCTGGAGGCGGCCGTGGAGGCGATCCAGGCCCAGTACGCCCAGGAGGTGGTCGCCCGCAACCACCTCGACCGGGCCGAACTCACCCCGGACATGCGAGGTCTGCTGGCCGAGTGGGTGCGGTACGTCGAACCCGGCGAGGGGTGCAACCACGGCGACATCGCTGCCGTGACCGGCCTCGACCTGGCTGAGGTCCGCTCGTTCACCGACCGGCTCGCCGACCACGGCGTACTGGACGACGGCGAGGACGGATACGCGCTGGACCTCGTCACGTTCCGCGCGCTCACCACGGTGGGGAAGGAATCGTGATCGGCGAAGCCACCGCCGACGGTACCTCCCTGCCGGGGATCAAGGTATGGCTTGCTCGTCTCCTGGATGATCTGCACAGCGGGCGCAGCTGCCTGTGGCTGCTTCCTCGGAGCATGCTGAAGGATGCCGGCAACCGAGCCGACCGGCTGCTCGACGATGTATTGCACGAACTCGCCGACTTCCTGCTGCTGCCCTCGGACGAATCCCCTGCCTCGGCCTCCGCACTCTCCCTGCCGTCGGCCAGGCCGACCGGGGGCCGGTGGACGGGCCTGGCTCCTGTGCCCGGCTTCGACGACGGGTTGCCGGACCTGCCCACTGCACAGAGTCCTGCGCGCCTGGAGCCGGAGCCACCGACGCCTCCCACCTCGGCCGAGGCACTGGCGGGCCTGCTGGAGCGGCTCGCCAAGGAGCTGGGCTTCAGCGATGGCGCGGACACCGCCGGCTCGGACCCGACCGGCGATGTACTGGCCCGGCTCACCGGTCGCGGCACCGGCACCGCCGAGACCCGTCCGGTGGTCGTACGGGCCTGGCGCGAGCCGGTGCCGTCCGCCGCTGCCCACCTGCTGCGTCGGTTGGCGGCCACGGTCAAGGAGGCGGGTCTCCCCCCGGATCGGCGCCCCAGAGCCCTCGTCGTCGCCTCCACCGAGGACCTTCCGACGGGCCTGCCCGATCAGCTGCCCCGGGAGGACATCGCGGTGCACTGGTGGTGGGGCGCCACAGGCCGCCTTGACACCGCCACGGTCGTCGCGCTGGCGCGTCCGCCGCTGGCTTCTCCGACGGAGCGCGGTCACCTGCACGAAGCGGTCGCCCAGGCCACGATCACCGAAGTGTGCGGCCCGTTCCTCATCATCGCCGCCGCCCTGGCCAGTCGCTGGGACGATGGAAGCCCTGAGAGTCTGTCGTCGGCGCTCCACGACGTGATCGCGGATCTGCCCGGACCGGCGGCCATCCCGCCGCAGCGGGCGGAGGGCACCCGGCATCCCGGCCGCCGCCCCGACGAGAGGCTGCTCGCCGCGTGGAACGCCGGCACCGTCGACAGCTGGGACGGCAGACTGCGCCGCCACCCCGGTTACGACCTCATGCACGAGCAGGCGGTGGCCGCCCGGGTATGGCTGGCGCAGAACCACGTGCTGCTGCCGCTGCTGGACGACGCCAGAGACCAGTTCACCACCACCGTCCGACTGCGTGCCCGGGTCCCGCTGGCCCGACTCGCACAGGACTACGGCCCGCGCCTCGAACCCGGCGCGGCTCCGGAACCAGCCGACTCCGCCGTCGCCATGATGGAACTGGGCGCGATGTGGAGCGCGCACTGCGATGGCGCGATCACCCTCAGCTCCTCCGAGCGTCGTCGGCTGCGCATCCTGCGTGAGGCCCGCAACCTCCTCGCCCACCGCGTCCCCCCTCGACAGTGACCGGCTCCGCCGCCTGGTCGAGGAACTGTGTCGGTGACGAAAGGCAAGGGCCGACCCGGCGCAGATCCATCTGCGAGCAGATCAAGACCCTGAAGAAGAAGACCGCCGAACCGACGCGGGCCAACGAGATCCTGAACTCAGCAGACAGCGTCAAACAGCCTCTGTGTCAGCCTCGTATTCGAAGCCGACGCGGAGGCCGAAACGCCGCCCCGAGACCGCCCTTATGATCGCAGGGCAGCATCCCAGAAAGCCTCACCGCCCGAGCGGTCAGTAGTGGTAACGAGCCGCGAGGATGACGATCTCTTTGTCCGTCACCAGGTAGACGAGGCGGTGCTCATCGTCGATCCGTCGCGACCAGGCCCCGGGCAAGTGGTACTTCAGCGGCTCGGGCTTGCCGATCCCCGTGAAGGGGTCCCGCTTGACGTCCTCGATGAGCTTATTGATCCGAGCAAGCATCTTGCGGTCGTTCTTGAGCCAGGACGTGTAGTCCTCCCAGCCCTGATCCTCGAAGACGAGCCTCACTCAGCACCCTCGCGTGCCCCATCCGGCGAGTCGGGGTCGATCAGCTCTCGCTCGGACACGTTGATGTTGGCCAGGGCGTTCTCGTACGCCTTGAGCAGTCGGCGAGCGTTCGCCGGAGAGCGCAGGAGGTACGAGCCTTCGCGCAGCGCTGCATAATCCTCGGCCGAGACGAGCACGGCATTGCCGTGCTTGGAGACGATCTCGATGGCCTCGTGGTTGTCGTTGACCTTCTTGATCAGCGGAAAGAGAGCCTTGCGGGCTTCGCTCGCAGTTATGGACATGACCTACCCCTTTCCAACGGTGGTACGGAATAACGTACCACTTTCACCGCTCACGGGCAGAGCAGACGCCTGGCGAAGGATCAACCCCCAGCGCTGCCCCAGCACGGGAAACAGCAAGGGCCGGCCCCCGGCGGGCCGACCCTTGCCGCCTCAGCACTTGACAAAGCACCTAGCGGAAAGCGACCACCCGATCACACATTGAAGCGGAACGTTTAGTGCAGAGCTCCCACCTGCGGAAACGCACCTTGTCAGCCAGCTGGTCAGCACAGAATCAGCACCGGCCGAACAGGTCAGCGTCGAACACCTCTGCGCCTATGCAGCCTGGATGCAGGAACCCGGGCTTGCCGCCTCTTCGGGCTGAATCCCGGTGTCGAGGGGCACGGGTCGCATGGCGTTCTGCAGGACCTCTCGGCAGCGACGCCAGGCGCGGGGTACGAGGTGTCCGTAGATGTCGACCGTGGCCTTGACCGACCGGTGCCCCAGCCAGCGCGAGACCTCGTGGACCGGGACACCGTGGGCCAGGGCGATCGAGGCGAAGAAGTGCCGCAGGCTGCGAGGCGTGTACTTTGCCTTGCCGTCCGCATCGACCAGGCCGGCCAACCGGCATGCCTTCTTGAAGTGGTACCCGTAGATGGAGGCGGTCGGCATCGCGCCCTTGCCACGCTGGCGCGGGGCGAAGAACACCTCAAGCCGCCGTCGCTTGCCCTTCCGCCCGGTGAAGACCACGGGCACCGGAGCCCACCGCGCCAGGTGAGCATCGATCTCCTGATCGATGAACGGGGCGGTCGGAACGTCCCGGTACTCGCCCTCCACTCGGTTCTTGCAGGGCACGAACGCGGTGCGGCAGTCCGCTCGGTGGGCCTTGGCACTGACCTGCCAGCGGATCCGAACGAAGCCGGTCCGCCGGCACTCGCTGGAAAAGGCCAGGGCTTCACTGGGTCGCAGGCCGGTGCCCGACTGCAGGTAGACAGTGAGCCGGTACTGCGGTGCGATGTGCTTGGCGATCAGATCGACTTCGCCCGGTGTGGGAATCTCGTCCTCGTCGACCGCGAGCGGCCTCGCCCGCGATATCCGCACGCCCCGTGCGGGATTGTCCGGGATGCGTTTGTCGACGACAGCCGCCTCCAGCATGGCGGCCACCATCACCATGCGGTCATTGACCGTGGAGGCCGCCAGCCCCGCACCGGAGGCGTACACGTCCTTGGCGAACCTCTCAAAGTCGCGTCGCGCCAGTCCGGCCAGGGTCTTCTGCCCCAGGCGTGGCACGAGGTGCTTGCGGATAAACCCCTCATAGTTGCGGCGTGTCGACTCCGCGATGGCCCGGCCGTCCAGCCACTCCCGAGCCCAGACCGACAACGGCAGCGCCCCGCGCACAGGATCGAAGGCAACACCTGCCTCCTTGTCGTTCTCGACACTGACGGCGAAAGCGTCCGCACCATCCGGACCCACCCTCCGCGGAAAGGACCTCTCCCACTGCCGCCCTCGCCTGCCGCCCGGCTCCCGGTATCGCACCGTCCACCCATGCCGGCACCCTGGGCGCTCGCAGGGATAGTTCCGGTCCCGGACATCCCGCTTGCACTTCTGAAAGACACTCGCCACCCAAGCCCCCGATCCTTCGCCTCGCCCGTGCTCGAAACCGTGCACCGCCACCCCACAGCCGAGCAAGACATTCATTACCAATCCGCTCTTTTCGACGAATGTGGACCCACCCTGCCTCGCAGCCCCGCGGGCCATCGAGTCGGCGAGGCCCTCCTCACTGGATGCGCTCACGCCCTCCGCGCTCGTCGGCACGTGATCCACGCATCAGCATCGAAGGCCATACCGCGCTATGGTTGACGTATGGCTACCAAGAAGGTGACTATCACTCTCGACGAATCCCTGGTCGAAGCCCTGGCCGGAGCCGCCGAGGAAGAAGGCATCCCACTCTCCCGCCTCGTCGCCGGAGCAGCCGAACGCGAGCTGCGCCTGCGGGCTGGCCGGGCCGTAATCCAGGAGTGGCAGGCAGAGCACGGCGCCTTCACCCTGGAAGAGCTCGCCGCCGCCCGCGCGGACCTTGCCGCCGCCGACGCCGAGTACCTCAGTAGCTCGGGAGCCTCGGCCGCGTGAACATCCCCTACTTGTACGACGCCGGAGTCCTCATCGCCATCGACAACGACGACCGACGCATGTGGGCCCGCCACAGCCTGGCCCTGGACGA
>NZ_AEJC01000389.1 GCF_000317595.1 Streptomyces ipomoeae 91-03 | reverse complement strand
CCGCGGCTGAGGTACAGCATCACACGGCCCGCGTACTCAGCGCGCCGCCACCGTACGCAGACGGACATCCGCGCGGCGCTCGGCGGTGGCGTCACCCTCCACCTTCGCGCGCTCCAGCTCTCGCTCCGCACGCTGGACGTCGATCTCGTCGGCCAGCTCGGCGACCTCGGCCAGCAGGGACAGCTTGTTGTCCGCGAACGAGATGAAACCGCCGTGCACCGCGACGACGACCGTGCCGCCATCACTCGTACGGATGGTCACCGGGCCCGACTCCAGCACACCGAGCAGCGGCTGGTGACCGGGCATGACGCCGATATCGCCGGACGTGGTGCGCGCGACGACCAGGGTGGCCTGGCCCGACCAGACCTCTCGGTCGGCCGCGACCAGCGCGACGTGCAGCTCAGCAGCCAAGGTGGCTCCTCGGGTCACCACCCGGCGGTCCCGCCGGGTGTTGGATACAAGTCTAGTAGGGCGCCGGGAATCGGATTGCCCGGGCCCACCCCAGCGCTTTCGGCCGGGGGTCCGGGGGCCGCGCGGCGGTGGCCGCACGGTGAAACGGTCCCCGGGAGATGAAGCGATGGGCGTACAGAGAAGGGCGGGACGGCACCCCACGAGGTGCGGTCTCGCCCCCTCTGCCACGAGTGCCTGACGTCAGCTGACGCCGAGCTCCTTCGCGTTCTTCTTCAGGTCCTCGAGACCACCGCACATGAAGAACGCCTGCTCCGGGAAGTGGTCGTACTCACCGTCGATGATCGCGTTGAACGCGGTGATCGACTCGTCCAGCGGCACGTCCGACCCGTCGACGCCGGTGAACTGCTTGGCGGCGTGGGTGTTCTGGGACAGGAAGCGCTCCACGCGACGGGCACGGTGGACGACGAGCTTGTCCTCCTCACCGAGCTCGTCGATACCGAGGATCGCGATGATGTCCTGCAGGTCCTTGTACTTCTGCAGGATGCTCTTCACGCGCATCGCGGCGTTGTAGTGGTCCGCCGCGATGTACCGCGGGTCGAGGATGCGGGACGTCGAGTCCAGCGGGTCCACGGCCGGGTAGATGCCCTTCTCGGAGATCGGACGGGAGAGAACCGTCGTCGCGTCGAGGTGGGCGAAGGTGGTGGCCGGGGCCGGGTCGGTCAGGTCGTCGGCGGGGACGTAGATCGCCTGCATCGAGGTGATCGAGTGACCGCGGGTCGAGGTGATGCGCTCCTGGAGGAGACCCATCTCGTCGGCCAGGTTCGGCTGGTAACCCACCGCGGAGGGCATACGGCCGAGCAGGGTCGACACCTCGGAGCCGGCCTGGGTGAAGCGGAAGATGTTGTCGATGAAGAACAGCACGTCCTGCTTCTGCACATCGCGGAAGTACTCCGCCATGGTCAGACCGGCGAGGGCCACGCGCAGACGGGTGCCCGGGGGCTCGTCCATCTGACCGAAGACCAGCGCGGTCTTGTCCAGAACGCCGGACTCGTCCATCTCCGCGATGAGGTCGTTGCCCTCACGGGTGCGCTCACCGACGCCCGCGAAGACGGAGACGCCCTCGTGGAGGTTGGCGACACGCATGATCATTTCCTGGATCAGCACGGTCTTGCCGACACCGGCACCACCGAACAGACCGATCTTGCCGCCCTTGACGTACGGGGTGAGAAGGTCGACGACCTTCAGGCCCGTCTCGAACATCTCGGTCTTCGACTCGAGCTGGTCGAACGCGGGGGCCTTGCGGTGGATGGACCAGCGCTCGCCCTCGTAGGACTCGTCAACGTTCAGCACCTCACCGAGGGTGTTGAACACCTTACCCTTGGTGAAGTCGCCGACCGGCACGCTGATGCCCGTGCCGGTGTCGGTCACCGCGGCCTGGCGGACCAGACCGTCGGTGGGCTGCATCGAGATGGTACGGACCAGGCCGTCACCCAGGTGCTGGGCGACCTCCAGGGTCAGCGTCTTCTGCTCGCCCGCCTTGGCCGGGTCGGCCACCTGGACGTGCAGAGCGTTGTAGATCTCCGGCATCGCGTCGACGGGGAACTCCACGTCGACGACCGGGCCGATGACCCGGGCGACGCGGCCCGTGGCAACGGCCGTCTCAGAAGTCGTCGTCATTACTTGTCACTCCCCGCGGTCGCGTCGGCAAGGGCTGCGGTGCCACCGACGATCTCGCTGATTTCCTGGGTGATTTCGGCCTGGCGGGCCGCGTTGGCAAGGCGGGAGAGCGTGTTGATCAGCTCGCCCGCGTTGTCGGTCGCCGACTTCATCGCGCGGCGGGTGGCGGCGTGCTTGGAAGCGGCCGACTGCAGCAGCGCGTTGTAGATACGGCTCTCGACGTAGCGCGGCAGCAGGGCGTCGAGGACGTCCTCCGCCGACGGCTCGAAGTCGTACAGCGGCAGGATCTCGCCCTTCGGCGCCTCCTCCGCGACCTCTTCGAGGCGAAGCGGCAGCAGCTGCGCGTCGAGCGCCTGCTGCGTCATCATCGAGACGAACTCGGTGTAGACGATGTGGAGCTCGTCCACGCCGCCGTCCGCCGTGTCCTTCTCGATGGCCTCGATCAACGGGGCCGCGACCTTCTTGGCGTCCGCGTACGAGGGCTCGTCGGTGAAGCCCGTCCACTGGTCCGCGATACGACGCTCACGGAAGTTGTAGTGGGCGACACCACGCCGGCCGACGATGTACGTGTCGACCTGCTTGCCCTCGGCCTCCAGCCGCGCCGTCAGCTGCTCCGCGGCCTTGACGGCGTTGGAGTTGAAGGCACCGGCCAGACCGCGGTCACTCGTCAGCAGCAGCACTGCGGAACGCGTGACCGTCTCGGCCTGCGTGGTCAGCGGGTGCTTGGTGTTCGAACCAGTGCCCACCGCCGTGACCGCGCGCGTCAGCTCGGTCGCGTACGGCGTGGAGGCCGCCACCTTGCGCTGCGCCTTGACGACGCGCGAGGCGGCGATCATCTCCATCGCCTTGGTGATCTTCTTGGTCGCGGTGACGGATCGGATGCGACGCTTGTAGACCCGGAGCTGAGCTCCCATGAGTCAGGTCCCTTCCTTACGTCACTTGGAGACGTTGACGGCCGCCGGAGCGTCCTCGCCGAGCAGCTTGCCGTCCGAGGTCTCGAACTGCTTCTTGAAGTCGGCGATCGCGTCGGCGACAGCGGTCAGCGTGTCGTCGGACATCTTGCCGCCCTCCCGGATGGAGGTCATGAGGCCCTGCTCCTTGCGGTGCAGGTACTCCAGGAGCTCCTTCTCGAAGCGGCGGATGTCCAGAACCGGCACGTCGTCCATCTTGCCGGTGGTGCCGGCCCACACGGAGACGACCTGGTCCTCGGTGGACATCGGCTCGTACTGGGCCTGCTTCAGCAGCTCGACCATGCGCTGGCCGCGCTCCAGCTGGGCCTTGGACGCGGCGTCCAGGTCGGAACCGAAGGCGGCGAACGCCTCCAGCTCACGGAACTGGGCGAGGTCCACGCGCAGACGGCCGGAGACCTGCTTCATCGCCTTGTGCTGGGCGGAACCACCGACTCGGGAGACGGAGATACCGACGTTCAGCGCGGGACGCTGACCGGCGTTGAAGAGGTCCGACTCCAGGAAGCACTGGCCGTCGGTGATGGAGATGACGTTGGTCGGGATGAACGCCGAGACGTCGTTGGCCTTGGTCTCGACGATCGGCAGACCGGTCATCGAGCCCTTGCCCATCTCGTCGGAGAGCTTGGCGCAGCGCTCCAGCAGACGGGAGTGCAGGTAGAAGACGTCACCCGGGTAGGCCTCGCGGCCCGGCGGGCGGCGCAGCAGCAGGGACACGGCGCGGTAGGCGTCGGCCTGCTTCGAGAGGTCGTCGAAGATGATGAGGACGTGCTTGCCCTCGTACATCCAGTGCTGACCGATGGCCGAACCGGTGTACGGCGCCAGGTACTTGAAGCCGGCCGGGTCGGACGCCGGGGCGGCGACGATGGTCGTGTACTCGAGCGCGCCGTTCTCCTCCAGCGCGCGGCGGACCGACGCGATGGTCGAGCCCTTCTGGCCGATGGCGACGTAGATGCAGCGGACCTGCTTGTTCACGTCGCCCGAGCGCCAGTTGTCGCGCTGGTTGATGATCGTGTCGACGGCCAGGGCGGTCTTGCCGGTCTGGCGGTCACCGATGATCAGCTGACGCTGACCACGGCCGATCGGGGTCATCGCGTCGACGGCCTTGTAGCCGGTCTCCATCGGCTCGTGCACCGACTTGCGCTGCATGACCGTGGGGGCCTGCAGCTCGAGGGCGCGGCGGCCGGTGGTCGCGATCTCGCCGAGTCCGTCGATCGGCTGGCCGAGCGGGTCGACGACACGGCCGAGGTAGCCGTCGCCGACGGGCACGGACAGAACCTCGCCGGTGCGGGTGACCGGCTGGCCCTCCTCGATGCCGCTGAACTCACCGAGGACGATGGCGCCGATCTCGCGCTCTTCCAGGTTGAGCGCGAGGCCGAGGGTGCCGTCCTCGAACTTCAGCAGTTCGTTGGCCATGGCCGAGGGCAGACCCTCGACCTTCGCGATGCCGTCGCCGGCAAGGGTGACCGTACCGACCTCCTCGCGCGAGGCCGCGTCCGGCTTGTACGACTGGACGAAGTTCTCCAGCGCGTCCCGGATCTCCTCCGGCCGGATCGTGAGCTCCGCCATCTGGGTTCCCTGCTCTCCTTGTTGGGCCCGAAGTTTCAACTTGGGGGTCTGGGGGCGACCCCCAGGAATCCTCTGCACGGCCCAACCGGGCCGTAAGTGCGTACTGCTTGTGCTGCTTGTGAAATTGCCGGTGAAGCGGTCTAGCTCGCCAGGCGGCGGCCGGCCTCTTCGAGTCGGTCCGCGATCGAGCCGTTGATGACCTCGTCGCCGACCTGCACCCGGATCCCGCCGAGGACCTCGGGGTCCACGTCGAGGTTGAGGTGCATCTGGCGGCCGTAGAGCTTGGCGAGGGCGGCGCCGAGGCGCTGCTTCTGCGTGTCGCTCAGCGGGACCGCCGAGGTGACGACGGCGACCATGCGGTCCCGGCGCTCGGCGGCGAGCTTGGACAAGGACTCGAGTCCCGCCTCAAGGCTACGTCCACGCGGCGCGGTCACAAGGCGCGTCACCAGTCGCTCGGTGGTTGCCTTGGCCCGGCCGCCGAGCAGGCTGCGCAGCAGCTCGCCCTTGGCGGAGGTGCTCGCGGCACGGTCGGTCAGCGCGGACCGCAGCTCGGTGGTGGAGGAGACGATCCGGCCGAACCGGAACAGCTCGTCCTCGACGTCGTCGAGCGTGCCCGCCCCCTGCGCGGCGGTGAGGTCGGCGAGGTTCGCCAGTTCCTCCAGCGCGTCCACCAGGTCACGGGACTGCGACCAGCGGGAGCGCACCAGACCGGCCACCAGGTCGGCGGTGGTGCCGCTGACCTGGCCGCCGAGGATGCGCCCGGACAGTTCGGCCTTGGCCTCGCCGGCCTGCGCCGGGTCGGTGAGGACCCGACGCAGCGACACCTCGCGGTCGAGCAGCGCGGTGACGGCGGCCAGCTCGTCGGCGAGCGAGGTCGCGTCGACGGACGTGGAGTCCGTCAGCGCGTCGAGACGCTCACGGGCGGCTGCCAGGGCCTCGCGGCTCGCTCCGTTCATCGCGTCGCCTCGGCCTTCTCCTCGAGGTCGTCGAGGAAGCGGTCGATCACGCGGCTCTGCCGGGCGTGGTCCTCGAGGGACTCGCCGACGAGCTTGCCGGCCAGGTCGGTGGCGAGCTTGCCGACGTCCTGGCGCAGCGCGGAAGCGGCGGCCTTGCGGTCGGCATCGAGCTGGGCGTGACCGGCGGCGATGATCTCCTCACGCTGCCGCTGGCCCTCGACGCGCATCTCGGCGATGAGCGCGGCGCCCTGCTCCTGCGCCTCCTGGCGCAGTCGTGCGGCCTCGTGCCGAGCCTCGGCGAGCTGAGCCCGGTATTGCTCAAGGACCTCCTGGGCCTCTTGCTGCAGGGCCTCGGCTTTCTCGATACCGCCCTCGATCTGCTCGCGACGCTCGTCCAGAACCTTGTTGATGTTCGGGAGGAGCTTCTTGGCGAGGAAGCCGAAGACGATGACGAAGGCGAGCAGGCCGATGACGAGCTCAGGGATCGGCGGAACGAGGGGGTTCTCTCCCTCGCTCGCCGCGATGAGCAGCTGGCTCATGTGTGTGCCTTTCGTCTAGTCGGCTGGACTGGTGTCGGTGATCAGTAGCCGTAGACGAACGGCATGACCAGACCGATCAGGGCGAGCGCCTCACAGAAGGCGAAGCCCAGGATCTGGTTGGCGCGGATCAGGCCGGCCGCCTCGGGCTGACGGGCGAGGGCCTGGGTGCCGTTACCGAAGATGATGCCGACGCCGACGCCGGGGCCGATGGCGGCAAGGCCGTAACCGATCGAACCGAGGGAACCTTCGACGGCAGCAAGGGTCTGGGACATGCCAGTTCTTCCTTTTCTTTACGGACCGGTGGGGGTTGGCCACCGGACGATTCGGGGGGCGAAAGAGGCGCCTGATCAGTGGTGCTCGGCGAGAGCGCCCTGAATGTAGGTGCAGGTCAGCAGAACGAACACATACGCCTGCAGCGCCTGGACGAAGAGCTCGAAGGCGGTCATGACGATGACCATCACGAACGAGACACCCGCGTAGGCGATGCCGACGCCGTTCAGCAGGTACCAGCTGGCGATCGTGAAGAGGAGAAGCAGGGTGTGCCCGGCGAACATGTTCGCGAAGAGTCGCACGGCGTGGGTGAAGGGCCGGATCAGGATGTTCGAGAAGAACTCGATCAGCATCGACAGCGGGAGCACCGGGCCGAGCGACTTGTCGTAGCCGGTGACGTTCTTGAAGAAGCCGACGAAGCCGTGCCGCTTGAACGTCAGTGACACCCACGTGATGTAGACGAGCAGCGCCAGCACCGCCGGGTAGGAGATGATCGACGTGACGGGGAACTGGGCGAGCGGGACGATCGACCAGAGGTTCATCATCCAGATGAAGAAGAAGAGCGAGACGACCAGCGGAACGTACTTCTCGCCCTCCTTCCGGCCGATGGTCTCGTAGACGACCCCGCGGCGGATGAAGTCGTAGCCCGCCTCGGCGACCATCTGGAGCTTGCCGGGGACGACCTGCGGCTTGCGGAAGGCGGCCCAGAAGAAGCCGATGATGATGATCGAGCCGAGCAGCGCCAGCAGCATCGTCTTGTTGAAGTACAGATTGCTGTCGCCGTCGCCCCAGAGAGGCTGGAACAGGAACGAGTGCAGGCCGGGGGAAACCTCGGCGAAGCCACAGCCGTCGAAGATGTGGCAGTCGGTCTCGAAGGCGAGCACCTGCGTCGGATCAGCACTCACCGCGGGCTCCTTCAGCGTGGCGCATGGGTACGGCAACCTCGTTGTGTCGGCGCGGCGCGCAGCCGCGGGTCGGCACTGGACTGGTGTTACGGATGTGGGGGCGGCTGTGGGGCGTCGAGCCTCGCACTAGGGCAGGCGTCAGCTCGATTGCCCGCGCCCGCGATGCCGCAGTTGGCACCGGACGATAGCAGGATCTCCTGCGGACACTTATCCCGGCCCTACCCCTCACGACGAGTGCCCTGATTTTTCGGGCTTGTTGCCCGTCGATGAATCAGGTTCGACGTAAAGAATCTTGGCCTTCATGTGTGCACGGGTCTGGAAGACGATCCACACAAGGGTCGTACCGACGAGCGTGAACGCGAAGGACCTGGGGTGGAAGAGCGTGGTGTTCTTGAACGCGGCCAGGAAGATGAACAGCAGCAGAATTTGTGCCGCGTAGAGCATCAGGCCCATCGCCTGGAACAGGTGAGGAAGCGATTTGGCAGTGCGCTGGAGAACGTAGAGCCCGATTCCCATGAAGAGGATCGTGACCACCGCCGCGACGATGGCGCCGACGGCCCCCTTGCCTCCGACGACCACACCACTGATGACAGCGGCGATGGCGCCGGCGGCTGCCGTGGGTACGGCGGCCTGAAGGAGGATCCGGACGTCATTGGACGGCATGGCGGCAACTCCGCTTGCTAAGGGGGCAGGGTGTCGTCATGGACGAGCGTAGTCCCCGGGAGCGAGCTGAAATCTCACGCCGGTGGACCGTCGCACTGCGGTCCTTCGGCTGTGTCCGGGGTTCTCGTGAACCGTATCACAAACTATTTGATGAGGTCTTTACCTGAATGGTGTGCCTGGCGTCACACATGAGAGTGAACCCGCCCGTCTGTGCAAAAACCGCGCCGACTTGTCTGGTATAAGCACGTTTTGCTCCCCCACGCTCTTGCATGCGATCGGCAAAGCGTTAGTCAGATTCTTACCTTGCCGTCAGCGTGGAGCCCCACCCTTGCGCCCGCACGACGGACGGTGAGAGGCCCCGTGCGGCACTGCCGCACGGGGCCTCGAGCGATCCGCGGAGCGCTTCTCAGCGCCGCGCTCCCGCAGGGCTGGGTTCCTCCTCCTCGACCCGGCCGCCGATCGCGGTGGCGCCGTTGAGGGACGGGGTCCAGTCGGGCGTGGTGGGGAGGCCGGCCTCGGCGGTGACGACCCTGCGGCGGCGGTAGCGCGGCGGGACGAAGGCCTCGGCCCAGCGGGGGGCGCGGGGGGTGAAGCGGGGCAGCAGGAGCAGGAAGAGGCCCACCCCGCTGAGCGCGGCGATGCCGAGGACGATCCACATGGACGCGGCGTTCACGGTGTAGGCGAGGGCGCCGAAGGCGATGACCGCGGACCAGAAGTACATGATCAGCACCGCGCGGCTGTGGGAGTGCCCGATCTCCAGGAGCCGGTGGTGCAGATGGCCCCGGTCGGCGGCGAACGGGGACTGGCCCCGCCAGGTGCGGCGCACGATGGCCAGGATCAGGTCGGCGGCCGGGATCGCGATGATGGTCAGCGGCATCAGCAGCGGGATGTAGACCGGCACCATCTGGTACACGGTGTCGCGCTCCGAGATGAACAGCTTCATCGCGTCCGGGTCGACCTGCCCGGTGACGGAGATCGCGCCGGCCGCCAGCACCAGGCCGATGAGCATCGAGCCGGAGTCGCCCATGAAGATCCGCGCCGGGTGCATGTTGTGCGGCAGGAAGCCCAGGCACATGCCCATCAGCACGGACGCGAAGAGCGTCGCGGGGGCGGCGGCCTCGATGCCGTAGCTGTACCAGAGGCGGTAGGCGTACATGAAGAACGCCGCGGAGGCGATGCACACCATGCCGGCCGCGAGACCGTCGAGGCCGTCGACGAAGTTGACCGCGTTGATGGTGATGACGACCAGGGCGACCGTCAGCAGGGTGCCCTGCCACTGCGTCAGCGCGACGATGCCGACACCCGGGATGGGCAGCCACAGGATCGTCAGACCCTGCATGACCATCACGCCCGCGGCGATCATCTGACCGCCGAGCTTGATGAGGGCGTCGATCTCGAACTTGTCGTCCAGGACGCCGATGAGCCAGATCAGCGCGGCCCCGGAGAGCAGCGCGCGCGGCTCGTTGGAGTCGGCGAAGACCTCGCTGAGGTTGGTCAGATGGTCGGCGACCAGCAGCCCGGCGCACAGACCGAAGAACATCGCGATGCCGCCGAGTCGCGGCGTGGGCTCACGGTGGACGTCGCGCGCACGGATCGCCGGCATGGCTCCGGCCACGATCGCGAACTTCCGTACCGGTCCTGTCAGCAGGTACGTCACCGCGGCCGTGATGCAGAGCGTCAGCAGGTATTCACGCACGGGCTTCCCCACAGGTCTCGCTGGCCATCACAGCCCCACACCCTAGCGATGCGCGCATATGGTTGGGGACTTCCGGGTAGCGACGATGGTTGCACGTGATGCTGTGTCGCGTGGCGCGAGTACCCCACCTCAGCGCGGATACGGCGGAAATCTTCCGGCCAGATCCCGCACTTCTTCACGGGTCCGCCTGCCGTCGCCGCCGTCCCGCAGTACCCCCGCGAACAGCGCGGCGAGCCGTGTCATCTCCGCCTCGCCCATGCCCTGCGTGGTCAGCGCGGCCGTGCCGAGCCGCAGACCGCGGGCGTCGCCGTGCGGCAGGGCGCAGCAGTCCAGGATGATCCCTGCGGCCGCGAGCCGGCCGCGTGCGGTGCGGCCGTCGACGCCGAGTGGCGCGGGATCGACGGTCAGCAGGTGGGTGTCGGTGCCCCCCGTGATGACGACCAGCCCCTCCCGGGCGAGCCCCTCCCCCAGGACGCGGGCGTTGGCGACCACCTGATGGGCGTACGCGGTGAACGCCGGTGTTGCCGCCTCCCCGAACGCGACGGCCTTCGCGGCGATGGTGTGCATCTGCGCGCCGCCCTGCGTGAACGGGAACACCGCCCGGTCGACGCGCTCCGCCAACTCGCTCCCGCACAGCAGCATGCCGCCGCGCGGACCGCGCAGCACCTTGTGCGTGGTGGCGCACACCACATCGGCGTACGGCACCGGACTGGGCGCCGCTCCCCCGGCGACGAGCCCGATGGGATGGGCCGCGTCGGCGATCAGATACGCGCCCACCTCGTCGGCGACCTCGCGGAAGAACGCGTAGTCGATGTGGCGGGGGTAGGAGATGGACCCGCACACGATGGCCTTGGGGCGGCGGGTACGGGCGAGGGTCCGGACCTGCTCGTGGTCGATGAGCCCGGACTCGGCGTCGACGCCGTAGCCGACGAAGTCGAACCAGCGGCCGGAGAAGTTCGCGGGCGACCCGTGTGTGAGGTGACCGCCGAAGTGCAGGCCCATCGCCAGCACCGTGTCGCCGGGGCGCAGCAGCGCGGCGTACGCGGCCAGCACCGCCGAAGACCCGGAATGTGCCTGCACATTGGCGTGGTCCGCGCCGAACAGCGCCTTGGCCCGCTCCACGGCCAGCCGTTCGGCCACGTCCACGATCTCGCAGCCCCCGTGGTACCGGGCGCCCGGATACCCCTCCGCGTACTTGTTGGCGAGCGGCGACCCGAGGGCGGCCAGCACCGCAGGCGAGGTGAAGTTCTCGGCGGCGACGAGTTGCAACGTCGTCGACTGCCGCGCCAGCTCGCCGAACAGGATGTCGGCCAGCTGGGGGTCCTGCCGCCGCAGGACATCGGCCTCTAGGACGGGGGTGACCGACATGGCGAACTCCGGGGCGTCGACGATGACGTACGACCAATGTAGGCCCGTGCGTCGCCGCCCGCCCGGTGTTACGCCCGAGCCGGTACTCCCGTGAGCGCCGTCACCACCGGATCCAGCGCCTGATGTATCTCGTCGCCCACTGACCGGAAGAACGGCAGCGGGGCCCCGTACGGGTCGTGGACCTCGTCCGCCTCGGCCGTCGGGGCGAGAAGCCACCCGCGTAGAGCCGCGGCGGCACGGACCAGCGCACGGGCGCGTACGACCATGCCCTCCTCCAGCGGCGGGAGGGTGGCGGGATCTATCGCCCGTACGAGGCGGGTGAACTCCTTCAGGGTGAAGGTGCGCAGGCCGGCCGAGTGACCCATGGAGATGACCTGGGCCCGGTGGTCACGGGTGGCCGTCAGGACCAGGTCGGCCATGATCACGTGCTCGTCCAGCAGTTCCCGGCCCATGAAGCCGGAGGCGTCCGCCCCGAAGTCGGCGAGGACCGCCTCCGCGTTGGCCTCCATGGGCGCCCCCTCGTGTCCCCAGGTCCCCGCGCTCTCGACGACGACACCGCCCCACAGCGGGTCCCCGAGCCGGTCCGCCAGGGCATGACGGGTCAGCCGCTCGGTGATCGGTGAGCGGCACACGTTGCCGGTGCTGACGTGGAGGATGCGGAACGTGTCACGCGGAAGCCCTGTGAAGGTCCGCGTCTCTTCTCCGTCCCATATGCCACGCCCCGCGTCAGGGGCCGTCAATTCGCCACCTCGAGGTCGGGTACGACCTTGCGCAGCTCCTCGGCGGACAGGGCCCCGGCACGCAGCAGGACCGGTACCTTGCCCGTGACGTCGACGATGGAGGACGGCACGTTGCCGGGGGTCGGGCCACCGTCGAGGTAGACGGAGACGGAATCGCCGAGCATGGCCTCGGCGGCGTCGCAGTTCTCCGGCGCCGGGTGACCGGTGAGGTTCGCCGAGGAGACGGCCATGGGGCCGACCTCGGTGAGCAGTTCGATGGCGACCGGGTGCAGCGGCATGCGCACGGCGACCGTGCCGCGGGTGTCGCCGAGGTCCCACTGCAGCGACGGCTGGTGCTTGGCGACGAGGGTGAGCGCGCCCGGCCAGAAGGCGTCGACGAGCTCCCAGGCCATCTCGGAGAAGTCGGTGACGAGCCCGTGCAGGGTGTTCGGGGAGCCGATGAGGACGGGTGTGGGCATATTGCGGCCCCGGCCCTTGGCCTCCAGGAGGTCGGAGACGGCCTCCGAGGTGAAGGCGTCGGCGCCGATGCCGTACACGGTGTCCGTGGGCAGCACCACGAGCTCGCCCCGGCGGACGGCGGACGCGGCCTCACGCAGACCCGTTGCGCGGTCGGTCGCGTCGTTGGTGTCGTATCGCCGTGCCATTTAACGGGCCTCCTCGTACACGTACTGCTGGGCTTCCGAAAAAACTGTCATCGGGCGCGTGCTCACGGCAGCGCCTTGCGGGCGGTCGCGAACCGCGGCCTGTTGTTGAGGTCCGGGTGGTCGGCCGCGTCGGCCCAGCCCCGCTCCTCGGTGAAGATCCACGGCACCTGGCCGCCCTGGGTGTCGGCGTGTTCGACGACGACGACACCGCCCGGACGGAGCAGCCGATGCGCTGTGCGTTCGAGTCCTCGGATCAGATCGAGCCCGTCCTCCCCCGAGAACAGGGCGAGTTCGGGATCGTAGTCGCGGGCCTCCGGCGCCACGTACTCCCACTCCGTGAGCGGGATGTACGGCGGGTTGGAGATGACCAGGTCGACCTGGCCGTCGAGGTCGCGGAAGGCGTCGAGGGCGTTGCCCTGGCGCAGGTCGACGCGTGAGCCCGCCATGTTCTTGCGGGTCCACTGCAGGGCGTCCTCGGACAGCTCCACGGCGTGCACGCGCGAACGCGGCACCTCCTGGGCGAGGGCGAGCGCGATGGCGCCGGAGCCGGTGCACAGGTCGACGATGCAGGGCTCGACGACGTCCATCGCGCGTACGGCGTCTATGGCCCACCCGACGACCGACTCGGTCTCCGGCCTCGGCACGAACACACCCGGCCCGACCTGCAGTTCGAGATAGCGGAAGTACGCGCGTCCGGTGATGTGCTGGAGCGGCTCGCGCTGCTCACGGCGGGCGATGACCTCCCAGTACCGGGCGTCGAAGTCGGAGTCCTTGACGGCGTGCAGCTCGCCCCGCTTGACGCCGTGCACGAACGCGGCGAGTTCCTCCGCGTCGTTGCGCGGCGAGGGCACGCCGGCGTCGGCCAGCCGCTGGGTGGCCTGGGCCACCTCCGCGAGCAGCAGGTTCACGCAAGTCCTCCGTCAGTACTGGGTCGTGCGTATGGGCCTTTATGCGGCTGCCAGCTTCGCCGCCGAGTCGGCGTCGACGCAGGCCTGGATCACCGCGTCGAGGTCGCCGTCCAGGACCTGGTCCAGGTTGTACGCCTTGAAGCCGACGCGGTGGTCCGAGATGCGGTTCTCCGGGAAGTTGTACGTGCGGATCTTCTCGGAGCGGTCGACGGTACGGACCTGGCTGCGGCGGGCGTCGGCGGCCTCCTTCTCCGCCTCCTCCTGCGCCGCCGCGAGCAGCCTGGAGCGCAGGATACGCATCGCCTGCTCCTTGTTCTGCAACTGGCTCTTCTCGTTCTGGCAGGAGGCGACGACTCCGGTGGGGATGTGCGTGATGCGCACGGCGGAGTCGGTGGTGTTGACGGACTGCCCGCCGGGCCCGGAGGACCGGTAGACGTCGATGCGGAGATCGTTCGGGTTGATCTCGACGTCGATCTCCTCGGCCTCGGGGGTGACGAGGACACCGGCGGCGGAGGTGTGGATACGCCCCTGGGACTCGGTGGCGGGCACACGCTGCACTCGGTGCACGCCGCCCTCGTACTTCAGCCGGGCCCAGACGCCCTGGCCGGGCTCGGTGGCGCCCTGGCCGCCCTTGGTCTTCACGGCGACCTGGACGTCCTTGTAGCCGCCCAGCTCGGACTCGGTGGCGTCGATGATCTCGGTCTTCCAGCCGACGCGCTCGGCGTACCGGAGGTACATGCGCAGGAGGTCACCGGCGAACAGCGCGGACTCGTCACCGCCGGCGCCGGCCTTGATCTCCAGGATCACGTCCTTGTCGTCGCTCGGGTCACGCGGGACGAGCAGCAGCCGCAGCTTCTCCGTCAGCTCCTCGCGCTGCTTCTCCAGCTCCTTGACCTCGGCGGCGAAGTCAGGGTCGTCGGCGGCGAACTCACGGGCCGTGTCGATGTCGTCGCCGGTCTGCTTCCAGGAGCGGTACGTGCCGACGATCGGGGTCAGCTCCGCGTAGCGCTTGTTCAGCTTGCGCGCGTTGGCCTGGTCCGCGTGGACCGACGGGTCGGCGAGCTTCTTCTCGAGGTCGGCGTGTTCCCCGACCAGTTCCTCGACCGCCTCGAACATCTTCGGCTCCCTGTACGACCTGTTCGGCCTGTTCTACGAAATGAATGGGCTGCACCGCAAAGCGCCGGTCCCGGAAACCCCCGAGTGGGGGTACCGCGGACCGGCGCTGAGGGCTCGCTACTTCTTGGCAGCGGCAGCCTTGCCGAAGCGGGCCTCGAAGCGGGCCACGCGGCCACCGGTGTCGAGGATCTTCTGCTTGCCCGTGTAGAACGGGTGGCACTCGGAGCAGACCTCGGCACGGATGGTGCCGCTCGGGATCGTGCTACGGGTGGTGAACGACGCGCCACAGGTGCAGCTGACCTGCGTCTCGACGTACTCGGGGTGGATGTCGCGCTTCAAGGTGTCTCCTAGTTTCGGGAGGGCGCCGGGTCGCTGTCGCGGGCTGCGAAAGCGTGAACCGGAGCCGACGTACCAGTCTGCCAGGACTGGCGCCATCTCCCAAAACCAGGGGCCACCCCCACGTATTCCCCGGCTCCGCCCGGACCCCACCCCGCCGCACCCCGGCCCGCCGTCGTCGCTCTGGCGCGGCGGCTGATGGCAGCTGCGACCGACCCCAGCGCCGCCGCGCCCCCCAGCCCGCCACCGCCGCTCCGCCACAGGCCCCGCCGCCGCGCCCCGGCCCTCGCCGCCGCAGCTTGCGGGCAGCCGCGCCGCCGTCCCGACTGCGGGCAGTCGTGCCGCTGGGGCGGCACGGGTGGGCGCGGCGGCATCCTGTCGGCGCCGGTAGGCGTGGCCCACTCCCGGCCGGCATGCGCCATGGGGTGCCTTGTGATCGCCGTGAGCAGGTGCGGCGCCGTCGTGGCTGGGCACGCAGTTCCCCGCGCCCCTGAAAAGCAGGCCGAGCGCGCCCCAAGAGGAGGGTTCCGCCCCTTACGAAGACGCCACGACCCCGTCCGCGTCGCCCCTCGCCGTACCCTTCGTCGCCGACTTCGGGATCGGCCTGTCGGCCTTCAGCGCGGCCCAGACCTGCTTGGCCTTGGCCTCGTCGACCAGCACCCGGTTCAGGTCCGCCGGGTCGTACTGGACCGGCATCGTGACCATGGTCATGTTCTTGGAGCTGATGCCCTTGAGACCGCCCGCGAAGGACGCGAGGTCCTTGACGGTGTCGAGGTCGGAGTCGGTGGTGACCGCGTCGGTGGCGGTGTCGGCGAGATCGTAGAGCTTCTTGGGGTTGGTGAAGAGGCCGAGCTGCTTGATCTGTTCCAGCAGGGCCTTGATGAAGGCCTGCTGGAGCTGGATACGGCCGAGATCGGAGCCGTCCCCCACCCCATGCCGGGTACGGACGAGCCCAAGGGCCTGCTTGCCGTCGAGCGTATGGGGGCCGGCCTTCAGCTTGAGGTGGCTGTCGGGGTCGTCTATGTCCTTGGTGGTGGTGATGTCGACCCCACCGAGGACATTGATCAGCTTCTCGAAACCCGCGAAGTCGACCTCGATGTAGTGGTCCATACGGATACCGGTCATGGACTCGACGGTCTTGACCGCGCACACGGCGCCCCCGGTGGAGTACGCGGAGTTGAACATCGCGTCGGTGGCGGCGGGATACGTCTTGCCGTTGCCGTCGGTGCACTCGGGCCGGTCGACGAGGGTGTCCCGGGGTATGGAGACCACGCTGGCCTTCTTGTGACCCTCGTACACGTGCACGATCATCGCGGTGTCGGAGCGGGCGCTGCCGTCGTCGACGCCGCCCCCCAGCTTCTTGTTGCTGCCCGAGCGGGTGTCGGAGCCGAGGACCAGGATGTCCTCCGAGCCGTTGTCGACGTTCTGGGGCCGGTCGGTGCCGAGGGCCTGGTTGATGTCGACGCTCTTGATGTTGCCGTTGAGCTTGAAGTACAGATACCCGGCGCCCGTGCCACCGATGACGACGATGCCGGCGGCGGTCCAGGCGGTGACCAGCAGCGCCTTGCTGCGCCTGGCACCGGCCCTGCGGCGGCGGCCCCTGGGCGCGCGGTGGCGTGGGCCGGTGGTGCCGGACCTCCCCGGCGTTCCGGGCTCCGGCGTGCTCTCGGCGGACATGTGCTCCTCGGTCCTCTTTCCCGGTCGATTACCCCCTGCGTTCAGGCCCAGGCCTGCTGAGCCGGATGTGGCCGTACCGCTCCATGGTCACTCCGTTCGGTCAGACGGAATAACTCGGGAAAGGGTTGCACA
>NZ_AEJC01000388.1 GCF_000317595.1 Streptomyces ipomoeae 91-03 | reverse complement strand
GTGCCGGACAGCTCCACGCAGTGCCCGTGCGGCCGTACCGGCTGCCTGGAGGCGACGGTGTCCGACACGGTGCTCACCCGGCGCGCGGTGGAGCTCGGCATCGTCCCCGAGCCGCTCATCGGCCTGGTCGTCGATGCGGCGGCGGCCGGGGACCGGCGTGCCGACGCGCTGCTGCGGGAGCGCGCGAACGCGGTCGGCCGGGCGACGGCGCTGCTCCTCGACGTCCTCAACCCCGACCTGGTGGTGATCACCGAGCAGTCGAGCCTGCTGCACTCCGCGTACCTGGACGACATCCGGGCGGCGGCGATCGAGCGTTCGCACGTCTGCGACGACCCCGAACGCATCCTGGTCCCACATGCTGGACCGGCGGTGCTTCTCGTGGCGGCCGCCACGATCGTCCTGAACCCGCTGTTCAGCAGCCCGCTGCAAGCTTTCGGCAATACGGCCGCAATGCTCCCGACAGGTTGACAACTCTCCTGCGGCAGACCGCTGTTGACCCTCGTGGACGACCGCTGTCATCCTGCTGCGCGTGACCCCGGACCTGCGCCTCGCATCCCGCCGGCACGTCGACCTCCGTCGGCAGGCCAGCGCGATCTGTGCTGTCTGGCGCTGATTCTCCGCTGAGTCCCCGCTGAATTTCCGGGCCCCTTTCGGCTGCCCGAGTTCTCCTCGCCGGACTTCTTCCCTCCACAGCGCTCCTCGGACAGCGGCTGTCTGCGCGTTCTCACACGGGCCATTACTTCCTTCCGCAGCGAAAAGAACAGGTCTTCCACCATGCCCATCCCCCCACCCCTGCCTCCGGACTTCCTCTCCCGGCGCACGGCGCTGCGCGCCGCCGGTACCGGCGCCCTGCTGCTCGGGGCGAGCGGTGTGCTGGCGGGCTGCCGTTCGGCCGTGTCCGAGGACGGCAAGGCGTCGGGCGGGCCGCAGCGCGGCGGAACGCTCACCATCGCCGCTAACCAGGACTTCACTCCCGCCCTGCTGTTCACCCAGAGCGGCTTGTCGCTGCAGAACCGGCTGATCTACAACACCCTGACCCGCTACGACGACCAGCTGGAACCCCAGCCCGAGCTGGCCACTTCCTGGGAGTACGCCACCGACGGCAAGAGCGTCACGCTGAGGCTCCGCGACGACGTGGCCTACCACGATGGCCGCGCCTTCACCGCGGACGATGTGATCTTCGCCGTGCGGAACCTGACGAAGCCGGAGCGCTCGGCCCAGTTGGCGGCCACCGCCAAGGCCGTGACCGGCTTCGACAAGCGCGGCGACCACGAGCTGGTGCTCAAGCTGGCGCATCCGGTGAGCAACCTCTTCGACCTCTTCGAATTCATGATCATCGCGGATCGGCACACCGTCGACGAGGCCGTGAAGGGCACGAAGCTCAACGGCACCGGCCCCTTCAGGTTCACCAAGTGGCGGCCGGGTACAGGGCTGAGTCTCACCCGCAACGAGAAGTACTGGGTACCGCTGCGCCCGTACCTCGACGCCGTCGAACTCCGCGTCTACACCCAGCCGGACGCCCTGCTGTCGGCGCTCCGGTCCGGTCAGGCGCAGTTGTCGTACAACGTGCCGGGCAGGCAACTGGCCACGCTCAAGGGCGACGCCGGCTTCACGATCAAGGAGTACGACACCGGCAGCGGCGCCGTGTACGTCGGCGCCACCGTCACCGAGGCTCCGGCCGACAACAAGGCCTTCCGGCAGGCCATCGCCTGGGCGGTGGACCGCGACCGGGTCGTCACCCAGGCCCTCGGCGGATACGGCCTCGCCTCCGCCGCGCCCTGGCCCAGGTCCTCACCCGCCTACACCGAGGCCAACCGCACGCACTACAGGCACGACCCGGCCAAGGCCCGCGAGTTGCTCAAGTCCTCCGGTGTCTCGACGAAGCAGACACTGCCGCTCGGTCACCCGACGACGCCCCTGCACGTGACCATCGCCGAGATCGTGCAGTACGACCTGAAGCAGGTGGGGATCAAGACGGAGCTGCAGCCCTTCGATCCGGCCTCGTTCCAGAAGAAGCTGATCTCGGGCACGATGCCGACGCTGTGGATCAACAGCCACTCGTTCTCGCAGGTGCATCCCGCGACGCTGGCGGTGAGCGCGTACCCCTTCAACGAGGCGCACAACACCTCGCATTTCAGCTCCACGGAGTACACGGAGATCGTCGAAGAGGCATGGCGGCGCAAGGACGCCGACGGGGCCGCGGCCAAGGCGCTCTACCAGAAGGTCTCCGACCTGCTGCTCGACGAGGCGTTCATCATCGACCTCGCCGTCCAGGACTCGGTGGAGGTCGCGGCGAAGAAGCTGCACGGGCCGAAGCTCACCAAGTTCAGCTACCTCGACCTCGACAACGCCTACCTGGACTGAGCATGCGCGGCTACCTCCTGGAGAAGATCCCCTCCGCGCTGCTGGTCCTCGTGCCGGCCTCCTTCCTCATCTTCGCCATCCTGCGGCTGGTACCGGGAGACGCCGCCGAATCACTCGCCGGGTCCGACGCCTCCCCGGCGACCGTCGCCGCCATCCGCCACCAACTCGGCCTCGACCAGCCGCTGTTCACGCAGTACGTGACGTGGATCGGCGATCTGCTGCGCGGCGACCTCGGTCCGTCGTACGCCATCGGCGGCCAGGTCGCCGATCTGATCGGCGACGGGCTGGGGGCCACCGCCGAACTCACCCTGGGCGCCCTCTTCTTCACGGTCGTCCTCGGGCTGCTGTTCGGCGTGCTCGGTGCCACATCGCGGCGGCGCCCCGTCCGGGCAGCCGTGCGGGCGCTCACCACCGGGGCTCTCGCGGTGCCGCCCTTCGTCACGGGCGTGGTGCTGGTGCTGGTGTTCGCGGTCGGGCTCGGTGTGCTGCCGTCCGGCGGCCGGATCGGGCTCCTCAAAGCACCCGACCTGGAACTGCAGTACCTGCTGCTGCCCTCGCTGTGCCTGGCCCTGCCCAGCGCGGCCGTGCTCGGCCGCTACCTCAAGGACGGCCTGGAACGCGCCCTCGCCGAGGACTACATCCGCACCGCCACCGCGGCCGGCGTCCCCGCGCGCAGGCTGCTGTGGCGGCACGCGCTCCCGGGCGCCCTGCCGCCCGTCGTCACGCTGCTCGGCATGCAGACCGGCCAGCTCCTCGGCGGCGCCGTCCTGGTGGAGGCGATCTTCGCCTGGCCGGGCCTCGGCCAGCTCGCCGAGCAGGCGCTCAACCGTCGCGACTACCCCGTCGTACAGGATCTGCTGCTGCTCCTCGTGGCGGTCTTCGTCCTGGTGCAACTGCTGACGGACGTCCTGTACGCCCTGCTCGACCCGCGCATCCGGTGGGAGTGACCGCCGCCATGACCACGCTCTCTCTCGCACACGTACGCCGGCGGGCCACCCGCCACCCCTATGTCGCCGCCCTCGCCACCACCCGCGGCCGCATCGGTCTCGCGCTGGTCGGGCTGGTGATCCTCGCCGGGCTGCTCGCTCCACTGCTCACCTCCCAGGACCCGACCGACCAGAGCGGCGGGGCGCTCCTCGCCCCCGGCAGCCCCGGGCACCTCCTGGGCACCGACGACCTGGGCCGCGATTCTCTGAGCCGGCTCCTGTACGGCACCCGTACCGACCTGGAGGTGATCACGCTCGGAGTGCCGCTGGGCGCCCTGCTGGGCTGCGCGCTCGCGCTGCTCGCCGCGGTGCATCCGGTGCTGGACACGGTGGTACAGCGGCTGTTCGACCTGGTGCTGGCCTTCCCCGGGCTGATCCTGGCGCTCGCCATCACAGCCGTACTGGGACCGGGCCGACTGCCCGTGATCGTGGTGATCGCGCTGGCCGAACTCCCGGTGTTCGGGCGCCAGTTGCGGGCCGGGATCCTCGTCCAGCGCGAGCGCGAGTACGCGATCGCCGCGCGGGTCGGCGGCACCGGCCGGGCGAGGCTGCTGCTGCGCCACATCCTGCCGAACGCGGCCGATCCGCTGGTGGTGCAGATCGCCGTCTCCCTCACCATCGCCGTCTTCCTGGAGGGCGCGATGAGCTTCCTGGGGGTCGGCGTCCGGCCGCCGGAACCGACGCTCGGCAGCATGCTCAGCCAGGCCCTGCCCTACCTCGCCCAGGCCCCGTACTTCGCCGCCGGGCCGCTGCTCACCGTCACCCTGCTCGTCCTCGGTTTCTCGCTGCTGTCCGAGGCCCTGAACCGGGAGATACGCCGATGACCTTGTTGGATGTGCGCGGGCTCAGCGTCGACTTCCGCACGCCTGACGGACGGACCGTACACGCCGTACGAGACGTCGACTTCACCCTCGGGCGCGGGGAAACCCTCGCCGTGGTCGGCGAGTCCGGCTGCGGGAAGTCCACCACCGCGCTGGCGCTGACGCGGATGCTGCCGGGGACGGGACGGATCACCGCCGGGTCGGTGCGGCTGGACGGCACCGAGCTGACGACGGCCGGTGAGGAGGA
>NZ_AEJC01000387.1 GCF_000317595.1 Streptomyces ipomoeae 91-03 | reverse complement strand
TAGCCACACGCCCATCATGCCCCAACTCCAGTCTGGTGGTGCCACCCCCAGGGCAGGCTGCCGAGCAGGAGTCGCCGGAAAGGATCCAAGAACGACGCAGTTGGGGTGGCTTCCAAGTTCAGTTGGTGGCAGCCAGCTTGAAGGGGCCAGACGTATCGCGGCCTCAGCCGCGTCGGCTCATCCGCTGTGCTCGCTCGTCGACGGACGTCGCCATCGCGGGGCCGGCAGGCGGGCCGCGAGGTTGTCCTTCAAGGCCGCCCAGCGGGCCGAGGCCGCCCAGACCACCCGGACAGTGGAACGCGGCAGCACGATCGCCCGGAACCGGGTCCAGCGGCTGACATGGGCGCCGAGATCTACCGTGACCACCTGCGCGTCCTTGGCCAGCCCCGCCGGGATCTGCGGGCGCGGAGCGAAGAGAACCTGCTCCACCGCCCCCGCCACCCGGTGCATCGCCGCCTCGGCCGGCGGATCGAGGTGCCCGAGCCGCACGATCCGCTCGGCGGCCTTGCGGGGCGTCTGCGACTCGTCCGGTGTGATCCCGTAGTCCCACGCCGTGTCGGTCACCTCCCGCCAGGCGGCCAGCGCATGCGCAGCCGTGGGCTCCGTATGGCTGCGGGTGGCGGCTTCGCGGGACATCCCGGGCCCACCCCTTGCCGCGGTCTCGTGCTCCGTCACCTCGTGCGTGACAGCCGACGAGCCGACCGCCCCTGCCACCGTACGGCCCTGCTCGCCGAGCCGTATGGACCGGACCCGCAGCCGCCACAGCATCGGCAGCAACGGAATCGCCAGCACCGTGAGAGCCCCCGGAAGTGCCAACAGGATCCAGGGCGACAGGAACAGCACGGCCCAGAGCGAACGATCGCCGTCGTCGGAATCCGGCGTGGCCGCCGCGGACTCGGCCGAGCAGCCGCCGTCCAGCCGCCGCTGGGCAGCCGGGCAGCTCTCGCTCGTCGACGGCTCCGTGGAGGGCGCCGCGGACGCCGACGCGGAGGGCCGGGGCACCTCGGGGAGACCACCGGTGCCGGACGACTCCGGCACGGTGTACTCAGGAGTCGTGCCCCGGTTCGGGGTCGGCTCGAAGCGGGTCCAGCCCACGCCCTCGAAGTACAGCTCCGGCCAGGCGTGCGCGTCCCGCAGTCCCACCGACATCGAACCGTCCGTCATCGGGGTACCGGGAGTGAAGCCCACCGCGACCCGGGCCGGTATGCCGAGGGTGCGGGCCATCGCCGCCATCGCGAAGGAGAAGTGGACGCAGAAGCCCTCCTTCTCCTCCAGGAACCGGGCTATCGCCCGCGAGCCGGTGCCGACCTGGACCTCGGTGTCGTACGTGAACTCGCCGCTGAACGCGAACCAGTCCTGGAGCTTCACGGCCCGCTCGTAATTGTTGGCCGCGCCCGCGGTGACCTCGCGCGCGGTTCGCGCCACCACCGGCGGCAGCGACCGGGGCACCTTGGTGTACTCCCGCTCCAGGGTCGGCGGCGGCTCCGGCGCCGAGGACAGCTGCTTGGTCGTGGGCTGCACTATCAGGCTCTCGACCGTGTACTGCACACCCTTGGTGTCCTGCTCGTGGTCGCCGACGAGCGTGCGTCCCACGGGCTCGTACCGCCAGTCGCCGTCGATGTCCACGCCGGTCACCGGGTACGGCATCGGCAGCCAGTCCTGCTCGTAGTCCCTCGCCGCGGCGATCCGGGTCTGGATCGTGGTCCGCTTGACGTCGGACCCGAGGCCGATCGGCGTGCCGAAGTCGTCCGGCACCTCGGTGATGGACCGCTCGGTCGGCTTCCACGAGGTGCCGTCGAAGTCGTCCAGCGAGACGATCCGCAGATACATCTCCTGAATGTTGTCCGTGTTGGTGCGGTACGACAGGACCTCGCGGTCCTCGTCCACGTTCAGGCTGTCGCGCAGCGACACCAGCGGGTTCACCGCGGAGATCGTGCCGCCGCCACCGGAGCCCGAGCCGATACCGGTCCCCGCGCCGTCCAGCAGTCCGCCGTCGAGGGAGGGCAGGGCGAGCGGCACCGCCAGGGCGATGCCGAGCGCGACCGCGCCGATGCGTCGACCGGTGCGCACCGGGGCGACGGCGGCGCCCCCGGACTCCGTGCCCGGGGCGCGTGGCGCGCCGCCGAAGACCCGGCCCCACTGCGAGAGCCGGTCGCGGCTCTCGGTGAGCAGCAGCATCAGATAGCCGGCGGAGGCGATCAGGAAGAACAGCCACGCGGCGCCGTCGGACAGCCCCGCGGCCACCGAGTACAGCGCGAGCAGCGGCAGACCCGCCGGGGCCGCGCTGCGGAACGTCACCGCGAGCGCGTCGACCATCAGCCCGATGATCAGGACGCCGCCGATCACCATCAGATGGATGCCGTCGCTCAGCGGCGCCGGGATGGCATACCGCCCGATGTCCTCGGCGCCGGTCTGCAGCAGCGTCGCGAAGTGCTGGAACGCCTCCGGTCCGGGGACGATCCCGGCCACCGCGTGCTCCCGGGCGAAGACCACCGTCAGCATCATCAGCGTGACCAGGGCCTGCGCCGCGACGGTCAGCGGCCGGGCCAGCGGGACCCGCCGGGTGAGGGCTCCCACCACTGTCTGCACGCCCAGCATGAAGGCGGCCTGGAAGATCCAGGTCATCGGCTCCACCAGTGGCAGCAGTGCGCACGCCGCCATGATCGTGGCGGCCCAGGCGCACAGCGCCAGCCTCGCCCGACCGCTCATGACCGTCCCTCCGTACCGATCCCCGCCGCCAGCCCGGCGCGCTGCCGGTCCGCCTGGCGCCACAGGTCCGTCAGCGATGCGCCGCGCGGCACGCTCAGCGCCGTCCAGCCGGCCTCGTGCAGCAGACGCAGCGACTCCTCGCCGGCGCTCTCGGCGCCGCCGGGCGCGAGCACGTCGCCCGGTTCACGCGTCCATGTCTCGCTGTCCAGCAGGAAGGCGATCGCCCCGCCGCCCCGCTGACGCAACTTGCCGATCACCGTCGCCTGCTCCTCGTCGAGGTCGCCCAGGAAAGCGACCAGCAGCCCCTCGTTGCCCCCGCGCAGCGCGTCGTAGGCGGGGGAGAGGCTGGTGCCGTCCGAGTGGTCGATCACCGCGAGGGTGTCCATCATCAGCCCGGCCGCGTCGGCGGACTCCTGGGTGGAACCGGCGAACCCGTCGGCCCCTTCGCCGGGCACCGAATTGCCGGTGTCCGTCAACAGTCGTACGGAAAAGCCCCGTTCGAGCATGTGGACCAGCATGGACGCGGCGCCCGACACGGCCCACTCGAAGGCGGAGTCCGGACCCGCGCCGAGGTACGCCTCGGCCCGGGTGTCCAGCAGGACCGTGCAGCGGGCTCGCTGCGGCTGCTCCTCGCGGCGCACCATCAGCTCGCCGTAGCGCGCGGTCGAACGCCAGTGCACCCGGCGCAGATCGTCGCCTCGCCGGTACCCGCGCGGGATCACGTCGTCCTCGCCGGCCAGCGCCAGTGAGCGCTGCCGGCCGTCGCCGTACCCCTTCGCCTCACCGCTCAGCCGCACCGGCGGCAGCGGCTCCACGCGCGGGACGACCGTCAGCGTGTCGAACGTGGAGAACGAGCGGGTCAGCTCGCACATCCCGAACGGGTCGGTCAGCCGCAGCTGGAGCGGGCCCAGCGGATAGCGGCCGCGCAGATCGGAACGGACGCGGTACGACACCTCGCGGCGCCCGCCCGCCTCCACCCGGTCGAGGACGAACCGGGGGCGCGGACCGAGCACGTACGGCACCCGGTCCTGGAGCATCAGCAGCCCGGTGGGCAGCCGCGAGACATTGTCCATCCGCAGGTGGACGCGGGCCTCGCTGCCGGCGGGCACGCGCGCGGGGGAGAGACGGCGGCTGCCCGCGACCCGGTAGCGGGTGCGGTACAGCACCGTCGCGCAGACCAGCGGCAGTACGGCGAGCAGCAGGCCGACCCGGAGCAGATCGCTCTGCCCGAGGACGTACGCGCATATCGCCGCCGCGACCCCGGCGGCCAGGAAGGAACGCCCGCGTGTGGTGAGCCCGGCGAGCGCCGTGCGCAGCCCGCCCTTCTCCTCCTCCGGAGCGGGCGCGGGCCCCGCGGTGGTCATCCAAGCCTCCGCGGCGGCTGCTGCGGATACGCCGGGGCGGCCGGGACCGTGCCGAAGCCGGCCTGCGGCTGGGGAGCCTGCGGCACCGGGGTGCGCTGGAGGATCTCCTGCACGACCTGCTCCGGCGTCCGGCGGTTGAGCTGGGCCTGGGCGGTGGGCAGCAGCCGGTGGGCGAGGACGGCCACGGCGAGCGACTGGATGTCGTCCGGCAGCGCGTACTCCCGGCCGCTCAGGGCGGCGGTCGCCTTCGCCGCGCGCAGCAGATGCAGCGTGGCACGCGGCGAGGCGCCGAGTCTGAGGTCGGGGTGGGTGCGGGTGGCGCCCACCAGATCCACGGCGTAGCGCCGGACCGTTTCCGCGACGTGCACGCCGCGGACGGCCTCGATCAGCTTCACGATCTCGTGCGCGTGCGCCACCGGCTGCATGTCCTCCAGCGGCGAGACGCCGCCGTGGACGTCAAGCATCTGCAGCTCGGCCTCCGGGCTGGGATAGCCGACGGAGACCCGGGCCATGAAGCGGTCGCGCTGGGCCTCGGGGAGGGGGTACGTGCCCTCCATCTCGACCGGGTTCTGCGTGGCCACCACCATGAAGGGGCTCGGCAGCTCGTATGTCGTGCCGTCGATCGTGACCTGGCGCTCCTCCAGGGACTCCAGGAGCGCGGACTGCGTCTTCGGTGAGGCGCGGTTGATCTCGTCGCCGATCACGATCTGCGAGAAGATCGCGCCCGGCTTGAACTCGAACTCCTTGCGCTGCTGGTCCCAGATGGACACGCCCGTGATGTCCGACGGCAGCAGGTCCGGCGTGAACTGGATCCGCCGCACCGAGCAGTCGATGGATCGCGCCAGCGCCTTGGCCAGCATGGTCTTGCCTACGCCGGGTACGTCCTCGATCAGAAGATGTCCCTCGGCGAGCAGCACGGTCAGCGAAAGCCGTACGACCTCAGGCTTGCCTTCGATCACCTGCTCGACCGAACTGCGGACTCGCTCCACAGTGCTGGTCAGATCAGTGAGGCTCGCTCGATCGTCATAGGTCGTCACCCGGCCCTCCTCGGCCCGTTCTTTCTCCGGGCCGTCGCTCTGCGATGCGGACCGGCCCACCCCGAAACACGGGCAACACGCGAAGAGTTCCGCGTGTTGCCACACCTGCATTCTTGCCGCCGTTATCAATCCGTGTCACTCGCCTGTGGATAACGGTCTGCGATTTGCCGGGCTTGCGGCCTTTTGCGCACCGAGCTGCCAGGAGATTGACAGGAAATCGGGGCTGCGAAAGCCCCCGCGGGGCGGTAAGCGGGTGAGCGGGGTGGGCCGGTTCGACGTGGCTCAGGCCGGAAGGACCTCCCGCAGCAGGCCCGTCTTCACATCGAAGACGAAGCCGCGCACATCGTCGGTGTGCAGCAGGAACGGGTTGGTCCGCACCCGCTGCATGGACTGCCGTACGTCCTGGTCGACGTCCCGGAAGGACTCCACCGCCCACGCCGGGCGCTGGCCGACCTCCAGCTCCAGCTCGGTGCGGAAGTCCTCGGTGAGGGACTCCAGACCGCAGCCCGTGTGGTGGATGAGGACCACGCTGCGGGTGCCGAGCTTGCGCTGGCTGATGGTGAGGGAGCGGATCACGTCGTCGGTGACCACACCGCCCGCGTTGCGGATGGTGTGGCAGTCGCCCAGCTCCAGGCCGAGCGCGGCGTGCAGGTCGAGGCGGGCGTCCATACAGGCCACGACCGCGACACGGAGGACGGGGCGGGCGTCCATCCCGGGATCGGTGAACGCGGCGGCGTACCGCTCGTTCGCCTCGACGAGACGGTCGGTGACCGTGCCGTCGGCTATGGCGCCTTCGGGTCCGGCGGGAACAGCTGCGGAGGTCGTCATACCGATGACGGTACTGGTCACGGTGGCTGAGGGCGCTCTGTGAGAGGCGACAAAGAACGCCATTGAGGCTTGTTGTGAGGTAACCCACAGGAGTGGCGGGATCGCGCCCTTCCGAGTGATTTCTCTCTCTCCGGGGCTTCGTCCGATGACGGCGTCGCGACGCGCAGGCCAGTTGATTGACCGCGAAGAGCCGTGGACTAGAGTGACGCGGAGCGGGAGGCGAGGAGCCCCTGAGGCAAGGAGCCCCTGCTGGACTGAAATCCCCAGGAGATCCGGTGACTGCCCGGTGTCTCCCCGCGTGCGCGGCGCGTACGTGCGGCTCGCGGCCGGATCCTTGAGAGGGCCCCTTGAGCAACAGCCGCCACGTCCCCGTCATGCTCCAGCGCTGTCTGGACATGCTGGCCCCGGCCCTCACGGAGCCCGGTGCCGTCGTGGTCGACTGCACGCTCGGCCTCGGCGGTCACAGCGAGGCGCTGCTCACCCGGTTCCCCGAGGTGCGCCTGGTGGCCCTCGACCGCGACAAGGAGGCGCTGCGCCTGTCCGGCGAGCGGCTCGCCCCCTTCGGTGAGCGCGCCACCCTCGTGCACGCCGTCTACGACGAGCTCCCCGACGTACTCGACCGCCTCGCCCGCCCGCGCGTCCAGGGCGTCCTGTTCGACCTCGGCGTCTCCTCCATGCAGCTCGACGAGGCCGACCGCGGCTTCGCCTACGCCCAGGACGCCCCGCTCGACATGCGCATGGACCAGACGACCGGCATCAGCGCCGCCGAGGTCCTCAACACCTACCCGGCGGGCGAACTGGTCCGGATCCTGAGGACGTACGGCGAGGAGAAGCAGGCCAAGCGGATCGTGTCCGCGATCGTGCGCGAACGCGACAAGGAGCCCTTCACCAACAGCGCACGCCTTGTCGAGCTGATCCGTGACGCCCTGCCGCAGGCGGCCAAGCGCACCGGCGGCAACCCCGCCAAGCGCACCTTCCAGGCGCTGCGCATCGAGGTCAACGGCGAACTCACCGTCCTGGAGCGGGCGATCCCCGCGGCTGTGAAGGCTCTCGCGGTCGGCGGCCGGATCGCCGTGCTGTCGTACCACTCGCTCGAAGACCGCCTGGTGAAGCAGGTGTTCGCGGCGGGCGCCGCCTCCACCGCGCCCCCCGGGCTGCCCGTCGTCCCCGAGCGCTACCAGCCGCGGCTCAAGCTCCTCACCCGTGGTGCCGAACTTCCCACCGAGGAAGAGGTCGCCGAGAACCGGCGCGCGGCCCCCGCGCGGCTGCGCGGGGCCGAGCGCATCAGGGAGGACGCCGAGTGAGGCGTACGGGCGGGCGCACAGGGTGTGCGAAGGGGACGGTGAGTGAGTCCGAAAACCGAACTCGCCGGGACGAGGGGTGAGTCCGAAAACCGAACTCGCCGGGGCGAGGAGTGAGTCCGAAAACCGAACTCACAGGGAGGGTGCGTGAGTAGGAAACCCGAACTGAGGGGCCGTGCCGCCCGTCTCGCACGGCTGCTGCCCGCGAACTCCGGCCGGGCCGCCCGCACCCCGTTCGTGCTCCTCGTCGTCCTGCTCCTGGGCGGCGGCCTCATCGGCCTCCTCGTACTGAACTCCGCGCTGAGCGAGGGGGCGTTCAAGCTCGACGACCTCCAGGACGACGTGAAGAGCCTCAGCGACGAGGAACAGGCGCTCCAGCGCGACGTGGACGCCTACTCCGCCCCCGAGGCCCTTCAGCGCCGCGCCCGCGAGCTGGGCATGGTGCCCGGCGGCGACCCGGCCTTCCTGGAGCCCGACGGCACCGTCAAGGGTGTACCGGGGCCCGCCGCCGAGCAGTCCGCCGTACGCATGCCCCTCGTCCTCGCGCCCGAGGCGCTCGAACACCCGCTGCCCGAGAACCCGATCCCCACGCCCACCCCGACGCCCACGCCGGCGCAGGAACAGGCGCCCTCGCGGCAGCAGGCCCCGGTGGAGGAGCCCGCGGCGGCACCCACCCCCACCAGCCCGTCCGTACAGTCCACCCCGCTCTCGACGAACCTCGGCAGGTGACGGAAGTGGTCGACTCAGGCAGGCAGCCACCCCGCCGCCGCGTACCCGGCCCCGCCAAACCCGTGCGCCCGGGCAGCCGGCAGCGCCGCCCGGGCCCCGGCGCCCGCCCCGCCGCGCAGCGCCGCCCCGTCATGCCCCGGCAACCGGCCCCGCGCACCATCCGCCTCGGCAGCCCCCGTCCCCGGCTGCGCATGGTGAGCCTCGCGCTGACCCTGGTGCTGCTCGCCTTCGTCGTACGGCTGCTCCAGGTGCAGGCCGTCGACGCCGGCGAGTACGCGGCCAAGGCCGACCAGAACCGGTACGTCGGCCGTGTCCTCGCCGCCGAGCGGGGCGGGATCACCGACCGCAACGGCGTCGCCCTGGCGATCAGCGCGGACGCCAACGACATCACCGCCGACCCGACATTGTTCACGCGCAAGCAGCTCAAGGTCGACGACGGCCCCGAGCAGGCCGCCGCGCTCCTCGCCCCCATCCTCGGCGCGGACCAGGAGACGATCACCGAGAAGCTGCGCACCAAGAACACCCGCTATGTGCTGCTCGCCCGCCGCCAGACCCCCCAGGTCTGGAACCAGATCAGCGACCTGAAGACCGCGCTCGCCCAGAAGGCCAAGAACGACCCCGACACGGTCAATGTGCTGGCGGGCGTCTTCCAGGAGCCCAGCAGCAAGCGCGTGTACCCCAACGGCGACCTCGCCGCCGGGATACTGGGCTGGGTCAACGCCGAGGGCGTGGGCGGGGGCGGCATCGAGCAGCAGTTGAACAAATATTTGGCAGGCAAGGACGGCAAGATCCGCTACGCCCAGTCCGGCGGCCGTCTCGTCCCCACCGCGGGTTCCACCGAGACCCCCGCCGTGGCCGGCTCCGACGTCGAGCTGACCATCGACCGCGACATCCAGTGGGCCGCGCAGAACGCCATCACCGAGCAGGTGAAGAAGTCCAAGGCGGACCGCGGCTACGTGATAGTGCAGGACACCAGGACCGGCGAGATCCTCGCCATGGCCAACTCGCCCGGCTTCGACCCCAACGACCTGACGCAGGCGAACCCGGACGCCCTGGGCAACGCGGCCCTCCAGGACGCCTACGAGCCCGGCTCCACCGCCAAGGTCATGTCGATGGCCGCCGTACTGGAGGAGAACGTCGCCACACCCGCCACACACGTCACCGTGCCCAACCGGCTGCACCGCGGCGACCGGCTCTTCAAGGACGACATCGACCACCCGACCTGGTACCTGACGCTCAACGGCGTGCTCGCCAAGTCCAGCAACATCGGCACCATCCTGGCCACCGGCGAACTCGGCAGAAACCAGCAGGAGGCCAACCGGATCCTCTACTCGTACCTTCGCAAGTTCGGCATCGGCGGCTACACCGGCCTCGACTTCCCCGGCGAGACCAAGGGCATCCTCGCCGCGCCCGCCGACTGGTCCACCTCGCAGCAGTACACGATCCCTTTCGGCCAGGGCGTTTCGATAAACGCCATGCAGGCGGCCTCCGTCTACTCGACGATCGCCAACGGCGGCGTACGCGTCGAACCGACCCTCGTACGAGGCACCAAGGGACCGGACGGGCAGTTCACCCCTGCTCCCAAGCCCAAGAAGACCCGTGTCGTGAGCGAGAAGACGGCCAAGACCCTCGCCCGGATGCTGGAGTCCGTCGTGGACGACGAGGAGGGCACCGGCACCACGGCGCGCATCCCCGGCTACCGGGTCGCGGGCAAGACGGGCACGGCCAACCGCGTGGATCCGGCCACCGGCCGCTACCGCGGCTACACCTCCTCGTTCGCCGGGTTCGCGCCCGCGGACAAACCGCGGATCACCGTCTACTGCGCGATCCAGAACGCCACCGAGGGCAGCTACTTCGGCGGCCAGATCTGCGGGCCCATCTACAAGGAGGTCATGGAGTTCGCCCTGAAGACCCTCCAGGTCCCGCCGACCGGCGCGAAGCCCGCGAACCTGCCCGTCACCTTCACGCCCTGACCCGTACCGCGATCCCTACGTCGATCAGCGCAGACCAGCCAGGAACCGACCCGTGACCATGATCACTCCCGATCCCGGGAACCACGCACCATCGCAGCCCTCGCACAAAGCCTCGCCCACCCGTCATCCACCACAGCCCTTGCCGGACCGCGCTTCACGCGGGCTCCCCTTTCGCTCCGGCGGGGGTGCGCCCGGTACGCTCACCGCCGTGCCACACGCTGATCAGTCCCAAACCACGCAGAAGGGCATTCCCGTGACATATCCGGGTCCGCCCAGGCCGGAGCTGCTGCCCGCCACCCCCCTCGCGGAACTCGCCGATCAGCTGGGAGTCGAACAGCCGGAGAGCGCCACGGAGGTCACGGGCATCACCCATGACTCGCGTGCCGTCCGCCCCGGCGACCTGTACGTCGCCCTCCCGGGCGCACGCCTGCACGGCGCCGACTTCGTCACCCAGGCCGCCGGCCTCGGCGCCGCCGCCGTGCTGACCGATCCGACCGGCGCCGAGCGCGCCGCCGCGACGGGCCTGCCCGTCCTGGTCGTCGCCGACCCGCGCGGACGGATGGGCGAGCTGGCGGCCACGATCTACCGCCACCCGGGCCGCGATCTGCTCCAGATCGGCATCACCGGCACCTCCGGCAAGACCACCACGGCCTACCTCGTCGAGGGCGGACTGAACGCCACCCGCCCGGCCGGACTCATCGGCACGGTGGAGATCCGCATCGGCGACGAGCGCATCAAGTCCGAGCGCACCACCCCCGAGGCCACCGACCTCCAGGCCCTGTTCGCCGTCATGCGCGAAGGGGGCGTCGAGGCGGTCGTCATGGAGGTGTCCAGTCACGCCCTGGTCCTCGGCCGGGTCGACGGCTGTGTCTTCGACGTCGCCGTGTTCAACAACCTCAGCCCGGAACACATGGAGTTCCACTCCGGCATGGAGGACTACTTCCAGGCCAAGGCACAGCTGTTCACGCCCGAACGCAGCCGGGTCGGCGTCGTCAACCTCGACGACGAGTACGGCCGCCGCCTCGTCAAGGAGGCCACGGTCCCGGTCGTGACCTTCTCCGCCGAGGGCCACCCCGACGCCGACTGGCGCGCCGAGGACGTCCGGGTCGGGCCGATGGACTCCACGTTCACCGTGCTCGGGCCCAAGGACGAGCGCATCACCGCCAGGTCGCCGCTGCCGGGCCCCTTCAACGTCGCCAACACCCTCGCCGCGATCGTCGCGCTGGCCACCGCCGGGCTCGACCCGCAGACCGCCGCCGACGGCATCGCCGCCGTACCCGGTGTGCCGGGCCGCCTCGAGCGCGTGGACGCCGGGCAGCCGTATCTCGCGGTCGTCGACTACGCCCACAAGACCGATGCCGTCGAGTCGGTCCTCAAGGCGCTGCGGAAGGTCACCGAGGGCAAGTTGCACGTCGTGCTGGGCTGCGGAGGCGACCGGGACAGGACCAAGCGCGCGCCGATGGGCGCCGCCGCGGCCCGGTTCGCCGACACCGCCGTACTGACCTCCGACAACCCCCGCTCCGAGGACCCCCTCGCGATCCTCGCCACCATGCTCGAAGGCGCGGCGTCCGTGCCGGCGCACGAGCGCGGCGAGGTCCTCCTCTTCGAGGACCGCGCCGCCGCGATCGCCGCGGCGGTGGCCCGCGCCCAGCCGGGCGACACCGTGCTGGTCGCGGGCAAGGGCCACGAGCAGGGCCAGGACATCGCCGGCGTGATCCGTCCCTTCGACGACCGCCAGGTGCTTCGCGAAGCTATCCAGCAGACCCAGGGATGAACTTGTGATCGCCCTCTCTCTCGCCGAGATCGCAGAAGTCGTCGGCGGGCAGACGCACGACATACCGGATCCGTCGGTCCAGGTCACCGGACCGGTCGTCCGGGACTCCCGCGAGGTGGAGCCCGGCAGCCTCTTCGTCGCCTTCGTCGGCGAGCGCGTGGACGGTCACGACTACGCGGCCGCGGTCGTCGAGGCGGGCGCGGCAGCGGTGCTGGCGTCCCGCCCCGTCGGCGTGCCCGCGATCGTCGTGGACGACGTCCAGACGGCCCTCGGCGCCCTCGCCCGGCACGTCGTGCGGAAGCTCGGTACGACCCTCGTCGCCCTCACCGGCTCCGCAGGCAAGACCAGCACCAAGGACCTCATCGCTCAGGTGCTGCGGAGCAAGGCGCCCACCGTGTGGACGCCCGGCTCCTTCAACAACGAGATCGGGCTGCCCCTCACCGCGCTCAGCGCCACCGAGGAGACCCGTTTCCTGGTCCTGGAGATGGGCGCCCGCGGCATCGGCCACATCCGCTACCTCACCGAGCTGACCCCGCCGAAGGTCGGCCTCGTCCTCAACGTCGGCACCGCCCACATCGGCGAGTTCGGCGGCCGGGAGCAGATCGCGCAGGCCAAGGGCGAGTTGGTGGAGGCCCTACCCGCGGCGAGTGAGGGCGGGGCCGCGATCCTCAACGCCGACGACCCCCTCGTACGCGCCATGGCGTCCCGTACGAAGGCGAAGGTCATCCTCTTCGGAGAATCCGACGAAGCGGACGTACGTGCCGAGAACGTGACGCTCACGGACGCGGGACAGCCCGTGTTCAGGCTTCACACACCCTCCGGTGCAAGCGATGTGACCATGCGCCTGTACGGTGAGCACCACGTGTCGAACGCGCTCGCCGCGGCCGCCGTCGCCCATGAGCTGGGCATGTCCGCGGAAGAGATCGCCACCGCGCTCTCCGAGGCGGGCTCCCTCTCCCGCTGGCGCATGGAGGTCACCGAGCGCCCGGACGGCGTGACGGTCGTCAACGACGCCTACAACGCGAACCCCGAGTCCATGCGGGCCGCCCTGCGCGCCCTGGCAGCCATGGGCAAGGGACGCCGCACGTGGGCGGTGCTCGGCAAGATGGCCGAGCTCGGGGACGAGGCGCTCGCCGAGCACGACGCGGTCGGACGGCTCGCCGTCCGGCTCAATGTCGGCAAGCTCGTCGCGGTCGGGGGCAGGGAAGCGTCCTGGCTGCAACTGGGCGCATATAACGAGGGTTCGTGGGGTGAGGAGTCGGTGCACGTGTCCGACGCACAGGCGGCGATCGACCTGTTGCGCAGCGAGTTGCGCCCGGGGGACGTCGTACTCGTGAAGGCGTCCCGTTCGGTCGGGCTCGAGAGCGTGGCGCAGGCGCTGCTCGAGACCGGTGCCGAGGGTGAGGTTGCCGCCCGATGATGAAGCAGATCCTGTTCGCAGGAGTCATTGGCCTCTTCCTGACGCTGATCGGCACCCCGCTGCTGATCAAGCTGCTCGCGCGCAAGGGCTACGGCCAGTACATCCGCGACGACGGCCCGCGCGAGCACGCCAGCAAGCGCGGTACGCCGACCATGGGTGGTATCGCCTTCATCCTGGCGACGATCGCCGCCTACTTCCTGTCCAAGCTGATCACCGGCTACACGCCGACCTTCTCCGGTCTGCTGGTGCTCGGCCTGATGGGCGGCATGGGCCTCGTCGGCTTCCTCGACGACTACATCAAGATCGTCAAGCGGCGTTCGCTCGGTCTGCGGGCCAAGGCGAAGATGGCCGGCCAGCTGATCGTCGGTATCGCCTTCGCGGTCCTCGCGCTGCAGTTCCCGGACGCCCGCGATCAGACGCCGGCCTCCACCAAGCTCTCCTTCGTGCAGGACTTCGGCTGGACGATCGGCCCGGTGCTGTTCGTGATCTGGGCGCTGTTCATGATCCTCGCGATGTCGAACGGCGTGAACCTGACCGACGGTCTGGACGGCCTCGCCACCGGCGCCTCGGTCCTCGTCTTCGGCGCCTACACGTTCATCGGCGTCTGGCAGTTCCAGGAGTCCTGCGCCAACACGCTGACCCTGACCAACCCGGCCGCCTGTTACGAGGTACGAGATCCCCTCGACCTGGCGATCGTGGCCTCCGCGCTGATGGGCGCCTGCCTCGGCTTCCTGTGGTGGAACACCTCGCCGGCCAAGATCTTCATGGGTGACACCGGCTCGCTGGCCCTCGGCGGCGCGCTCGCCGGTCTCGCGATCTGCTCCCGCACCGAGCTGTTGCTCGCGCTCCTCGGTGGTCTGTTCGTCCTCATCACCATGTCGGTCGTCATCCAGGTCGGCTCGTTCCGCCTCACCGGCAAGCGCGTCTTCCGCATGGCACCGCTCCAGCACCACTTCGAACTCAAGGGCTGGTCCGAGGTCCTTGTCGTGGTCCGCTTCTGGATCATCCAGGGCATCTGCGTCATCGTGGGACTGGGCATCTTCTACGCGGGATGGGCGGCAGAGAAGTGACGTCCTGGGACGGTATGCACATCACCGTCGCCGGCCTCGGCGTGAGCGGCATCAGCGCCGCCCGCGCCCTGGCCGGCCTCGGCGCGTCGGTCACCGTCGTCGACGGCGGCGACTCCGAGACGCTCCGGGAACGCGCCGCCTCCCTGGAGGGCATCGAGGTACGTCTCGGGGACGCGGAGACGCTCCCGGAGGGCACCGAGCTGGTCGTCACCTCGCCCGGCTGGAAGCCCACTTCACCCCTTTTCGCCGCCGCGGCCGAGGCGGGCGTCGACGTCGTCGGCGACGTGGAGATCGCCTGGCGGTTGCGGGGCCCCGACGCGGCCCCCTGGCTGGCGGTCACCGGCACCAACGGCAAGACCACCACCACGCAGATGCTCGCCTCCATCCTGACGGCCGCGGGGCTGCGCACGGTCGCCGTGGGCAACATCGGCACCCCGATCATCGACGTCGTCCTCGGCGAGGAGCAGTACGGCGATCTCGATGTCCTGGCCGTGGAGTTGTCCAGCTACCAGCTCCACTGGGCGCCCTCCGTGCGCGCCCACTCGGCCGTCGTCCTCAACCTCGCCCCCGACCATCTCGACTGGCACGGCGGCATGGAGGCGTACGCCGCCGACAAGGGCCGTATCTACGAGGGCAATCGCGTCGCCTGCGTCTACAACGTGGATGCCACCGACAAACCGTCCACCGAGGACCTGGTGCGCGAGGCGGACGTCGAGGAGGGCTGCCGGGCCATCGGCTTCACCCTCGGCACGCCGGGGCCGTCCCAACTCGGCGTCGTGGACGGCATCCTGGTCGACCGCGCCTTCGTCGAGAACCGGCAGAAGAACGCCCAGGAACTCGCCGAGGTCTCCGACGTCAACCCGCCCGTCCCGCACAACATCGCCAACGCCCTCGCGGCAGCGGCCCTCGCCCGGGCCTTCGGGGTGCCCCCCAAGGCCGTACGGGACGGTCTGCGGGCCTTCACCCCGGACGCGCACCGCATCGCGCACGTGGCCGACGTGGACGGCGTCGCGTACATCGACGACTCCAAGGCCACCAACACGCATGCGGCGGGGGCCTCATTGGCGGCGTACGAGTCGGTCGTGTGGATCGCGGGCGGGCTCGCCAAGGGCGCCACCTTCGACGAGCTGGTCGCCAAGTCGGCGAAGCGGCTTCGGGGCGTCGTCCTGATCGGCACGGACCGCGCGCTGATCCGCGAAGCGCTGGCGCGACACGCCCCGGAAGTGCCGGTCGTCGACCTCGACCGGGCCGACACTGGGGCGATGCTCGCGGCTGTCCGCGAGGCGCGCGCGTTGGCTCGGCCGGGCGACACGGTGTTGCTGGCGCCCGCCTGTGCGTCGATGGACATGTTCGTCAACTACAACAAGCGCGGGGACGCGTTCGCGGAGGCCGTTCGCGAACTCGCCGCCGCCGACGGCTGACCCGGCCCGCCCCGCCTGTCGGCCGTGCCGGGTGCACTCGGGAGGGAACGCGTGACACGGATGTGGTCGGTCGGCGGGGAAGGCGCCCCCCATGCCCGGTAGCCGTACGAGCCGTGCGCCCCTCCAGCGTGTCACGCGGCGGCCTCCCGTCCCCCGGCCGCCGCGCGAGAATCCCGTGCGGCGCTACTACCTGCGTGCGCGCAAGGCCTGGGACCGGCCGCTGACCGCGTACTACCTGATTCTGGGCGGCAGTCTGCTGATCACCGTGCTGGGTCTGGTGATGGTCTACTCGGCCTCGCAGATCACCGCGTTGCAGAAGTCGCTGCCGGGGACGTTCTTCTTCCGCAAACAGTTCCTCGCGGCGGCGATCGGCACCGTGCTGCTGCTCCTGGCCTCGCGGATGCCGGTGAAGCTGCACCGGGCGCTGGCGTATCCGATCCTGGCCGGCTGTGTCTTCCTGATGGCCCTGGTGCAGGTGCCGGGGATAGGGCAGTCGATCAACGGCAACCAGAACTGGATCGCCATCGGCGGCTCCTTCCAGGTCCAGCCGAGCGAGTTCGGCAAGCTGGCGCTCGTGCTGTGGGGCGCCGACCTGCTGGCCCGCAAGGAGGACAAGCGGCTGCTGACCCAGTGGAAGCACATGCTGGTGCCGCTCGTTCCGGTGGCGTTCATGCTCCTCGGGTTGATCATGCTCGGCGGCGACATGGGCACCGCGATCATTCTCACGGCCATCCTGTTCGGCCTGCTGTGGCTGGCCGGGGCACCGACCCGGCTGTTCGTGGGCGTGCTGTCCGTCGCCGGGTTCATCGGCTTCGTCCTCATCCGGACCAGCGAGAACCGTATGGCCCGCCTGGCCTGCATCGGGGCCACCGAACCCCGCTCGGGCGGCGTCGACTGCTGGCAGGCCGTGCACGGCATCTACGCCCTCGCCTCGGGCGGAATCTTCGGTTCCGGGCTCGGTGCCAGTGTGGAAAAATGGGGCCAACTCCCGGAAGCACACACCGACTTCATCTTCGCCGTCACCGGTGAGGAGCTGGGCCTGGCGGGGACGCTGTCGGTACTCGCCCTCTTCGCGGCTCTAGGCTATGCGGGTATCCGCGTGGCCGGTCGCACGGAGGACCCCTTCGTGAGGTATGCCGCGGGAGGCGTGACCACCTGGATCACCGCTCAGGCGGTGATCAACATGGGTGCGGTGCTCGGCCTGCTGCCGATCGCCGGCGTCCCGCTCCCGCTGTTCTCCTACGGAGGGTCCGCCCTGCTGCCGACCATGTTCGCCATCGGGTTGCTGATCGCCTTCGCGCGCGACGAGCCCGCTGCGCGGGCGGCGCTTGCGATGCGGCAACCCCGCTTTGGTAGAAAGCGGGGCGGCGGCCCTTCGGGGCCCGGGAGATGGAACACGATGCGACGGCGTGCCTCCTCGGCACGTTCGTCCGGAGAGCGGTGAATTTCGGTGCATGTCGTCCTCGCCGGTGGCGGAACCGCCGGTCACATCGAGCCCGCGCTCGCCCTCGCGGACGCCCTGCGCAGGCAGGACCCGACCGTCGGGATCACGGCCCTGGGCACGGAGCGCGGCCTTGAGACACGCCTCGTCCCCGAGCGCGGCTACGAACTGGCGCTGATCCCCGCCGTACCCCTGCCACGCAAGCCCACCCCCGAGCTGATCACCGTGCCCGGCCGGCTGCGCGGCACGATCAAGGCGACCGAGCAGATCCTGGAGCGCACCAAGGCGGACTGCGTCGTCGGCTTCGGCGGCTACGTGGCCCTGCCCGGCTATCTCGCCGCCAAGCGCCTCGGCGTGCCGATCGTCGTCCACGAGGCCAACGCCCGCCCCGGCCTCGCCAACAAGATCGGCTCCCGGTACGCCTCCCAGGTCGCCGTCTCCACCCCGGACAGCAAGCTCCGCGACGCCCGCTACATCGGCATCCCGCTGCGCCGCTCCATCGCCACCCTGGACCGCGCCGCCGCGCGCCCCGAGGCCCGCGCGATGTTCGGCCTCGACCCGAACCTGCCGACCCTGCTGGTCTCCGGCGGCTCCCAGGGCGCCCGCCGCCTCAACGAGGTCGTCCAGCAGGTCGCCCCCTACCTGCAGCAGGCCGGGATCCAGATCCTCCACGCGGTCGGCCCGAAGAACGAACTGCCGCAGGTGCACCAGATGCCGGGAATGCCCCCGTACATCCCAGTACCGTACGTGGACCGGATGGACCTCGCGTATGCCGCGGCCGACATGATGCTCTGCCGAGCGGGCGCGATGACCGTCGCCGAACTCTCCGCCGTCGGGCTCCCCGCCGCCTACGTCCCGCTGCCCATCGGCAACGGTGAGCAGCGGCTGAACGCCCAGCCGGTGGTCAAGGCCGGCGGCGGGCTGCTGGTCGACGACGCGGAACTGACCCCCCAGTGGGTCCAGCAGAACGTCCTGCCCGTACTCGCCGACCCGCACCGGCTGTACGAGATGTCCCGCTCCGCCAGCGAGTTCGGCCGCCGGGACGCCGACGACCTGCTCGTCGGGATGGTGTACGAGGCGATCGCCTCGCACCGCCGTTAGGACCATGTGACGGAAGGGCAGGGAGCGTGGCCGGACCGACCACCGCCGAACGCGGTGCAGACGAGAGTCTGGACTCCGGCCCGCTCCTTCGCGGGCGGCGCCCCGGCCCGCGTGCCCTCGTCGCCGCGGCCGTCGCCCTGGTGCTGCTCGGCGGGACCGCGATGTGGGTCCTGTACGGCTCGTCGTGGCTGCGGGCCGAGCGCGTCTCGGTGTCCGGGACCCGGGTGCTGACCGAGGCCCAGGTGCGCGAGGCCGCCGACGTTCCGCTGGGCGATCCGCTGATTTCCGTCGACCTCGACGGGATCGAGGCGCGACTGCTCAAGAAATTGCCCCGAATTGACTCGGTTGAGGTCATCCGTTCCTGGCCTCATGGAATCGAGCTGAAAGTGAGTGAACGCACTCCGGTTCTGATTGTCGAAGCTGCCGGAAATTCGGGCAAATATGTCGAAGTGGATGCGAAGGGTGTGCGTTTTGCCACGGTTTCGCGCACCTCGAAGGGTGTTCCCGTACTGGAATTGACGCTGTCCCGGTCGGATTCGTCCGCCGCCAGTCTGCGGCGATTCGGTGAGGACCGGCTCGTGCGCGAGGCCGTGCGCGTCGCCCGTGCCATTCCGGCCGCGCTCGTGCCCGACACCCGTGCCGTCACGGTCCGTTCGTACGACTCCATCTCGCTGGAGTTGACCGGGGACCGCACCGTCGCGTGGGGGAGCGCGGAGAAGGGTCGCGCCAAGGCCCGTGCGCTCACCGCTCTGATGAAAGCCGCCCCCGACGCGGGGCACTTCGACGTGAGCGTTCCCACCGCGCCCGCGTCATCAGGGAGTTGACGGACATCCGCGCAGGCCAGCACCCTGGTTGGGCATCGCTATGGCTGATCACATAGGGTGAAAAGAAAAACGGGAGGTTCGGCGTGTTCGTTGAACGTGCGCCACTTGTCGACTTAGTGTCCTGTTCGGAAGAGTCCAAGGAACAGGCGCACTGGTAACCCTAAACTTCAGCGTTAGGGTTCGGGTCGGCGGTTCGGACCGTCCCACTTCGGCATCAGTCGTCGCATCGCGGGCCCCTCGCGAAACGGCGACACGTAACTCGAGGCGAGAGGCCTTCGACGTGGCAGCACCGCAGAACTACCTCGCAGTCATCAAAGTCATCGGTGTCGGCGGCGGTGGTGTCAATGCCATCAACCGGATGATCGAGGTCGGTCTCAAGGGCGTCGAGTTCATCGCCATCAACACCGACGCACAGGCGCTGTTGATGAGCGACGCCGACGTCAAGCTGGACGTCGGCCGCGAACTCACCCGCGGACTCGGCGCCGGCGCCAACCCGGCGGTCGGCCGCAAGGCCGCCGAGGACCACCGCGAGGAGATCGAGGAGGTCCTCAAGGGGGCCGACATGGTCTTCGTGACGGCCGGCGAGGGTGGCGGCACCGGCACCGGCGGCGCGCCCGTCGTGGCCAACATCGCGCGTTCCCTGGGCGCCCTCACCATCGGTGTGGTCACCCGCCCGTTCACCTTCGAGGGACGGCGCCGCGCCAACCAGGCCGAGGACGGCATCGCCGAACTCCGCGAAGAGGTCGACACCCTCATCGTCATCCCGAACGACCGGCTGCTGTCCATCTCGGACCGCCAGGTCTCCGTGCTGGACGCCTTCAAGTCGGCCGACCAGGTCCTCCTCTCCGGTGTCCAGGGCATCACCGACCTCATCACCACCCCCGGTCTGATCAACCTCGACTTCGCCGACGTCAAGTCGGTCATGTCCGAGGCCGGTTCGGCCCTCATGGGCATCGGCTCGGCCCGTGGCGACGACCGCGCGGTGGCCGCCGCCGAGATGGCGATCTCCTCGCCGCTCCTGGAGGCCTCCATCGACGGCGCCCGCGGTGTGCTGCTCTCCATCTCCGGTGGCTCCGACCTCGGTCTGTTCGAGATCAACGAGGCCGCCCAGCTGGTCAGCGAGGCCGCCCACCCCGAGGCCAACATCATCTTCGGCGCCGTGATCGACGACGCCCTCGGCGACGAGGTGCGGGTCACGGTCATCGCGGCCGGCTTCGACGGCGGTCAGCCCCCGGCCAAGCGGGACAACATCCTCGGCTCGGCCTCGGCCAAGCGCGAGGAGCCCGCGCCGGTGCGGCCCGCCGACGCCCGCCCGTCCTTCGGCTCGCTCGGCAGCGTCAAGCCCAAGGAGGAGCCGGCGCCCGCCCCCGAGCCGGTGAACGACGTACCGCTCTCCCCGCCCGTCCCGCCGTCCCGGTCCTACTCGGACAGCGCGGCGGAGGAACTGGACGTGCCGGACTTCCTCAAGTGATAGGGCAGCGCGAGAACGTGAGCGGCGCGCACTTCGCCTTCACCGACCGGTGGGGCGGGGTGAGCGCCGCTCCGTATGAGGAGCTCAATCTCGGCAGCGCGGTCGGCGACGACGCCGACGCCGTACGCGCCAACCGGGAGCTGGCGGCCAAGTCGCTGGGCCTGGAGCCGGACCGGGTGGTCTGGATGAACCAGGTGCACGGCGCGGACGCGGCGGTGGTCGACGAACCGTGGGGCTCGGACGACATCCCCTCCGGCGACGCGATCGTCACCACCCGACGCGGTCTCGCGCTCGCCGTGCTCACCGCCGACTGCGTACCCGTCCTGCTGGCCGACCCCGTCGCCGGGGTCGTGGCCGCCGCCCACGCGGGCCGGCCCGGCATGGTCGCCGGAGTCGTCCCCGCCGCCGTACGGGCCATGATCGAACTCGGCGCCGAGCCCGGCCGGATCCTCGCCCGCACCGGCCCCGCCGTCTGCGGCCGCTGTTATGAAGTGCCCGAGGCGATGCGCGCCGCCGTGGCCGCCGTCGAGCCGACGGCGTACGCCGAGACCAGTTGGGGCACGCCCTCTGTGGATGTGCGCGCCGGAGTGCACTCCCAGCTGGAGCGCCTCGGGGTGCACGACCGGGAGCAGTCGCCGGTGTGCACGCTGGAGTCGCGCGACTACTTTTCGTACCGCCGCGACCGCACCACAGGGCGACTCGCGGGATATGTCTGGCTGGGCTGATGAACAAGACGGACCGTAGGGCACAACTCGCCGAAAACCTGGCGAAGGTGGAGCGTCGCATCGCGGCGGCGTGCGCGGCGGCGGGGCGCAAGCGCGACGAGGTGACCCTGATCGTGGTGACCAAGACGTATCCCGCGAGCGATGTGCGGATCCTGTCGGAACTCGGTGTGGTTCATGTCGCCGAGAACAAGGACCAGGACGCGGCGCCCAAGGCCGCCGAGTGTTCGGATCTGCCCCTTCTGTGGCACTTTGTGGGGCAGTTGCAGACCAATAAGGTCCGTTCCGTGGTGCGTTATGCGGATCTTGTGCAGTCCGTGGATCGTTCCAGGCTTGTCACGACTCTGTCGAAGGAGGCGGTACGGGCCGGGCGCGAGGTGGGGTGTCTCATCCAGGTGGCACTCGACGCCGACGAGAGCGGGCGGGGGGCGCGCGGTGGGGTCGGGCCCGGTGGAATCGAGGAGTTGGCCGATCTCGTCGCGGACTCCCCGGGGTTGCGGCTCGATGGTCTGATGACCGTAGCGCCGCTCACCGGAGAGTACGCCGGACGCCAACGGGCCGCGTTCGAGCGGTTGATGGATTTGTCGACCGACCTGCGCAGAGCCCATCCGGCTGCGAACATGGTCTCGGCAGGGATGAGTGCGGACCTCGAGGATGCCGTGGCCGCCGGGGCGACACATGTACGCGTCGGCACTGCGGTACTCGGAGTCCGTTCCAGGCTCGGGTAACGTCGCCAAGAAGTCGGACCACAGCAGAAAATATGGTCATTCCGTCGAAGGGCGGGCGCAACGACCTCGTGGATCGCGGGCACTTGGAAGTCGTCAGTCGATCCACCACAGAGCGGAGGACTCAGAGCAATGGCCGGCGCGATGCGCAAGATGGCGGTCTACCTCGGCCTCGTGGAGGACGATGGGTACGACGGCCGGGGATTCGACCCCGATGACGACTTCGAGCCCGAGCTCGACCCGGAGCCCGAGCGGGACCACCGGCGCCATGAGCCGGTGCATCAGGCGCACCAGTCACATCAGTCCCAAAGGGATGAATCGGTGCGAGTGGTGCAGCCGCCGGTGCAGCGCGAACCGGTGTCGCATTCCGCTTCGCTCCCCGCGGAATCGATGCGACCCGCCCGGATCGCGCCCGTGGCGTCCATCACACAAGAACGTTCGAGTCTGGAGAAGAACGCACCGGTGATCATGCCCAAGGTCGTGTCCGAACGAGAGCCTTACCGGATCACCACGTTGCACCCGCGGACCTACAACGAGGCCCGTACCATCGGGGAACACTTCCGTGAAGGCACCCCGGTGATCATGAACTTGACTGAGATGGACGACACGGATGCGAAGCGACTTGTCGACTTCGCCGCCGGTTTGGTGTTTGGTCTTCACGGCAGCATCGAGCGGGTGACGCAGAAGGTGTTCCTGTTGTCGCCTGCTAACGTCGATGTCACGGCGGAGGACAAGGCCCGCATCGCAGAGGGCGGGTTCTTCAACCAGAGCTGAGACGCACCACCGGAAGAAGTACGGAACAGGGGAGAGGGAAGCACGGATCATGAGCGTGGTTTTGCAGGTGCTCTACATCGCGCTGATGTGTTTCCTCATCGTGCTGATCTTCCGGTTGGTCATGGACTATGTGTTCCAGTTCGCCCGCTCGTGGCAACCCGGCAAGGCGATGGTGGTCGTTCTGGAGGCCACCTACACTGTCACTGATCCACCGCTGAAGCTTCTGCGGCGGTTCATTCCGCCGCTGCGTCTCGGGGGCGTGGCGCTCGACCTGTCCTTCTTCGTACTGATGATCATCGTCTACATATTGATCTACATCGTGGGCGGACTCGCTGCGGGGTGATTGTGGACGATCCGGTCTTGCCGACTGCCGATGACTACGTTGAGGTGAAGAGATGCCGTTGACCCCCGAGGACGTGCGGAACAAGCAGTTCACGACCGTCCGCCTCCGAGAAGGCTATGACGAGGACGAGGTCGATGCCTTCCTCGACGAGGTCGAAGCCGAACTGACGCGCCTGCTCCGTGAGAATGAGGACCTGCGGGCCAAACTGGCCGCGGCCACGCGCGCTGCTGCCCAGAACCAGCAGAACATGCGCAAGCCTCCCGAGCAGGATCAGCAGGGCATGCAGCAGCAGGGTATGCGGGGTCCCGGCGCTCCCGTACCCGCTGGGATATCGGGCCCGCCGCAGCAGATGGGGGGCCCCATGGGTGGCCCGCCCCAGCTGCCGAGCGGTGCGCCGCAGCTGCCCGCCGGCCCTGGTGGCCAGGGGCAGCAGGGTCCCGGCCCGATGGGTCAGGGGCCGATGGGCCAGGGCCCCATGGGTCAGGGCCAGATGCAGCCGCAGATGGGCCAGGGCCAGATGGGTCAGGGTCAGATGGGCCAGGGCCAGATGGGCCAGGGTCAAATGGGCCAGGGTCCCATGGGTGGTCAGCCTCCCATGCAGCAGCAGATGGGTGGCCCGATGGGCGGCCCCATGGGTGGTCCGATGGGCGGCCCCGGTCAGGGTCCCGGCGGCGACAGCGCCGCGCGTGTGCTCTCGCTGGCCCAGCAGACCGCCGACCAGGCGATCGCCGAGGCCCGTTCCGAGGCCAACAAGATCGTCGGCGAGGCCCGTAGCCGCGCCGAGGGTCTGGAGCGCGACGCCCGTGCCAAGGCCGACGCCCTGGAGCGGGACGCGCAGGAGAAGCACCGCGTCGCGATGGGCTCCCTGGAGTCCGCCCGCGCCACGCTGGAGCGCAAGGTCGAGGACCTGCGCGGCTTCGAGCGCGAGTACCGCACACGGCTGAAGTCCTACCTGGAGTCGCAGCTGCGTCAGCTGGAGACCCAGGCGGACGACTCGCTGGCCCCGCCGCGCACCCCGGCGACCGCGTCGCTGCCGCCGTCCCCGGCGCCCTCCATGGCCCCGGCCGGCGCGAGCGCCCCGTCCTACGGTGGCAACCCGAGCGGTCTGGGCGGTGGCCCGTCTCCGGCCGCGCCGTCCTACGGTGGTCAGCAGCAGATGTCGCCGGCCATGACCCAGCCGATGGCGCCGGTACGGCCGCAGGGGCCGTCGCCGATGGGGCAGGCTCCCTCGCCGATGCGTGGGTTCCTCATCGACGAGGACGACAACTGACGCATAGAGGTACGCCGTAGGCGTCGGCAGCGT
>NZ_AEJC01000386.1 GCF_000317595.1 Streptomyces ipomoeae 91-03 | reverse complement strand
CCATGGCCGTACGGCAGCCGGAGCGTGCGCCGGTACGCGCCGTCACGCCACTCCTCCACCCCCGGTACGGCGGTCGCCGCGAGGTGCCCGAAGAGGTTGTCGGGGTTGAGCGGGGCACGGAAGGGCAGCCGGAGGTTCAACACCCCTGACGTGTCCGGCGATTGGGCCCGCTGTCGGGACGACCGCGCCGCCCGCTCCCGCAGCTCGCTCGGCGACAGCGCGAAGACCTCCCGTACGGTGTCGTTGAACGCCCGGATCGAGGCGAACCCGGCCGCGAACGCGATCTCCGCCATCGGCAGCCCGGTCGTCTCGATCAGCAACCGCGCGGTCTGCGCCCGCTGGGCCCTGGCGAGCGCGAGCGGCCCGGCGCCCAGCTCGGCCATCAGCTGCCGCTCGACCTGCCGGGTGCTGTAACCCAGCCGCCGGGCCAGCCCGGTCACCCCCTCCCGGTCCACCACCCCGTCCCCCACGAGCCGCATCGCCCGAGCCACCAGATCGGCCCGCTGATCCCACTCGGGCGACCCCGGACTCGTATCGGGCCGGCATCGCTTGCAGGCCCGAAACCCCGCCTGCTGACAGGCCGCCGCGCTGGGGTAGAACGTCATGTTCTCCGGCTTGGGCGGCACCACCGGGCAGCTCGGCCGACAGTAGATCCGCGTGGTCAACACCGCGGTGAACACCCACCCGTCGAACCGCGCGTCCTTCGCCTGCACGGCCCGCACACACCGCTCGGTATCGCTGTACATCCCGTTCCGCATGAATCAAGCATCGGGGAGGAAGGGAG
>NZ_AEJC01000385.1 GCF_000317595.1 Streptomyces ipomoeae 91-03 | reverse complement strand
GAATTGGTTGCGGATTGATCACGCCTGTAGGAGACCGGGGTGGGGCTTGTGACGTAGATCTCTTGGAATGGGGGGCACTGCGGGTCTCGGGGTGCGGCGGAGTCTCAGCGCCGGCATTCACCCGCGCGGTTCGCGCGGTCGTGCTTGTAGAACTTGAACGTCGGCTGGCCGTTGCGGAGCTCGTCGGACGTGCCGTCGTAGTAGTAGTTGCGGTCCACGATGTCTCGCTCGGTGCCGTAGATGCCCCACTTGTTGTGGCCCTTCTTCTGGGTCCCGTCGTACCAGTTGTACTCGTCGATCCAGAAGTGCGGGTTGACGCGGACCACGCGCTTGATGGGCGCCGCGGTGAGCCACGCGGTCCGGCCGGGCGGGACGTCTATGTTGACGGAACGGCCCCAGCCGACGGTCTTGCCGTAGGCCCACGAGTACGAGAACTCGGCACCGAGGCCGACACCGAACAGCTTGCTGATGTTGGGGCTGAAGCTCAGGCTGCCGTTCACCGTCTTCGTGGTGGTCGTCGTCGTGCTGTAGGTCTGGTCGACCCGCTCGCTGACGTTGCCGCCCTGCGAGCAGTTGGTCACCTGGTCGGAGTACGCCGTCTGCCTCCCCTCGTACGTCCAGGAGGACGACGCGGGGTAGAAGCAGTGGCCCTTGATCTCACGCCAGCCCGGGTTCATGGCGTAGCGGTTTCCCGCCTTGCTGCCGCCGATGTACTGCCAGACCGGCCTGTTCCCCACGCTTCCATGGCTTCTGTCGAGCAGCTGCTTGGTGTTGACGTTGTAGTACCAGATGCTCTGGCCGCTCCGGTTGGAGCCGTCCTGGCACATGTTCGGCAGCAGCGAGTCGTGTACGCCGTTGACGTCCGTCGACGCGATCGCGGTCGGCGCGGCACCCAGGGTCAGGCCGCTGATCGCCATACCGAAAGCGGCGCCGGTGAGGAGGCACTTCTTGATGGTGGGCACGATACTTACGTCCTTGCGTGTCGAACGAGAGACCACACCCGTGCGTGAGGCCGGGCGGTCGGTGGCCGTGAGGTCGGCCGTGAGCAGTCTTTTGGGGGCGCGGGTTGTTTCACCACTCCCTTCCGAGGGCGGAAACAACTCTCCTCAAGGCCGAGCGGCCCGGGAAAGCGCAGCGCCCCCGGAATCAGTGGCCGCACACCTCGCGGTACGGCGCGTCCGGCACATATGTGTGCCATTGGGCGGGCGTCAGACCGGTGTCACCGGTGCGGGCGCAGATCTGGGTGACGGCCCGGGCCGGGTCGATCGTGTATCGCATGAGCGGCACATGCGTGCCGGCCGCGTGGACGGTGGTGCTGTCGGGGCTGAAGGCCAGCGAGGCGATGGCGTCGCCGGCGGTGGTCAGCGGGCCGCCGAGGGGCTGCCGGGTGGCGATGTCCCACAGTTGAAGCGTGCCCGCGTCGCCGCCGACGGCCAGGGTACGGCCGTCGGGACTGACGGCGAGCGCGCTGACCGCCTCGGCCGTGTCGTCGAGCGGGGTGGGGAAGACGTTGCGCAGCACGCCCTCCCGGTGCTTCAGGGAGCCGTCCCACAGCGTGACCCGCCCGCTCAAGTCGCCTGCCGCGAGCCGCGAGCCGTCGGGGGCGAAGGCGAGGGCGCCGATCTCGTTGCCCTGGACGAGGTTGTGGGCGCGGACCGTGCCGGAGGGCGGGCGCACCGTGTGATCGGTGGCGACGAGGAGCCGTCCGTCGGGGCGGAGGGCCAGCTCGGTTCCGGTCGCGTCGCTGTACTCGGCGGTTCGCCGATGCCGCGTGGTGTCCCACACCTCGTTGCTGAGCTCGCCGATGTGGGGTGTGCGCGTGGCATACAGGGTGTGGCCGGAGGGACCCAGGGCGAGTGCGACCAGCGCCCCGGCGGACGACGGCGTCGCCAGGTCCAGCGTGGTCCGAGCGTGGCCCCGAGCCACGTCCCAGAGGACGAACCGCTGCGGCGCGGCCAGGCGGCCGGGTGCCGAGACACCGTAGGCGAGGGTGCCGCCGTCGGGACTGAAGGCCATCAGGGCCAGCGTGTCCTCCGCGACGACCGGATCGTCGGGGTCGCGCGAGACGGGCAGGGGCACCGGCGGCAGCGTCCGCAGCACGTGACCGATGGGGGTCCCCCCGCTCGAGCGAAGCCGAGAGTGGGGGAGGGTGTCGCGCAGCTGGAAGCGGTAGCCGGCGTCGGTGGTGCGTTCGGCGGTGGCGAGCATACGGCCGTCCGGGCTGAGCAGCACCGCGGCCAGCGGGTCGGCACGCCATGCGGAGGTGACCGCGTCCGCGAGGTCCAGCGTGTGGACGGTGCCGCCTTCGAGGTAGCGCAGCAGCGGCCGGTCGGCGTCCCAGGCGAGGCCGCCGTAGAGATGCTCGTTGTTCAGGGAATGGCGGAACACGGGGGCGGGGGCGACCGCTGTGGAGGAGTCGAGGCGCCACACCTTGATCTCGCTGCCATCGGCGGTTGCGAGAAAGGAGCCGTCCTTGCTGAAGGACATGCTGTCCACCCCCGCGTCGTCGAGGGCTGCGATCCGACGCCCCGACGTGGCGTCCCAAATGTGGACGCCGCTGTCGGAGGCCACTGCGAACCGGTCGGCGGCGTCACCCGAGTCGCCGAACACCAGCATCGAGCTGTCGTCGCAAAGGGAGCCCGCCTTTTCCCAGGCGCCGGGCAGTATGCGGTGGTCGGCGGTGTCCCAGACCCGTGGTGGGCGGCCGGAGGGGCAGCCTGCCACCAGCCGGCCGTCGGCGCTCGGCTCGACGACGCCGGCCACCCGAGTCTCGAACAGCGGCGTGCCGTCCGTGGTGGAGCGCAGCCTCACCCGGTCGTCGTACAGACTGCTCTCCACGTAGCTGCGGCCGTCGAGGCCGAACTCCACCGCGGTGTCGGCCGGTAGCGCTGCCCCGGTCCATCGCCCGGCGGAGGTGTCCCACAGCCGTACGCCGTCGTCCCTGACGATCGCGAGGTGCCGCCCGTCGGGACCGGCTTCGATGACGGTTCCGTCCGGCAGCCGGCCCGATGCGATCCGGCGGTGCGTTGTCACGTCCCAGGTGCGCCAACTGCCGCCGTCGGCACTGAGCAGCGTACGGCCGGAGCGGGTGAGGAAGCGGGAGGGGCTGCTGCCGGGCGCCGGATCGGTGAAGGTGTCCGTCTGCGGCTGGGCGAGGGCGCCGAGCAGGGCGCGGCGGGTCTCCGGCAACTCGGCGACACGCCAGGCGGCGACGCCCAGCAGCTGGGCGGTGCGCGGGTCGGTGGTGCGCAGGGCGTCGGCGACCTCGGCGATACGGCGGGCCGCCGCCTCGGTACGTCGCCGCTGATTGTCGAGGTGCTCCACCCAGGCGGTCAGGCCGGCGACCAGGGCCACGGCCAGGACGGCCGAGAGCGTGGCCAGCAGCGCCCGGGACCGCCGCGCGGAGCGGGCGGCGGCGCGGCGCTCCGCCTCGCGGGCTTCCCGCGCGGCCGTGAGGAAGGCCCGCTCCGTCGCACTGAGCATGCCGTCGTCGTCCGCGAACAGCTCCTCCGCGCGCGTCAGCCGGGCGCCCCGGTACAGGGCACCGGGATCGCGGTCGTGCTCCAGCCAGGCGCGGGCGTCATCGGTCAGACGGCGGTGGTGGCGCAGGCGCTCGCGGTCCTGTTCGATCCAGCCGTGCAGCCGCGGCCAGCAGGTGATCAACGCCTCGTGGGCGAGTTGGACGCCGCCCTCGTCGGCGGTCAGCAGCCGGGCGCGGGTCAACCGGTCCACGACCACCGGCACCTCGGGGTCGGGCCACTCCTGAAGTTCGGCCCGGGTGAGCGGGCGCCGGGTGTCGGGGGTGCCCTGGCCGGGCTCGACCATCCGCAGCAGCAGGTGCCGGGCGGTGCGGGCCTGCTCCGGGGACAGCTGCCCGAACACCTCCTCCGCGGTCGCCGCGATCGCGCCGCGCACCCCACCGGCCGCCCGGTACGCGGCCAGGGTCAGCATGCGGCCCCGGCGCCGCCGCCATGTCTCCAGCAAGGCGTGCGAGAACATCGGCAGACCACCGGGCTCGTCGAGCACGTCCTCGACGATCCGCGCGGTCAGTTCCCGCTCGACCAGCAGCCCGACCGCCTGCGCCGGTTTGACGACCGCCTCCCGGAGCTCGTCCGCGGTCATCGGGCCGACCAGCAGGGACGCGTCGCGCAAGGCGTCCGCCAGGTCACGGTGCTCGGCGCAGTGGGCGTAGAAGTCGGCGCGTACGGCGATCACCACCCTCATCCGGCTGCCCGGGGTCCGGGCGGCGAGGAGCAGGTCGATGAACCGGGCCCGCTCCTCCCGGTCCTGGCACAGGGTGAAGACCTCCTCGAACTGGTCCACCACCACCCAGTTCTCCCGCTCGCCCTCGGCCGGGGCCAGCAGATGTCCGTACGTGGTCGCGGGCCGTGGGCCCGGGGTGAGGATGCGCAGTACCGCCGGTCCGCCCAGGTCCGCTGTCTCTTCCCGCAGCCGGGGGATGAGCCCGGCCCGCAGCAGCGAGGACTTGCCACTGCCGGACGCGCCGAACACGACCGCGAACCGGCGGGCGGACACCAGCTCCAGCAACTCCCGCACCAGCCGGTTCCTGCCGAGGAACAGCTCGCGGTCGTCCGGCTCGAAGCGGGCCAGCCCTCGGTACGGTGACGTCGCGTCGTCGGCGCCCGGCCACGCTTCCTCCGCGGCCCCGGCTTCGGCCTCCTTCCAGCGCGCTTCCCACTCGCCCGGGTCGCCTCCGCAGGCGCGCACGTACCCCTGGACCACGGCGAGCGACGGCAGCCGTGTCCCGGCGGCGGCCTTGGACAACGTCGCCATCGAGAACCCCGCCGCTTCGGCCATGGTCCGATACGAGGGGCTGCCGGCAGCCCGGCGAAGCTCTCGGAGCTCACTGGCAAGCCGCTGCACCGGGCCGGCCGCGGGATCCAGTGGTCTTTCCGGACGCGCCACGGGTCGACTCACTTCCGTCCAGATACCGCGGAGCAGGTGAAAGCTCCGCGCAGGCCCGGCAAACATACGTTTCCCGCCGCTCGGGAGTCACCGCTTTCCCACCGCTTGTGGCGTTTACGACAGTCATCAGTCATCGGCGCCAACGAAGCGTTGGCCCGGCCGGGAGTGACGGCCGTGTCCGCGCATGCCTTGCACACGCCTTGCGTATCCGTCCCCCATCCGCTGAACTGACGTACCGTCAGAAACTCCGTCTCGCGGATGCGGAAGGGCGGCGACGTCGATGGACTCGATCTGGCTCACCGGTGCCGAATGGCTGGCCGTTCTCCGCATAGGGCTGGGGCTCTGGTGGCTGGAGAGTTGGCGGCACAAGGACAAGAAGACGTGGTTCGAGGGGGCCGGGATCACGTGGGCGGCGGGAGTGGCCGGGAAGCATCGGTGGGAGGCGGTGCGGAGTGGGTTCGACGTGGTCGTCAAGCCGCGGCCGAAGGTGATGGCGTATGTCGTCGCCTACGCGGAGCTCGCGCTCGGCGTGGGGCTGATCCTTGGCGTTCTGACCCCGATCGCACTGGTCGGCGGGCTGCTGCTCAATCTCCTCTACTTCGTGCTGATGATCCATGACTGGGCCGAGCAGGGGCAGAACTCGATGATGGGGCTCATCTCGGTGGTGGGGTTGTTCGGGATGTCGTGGCAGACGTGGTCGGTCGACAGCGCGTTGGGGATCTTCTGATGGGGGGCGGGCCGGACCAGCGGGCCGTCCGGGCTGATCTGCCGGACGTCGATCACTTCTCACGTGCGTACTGGGACGCCGCCGCCGAGGGGCGGTTGCTGCTGCGGCGGTGCCGGGAGTGCGGGCGGGCCCATCACTGTCCCCGGGAGTTCTGTCCTCACTGCTGGAGCGAGGACGTGGGGTGGGAGCAGGCCAGTGGGCTCGCCACGCTCTACACCTGGTCCGTCGTCCACCGGAACGATCTGCCGCCGTTCGGGGAGCGGGTGCCGTATGTCGCCGCGGTCGTCGAACTGGTCGAGGGGCCGCGGATGATGAGTGAGGTCGTGGAGTGCGGGGAGGAGGAGCTGCGAGTGGGGATGGAGCTTGAGGTGGTGTTCCGGGAGGCGGGGGACTTCCGGGTGCCGGTGTTTCGCGGACGGGTGTGAGGCCGTACCCGCGAAGGCGCCGGCGGTTCGCGCGAGGGGCCCGTATTTCGCGCGCGGGCCTGAGGTCGTACGGGCCAGGATGAGGGCATGAACCGTACTGACGAGCGAACCTCCTCCCGTCCTCCCTACCCCTACCCCGAGGTGCGCGGGCACGGTCTGCGGCTCTGTTCCTGGGACGCCGAGTCCGACGCGGACGTCCAGGCGTGGTTCCGGGGGCGCAACGATCCGGAGTTCCGGCGCTGGAACACGCCGATGGTGCGGGACGACTCCCTCGACGGCGCCCGGGCGTCGCTGCGCAAGCGGGCCGAGGCCGACGCGGCGGGGGAGACGGTGACCTTTCGGGCCGTGGACGCGGAGAGCGGGGCGACGCTCGGGCAGGTCGGGTTCAGCGGGATCGACACGTTCATGCGGCGGGCGATGGTCGGCTACTGGGTGCTGCCCGAGGCCCGGGGGCGCCGGGTCGCCACCCGTTCCCTCGATCTCGCCGCGCGCTGGGGTTTCACCGAGTTCGGCCTGTATCGGATCGAGCTCGATCACGCCCTGGGGCATGACGCCTCCTGCCGGGTCGCCGAGCGGTGCGGGTTCCCGTACGAGGGGGTCCTGCGCGGGGCGATGTTCGCGGAGGGGCGGCGTGACGCCTTCCGGGATGCCCATCTGCATGCGCGGCTGGCCACGGATCCGGAGCCGACGGGGATCGCTCAGCCGACCGGGATCTCATAGCCGCCGGGAGAAAATCGTGTGCGACGGCTCGGCGGGGGTCGATACCGTCCCGACATGCCTGAGACGCGTGAAGAGGGAAACCGCGAAGAGGGACACGACGAGCGAAACCACGAGGCGTACGACGACGGAAGCCACACGGCGTACGACGACGGAAACCCCGAGGCGTACAGCGAACCCGACGATCCTGACGGCTACTTCGATGAGGCAGTCGCCGCGCGCTACGACGACACGTCCGCCGACATGTTCAGTCCGGAGGCCGTCGAGCCGGTTGTCGAACTGATCGCCGGGCTCGCGGCGGAGCACGGCGACTCCCGTGCCCTTGAATTCGGCATCGGCACCGGCCGTATCGCCCTCCCCCTCGCCCGTCGAGGCGTCCCGGTGCACGGGATCGACATGTCGCGGGCCATGGTGGAGCGGCTGCGGGCCAAGCCGGGGGGTGCGGACATCGGTGTCACCATCGGGGACTTCGCCACGACCCGGGTGGACGGGGAGTTCGGCGTCGCGTACCTCGTCTTCAACACGATCAACAACCTGACCACGCAGGACGCCCAGGTGGACTGCTTCCGCAACGCCGCCGCGCACCTCGTGACCGGCGGCTGCTTCGTCATCGAGGTCCACGTGCCCGACCTGCGCAGGCTGCCGCCGGGGCAGAACGCGGTGCCGTTCCGGGTGGGGCCCGACCGGCTGGGGTTCGACACGTACGACATGGCGACGCAGGGGATGCGGTCGCACCACGTCATGGTCGTCGACGGGCGGACGGAGTACTGGTCGCTGCCGTTCCGGTACGTCTGGCCGGCCGAGCTGGATCTCATGGCCCGGCTCGCCGGGATGCGGTTGCGTGACCGTTGGGCGGGGTGGCACCGGGAGCCGTTCACCAGCGACAGCACCAAGCATGTGTCCGTGTGGGAGAAGGCCGGGGACTGAGCGGAGGCACGGGGGCCTGGTCCCCGTATCGCCGCCGGCCGGCGCCGACCCCGGCCCATGGCTCCCGCCTGCGGCCCCACCCCCCGGCAAAGCCCGCCCACAGCCTCACTTCAGGAACGCTTCAGCTCCGCCTCCGAACTTGGGGCGCATGACTGAGAACGGCGGCACCCCCACCCAGCAGCACATCCACACCGTCATCCGCACCCCGAACGGCGGCGACTACGGCATCGACCTGCTGAAACTCCACCTGGAGACGGACCACTGAGCCGACGACCGCGGCCATGGCGCACGGCGCGTCGCTAGGGCCACAGCAGCTCGGTGACCCAACGGCCGCCCTCCCTGCGGTAGTTGAGCCGTACGTGCCGTCGCCGCGCGTCCCCCTGGAAGAACTCCACCTCGTCCGGCTCCAGGACGTACGCCGTCCAGGAGGGCACCGTCGCCTCCGGCTCGCGCTGAGCGCGGTCCCAGGCGGCCTCGGAGGCGCGTTCCAACTCCTCGTACGAGGAGAGGACTTCGCTCTGCCGCCCCACGAGGGCCGCGGCCAGCGCCCCCGTCGAACGGGCGTGCAGATCGGCGAGGGCGAACTCGGAGGGTTCCACCGTGACCCGGCCGCGTACGCGTACCTGGCGGCCGAGCACGGGCCAGTAGAAGCCGAGTGCCGCGTACGGCCGGGCCGCCAGCTGCCGACCCTTGCGGCTGCCGGTGTGGGAGGCGAAGTGCCAGCCGTGCGCGTCGGCGCCGTGCAGCATGACCGTACGGGTGTCCGGCCGCCCCTCCGCGTCCACCGTCGCCAACGACATCGTGTGCGGCTCCACCTGCCCGGCCGCCACCACCTCCGCGAACCACGCGGCGAACAGCACCACCGGCTCAGCGGGCGCGGCCCCCACGTCGAACGGTCGCAACTCCGTGACCTGCGGATCCCACACCCGCAGCGACCGCAGAATCGAATCAAGGGAATCCCGGGCATTCTGGGAAGACGTATCGGCGCTCATACCCCGATTCTCATCCCCGCCCCAGCACCACCGTCCCCGAAGAGCAGAACCAGCCGCCCGTGCCGGAGGCGACGGCGAGGTGGGGGAGGTGGCCGTTCGGTTTTCTCACCTGCCGTTCGCCCGCTTCTCCCCGTAGCTGCCGTACGGCCTCGACCAGGAGGAAGAGGCCCCGCATTCCCGGGTGTTGGGCCGACAGGCCGCCGCCGTCCGTGTTGACCGGGAGATCGCCGGAAAGGGTCAGGCGGCCCTTCTCCGCGAACGCGCCGCCCTCGCCCTTCTCGCAGAAGCCCAGGTCCTCCAAGGTGACCAGGGTCATGTACGTGAAGGCGTCGTAGATCTCGGCGAAGTCGATCTCGGAGGGGCGGACGCCGGCGCGCGCGAAGGCGAGACGGCCGCTGACGGCTGCCGGGGAGACGGTGAAGTCGGGCCACTCGGACATGGTCGTGTGGGAGACGTACTCGCCGGTGCCCAGCACCCAGACGGGGGTCGCGGGCCGGCAGTCGCGTACGTACTCCTCCGCCGCCAGGACGACCGCCGCGCCGCCGTCGGAACGTATGCAGCAGTGGAGTTTGGTGAAGGGGTCGGCGACGGGCGGCGAGGAGAGGACGTCGTCGATCGTGATCGGCGTGCGGAACATCGCCTCCGGGTTCGCCGCCGCGTTCGCCCTGGCCTGGACCGCCACCGAGGCGAGCTGTTCGAGTGTCGTGCCGTACTGGTGCATGTGGCGTCGCGCCGCCATCGCGTACTTCGCGATCAGCGTGTGGCCGTACGGGACCTCGTACTGCAGCGGGCCCCGCGCGCCGAAGGAGAGGTTGCCGGTGCGGCGGCCCGCCCTGATGTCGGCGCGGGCCGTGGAGCCGTAGACGAGGAGTACGACGTTCGCGTGCCCGGCGGCGATCGCGTCCGCCGCGTGCGCCACCATGACCTCCCACGTCGAACCGCCGACCGACGTCGAGTCCACCCAGGTCGGACGCAGGCCCAGATACTCGGCCACCTCCACCGGGGCCAGAGTGCCGAGGCCGGCCGAGGCGAGGCCGTCGACGCGCGTGTGCTCCAGGCCCGCGTCGGCCAGGGCGCGGCGGGCGGCCTGGGCGTGGAGTGCGTACGGGGTCGCGTCGTCCACCCGGCCGCAGTCGGAGAGGGCCGCGCCGACGATCGCCACCTTGCGCCGCGGTGATCGGCCGCCGTCAGTCTCAGAGACCATGTATCTGACGGTACATCAGGTATGAGTCTGTGCATCAGGGTGTGTCGGTCCTAATATGACGGTTCGCCAGATGCTGCCGTCGGATGACGGTTCGGTGTGCAGTGCAGGGGGAGTAGAGGGGGCCTGGCCATGGACGCCCGCTTCACCGCCGAGCAGGAGGAGATCCGGCGCACGGTACGGGAGCTGCTGCTCAAGCGCTGCGGTCCGGAGGAGGTACGGGCGGCCGTGCGCGCCGGGCCGGGGTACGACCCCGCGCTGTGGGCCGCCCTCGCCGAGCAGCTCGGCCTTCCCGGGCTCGCGCTTCCCGAGGCGTACGGCGGTGTCGGTTGCTCGGTCACGGAACTGGCGCTGGTGAGTGAGGATTTGGGGCGGGCGCTGACGCCGTCACCGCTGTTGCCGACCTCCGTCCTCGCGGCGCCGCTGATCCTCGCCCTGGGGACCGAGCGGCAGCGTGCCGAGCTGTTGCCCCGCATCGCTTCCGGGGAGCTGACCGCCGCCGTCGCCGTCCCGGGTGCGGCGCTCGGGACCGCGCTGGGGCTCACCGGTGACAACCGGGCGGGGTCCTGGGCCGGGGGTGGGCGCGCCGGGGGTGTTCAGGCGCGGCGCGCCGGGCCCGGCGCCGGAGACGGGTGGCGGCTGTACGGGGAGGTCGGGCAGGTGCTCGGCGGCCACGGCGCGGGGGTGTTGCTGGTGGCCGCGCACGCCGGCGGGTACGCGCGGTCGCGGACGTTGGTGTTCGTGGTGCGGGGGGCTTCGGCTTCGGGCCCGGCCGGAGGGCTCGTACGGGTGCGGCAGACCGCGCTCGACGAGACGCGGGCGCAGGGACGGCTCGAACTCCGGGACGTCAAGGCGGAGTTGCTCGGCGAAGGCGAGGGCAAGAACGAGGGCGAGGACAAGAACGAGGGCGCGGGCGCGGATGTGCTGTCCGCGCTGGCCGGTGTCGGGGACGGGGCCGCTGCCGTGCTCGCCGCCGAGGCCGCGGGGGCGGCGGATCGGGCGCTGGAGCGGACCGTGGCGTATGTGCGGCAGCGGGAGCAGTTCGGGCGGCCCATCGGGTCGTTCCAGGCGGTGAAGCATCGGCTCGCGGATGTGTACGTACGGGTGCGGGCGGCGCGCTCGGCGGCGTACTACGCGGCCTGGGCGGCGGCCGGCCACGGCGGAGGGGGCGTACGGGAGCGGGTCGGCGGGCTCGCCCTCGCGCAGGCGCTGGAGGCCTTGCGGGTGGCGGCCGGGGAGGGGATCCAGTTGCACGGGGGCATCGGGTTCACCTGGGAGCACGAGGCGCATCTGTACTTCAAGCGGGCGGCGGGGGACGAGGCGCTGTTCGGGCCCGTACATCGGCTGCGTGCCCACGCGGCCGATCTCGAGGGTGTCTTCGAGACCGACGAGCGCGAGGAGGCGCGGGGCTGATGACCTGGAAGGACGGAGTCGGACGGTGGGTGCAGAAGGTGTCCTCCGCGCCGGCGTTCGCGCGGGTCGCGCCGCATGTCATACCGGCGCTCGACCGGGCCGTGCACCGGGTGACGCGTGGCAAGGTGCTGCTCAGCGCGCAGTTGCTGCCGGGGGTCGTGCTGACCGCCACCGGGGCGAAGAGCGGGGTGCCGCGTCGTACGCCGCTCGCCTGTATGCCGGAGGAGGGCGGCGGGAGTTGGCTCCTCGTCGGCTCGAACTTCGGCCGGACCGATCACCCCGCCTGGACGGCGAACCTGCTGGCCCACCCCGACGCCGAGATCAGCTGGAAGGGCGAGGACATCCCGGTCACGGCCCATCTCCTTCAGGGCGAGGAACGCGCGGCGGCATGGAAGACGCTGCTGCGCTTCTGGCCGCCGTACGCCACGTATCAGGCACGGGTGGAGCGGGAGATACGGGTGTTTCGGATCGTACGGCGGTGATGTGGGCCGTTGCGCGGTGTTCATCTCGCCCGGGGTTGTGCGGTGGACGCGGCAGGCAGGGCGCTTCGGGTGAAGGCGCCGCCCGCCCATGACAGGAGTTGCGTCCGGGGGCGTGTCGTGCCCGGGGTGATCACCGGTTGACCGGCCGGGCCCTACTTCGTCGGCTTCTTTCCGGTGATGCCCAGGTGGACCAACAGGGCCAGGTTCGGCTTGAGTTCGGCCTGCTTCACGCCCCAGGACTGGAAGCCCTTCTGGTGCGAGGAGACCGCGGCGAGCATCGCGACGAGGGAGCCGGCGAGGGCCGCCGGGCTCACGTCCTTGTCGACGCGGCCTTTTGCCTGGAGCTCGGCGACCGTGTCGGCGAGGGAGTTGGTGACCGAGTTCAGGATCTTCATCCGGATCTTGTAGAACCGCTTGTCGCCCTCGGCGGCACCCAGGTCGACGACCCTGAGGATCGCGTCGTTCTTGCGCCAGAACTCCAGGAAGCCGTCGACGAGTTCCTGCGCGGTCTGCCAGCCCGCCTTGCCGACCCAGGAGCGGCCTTCGAGGAGGCTCGTCAACGTGGCGCCCTCGGTGGCCATTTGCTCGGCGATTTCGAGGACCGCGCCTTCGACGTCCGGGAAGTACTGGTAGAAGGTCGCGGGCGAAGTGCCCGCCTTCCGGGCGACATCGATGACTTTGACGTCCCGGTAGGGGGAGGAGCTGAGCATCTCGCTGAGGCAGTCGAGCAGCTTCTGCCGGGTCGCCTGCCCACGTCGGCCGGCCACGCGGCCGTCGACGGTACGCACTTGTCCTGTCATGACGTCAGCTTACCGAGGGGTGATCGAAGCGCTATTCGGCCGAGTGCAAATGGGGAGTACGGGCTTCACCAAGGCGTTCTTGAGGGTGGCGAGGGTGGTTTTTGGCGGGTTTCTTTCGCCCCGCGGAGAGGCTGCGCCGCTTCGCCGATCGCCTGAGAGCTCGGGGGCGGGGGTGTGTTGGCGGGTGCGGGTTGGTGGGGGCTGGTCGCGCAGTTCCCCGCGCCCCTGAAAGAC
>NZ_AEJC01000384.1 GCF_000317595.1 Streptomyces ipomoeae 91-03 | reverse complement strand
TCCGGTCAGCCGCTGTCGGTACCGGTCTTGGCGGCGGCTTCGATTTCGGGCCGGAGGATTTCCATCACGTCGGTCTGCCGCCGACTGCTGATCGTCAGGTCCCTGTCCTTAACTGCCTTCCGGAGTAGGGACCGGCTGAGTGTGCCGTGCTCAGCGAGGGCCACCCGGCCGATCTCCACGAGCTCTGCGAGCGTGGCCTTGGGCGGACGGCCACCGCGCGGCTTGCTCTCCGAAACCTCGGGTGGTGGTTCCGTCGGCTGGACGGAACCGGCGGCCGGAGGCTCAGCGGAACGGACCGGCTCGGCTGGTGGCTCCGTGGGCTTGGCGGGCGCGGTGACCGGTCGTACCGGTGCCTGGACGGAAGCGGGGTCCGCGTGGTCGGCGGGTTGGTCGACGAGCTGGTGGATCTGGCGCATCAGGACACCGAAGGTCAGCAGCGCGGCGGTCGGGGGAACCGCGGCGACCACATAGTCGAGGAGGGGCACGGTGCCGGTGTTGCCTGTGCCGCTGACCCCGGCCACGTTGAGTGCGATGGAGCCGACCGATCCGGTGGCGGTGAGGGCGATGGCCCAGCCGTCGGTCACCCGGCGCAGGCCCGCGCGGAGCATGAGCAGTTCGCCCGCGACGATGAACGCGTCCAGGGTGGCCGGCCAGGCCCACTGGCGGATCGGGGTGCTCTTGAGGCCGTGCTGTCCGGCGACCTCGGCGAGGTGTGCGTACGACAGCCAGAACCCGCCGGCGGTGAGGGCCACGATGACGGTTCCGGCCGCGATGAGCGCGTACCGCTCGGCAGCCTGCTTGGTCGTCATCGGTCGCCCTTCGTCAGGGCGATGGTCCCGGTGGGTGGGTGGGGAGAGGGTGGTCAAGCGGGGTTCTCCTGGGGTGGTGGCGTGGTCCGTCTTTGCCGTCTTGGCCGTTGCAAGTGCAGGTCAGGGCCGGTACGGCAGGAGGGCTGGTGTTCCGTCCTGGCGGCGCCGTCGCGTCTTGGGGCACGCGCGGGTGGTGGGGCTGCGGTTCGGTGGCCGTGGACGGATCGCATCCGTCTTGCCGTCCCGGCCGACAGCGCCGTGACCTGCGGCGATACGGCGAGGACGCCCGGGACGGCACAAGACGGATCCGGGCAGCGTTCGGTTGGTGGCAGCGCGGTCGTCATGATCGAGTTGCCGTCTTGCACCCGGCTTCCGTCCCGGTCGTATGCCGTTTGACCTGCGGGATCACGGCAGGGACGGCAGGGACGGTCACCGGGGGAGGCGGGGCTCAGCCCGAGGAGGGGGCTGGCTCGGCGTTCACTGAGTGAACGGTGGGGCAGTAGCGCCGCCACGCGTCGAGGAACTTGTTGCGCATGTAGCCCTTGCGCTGGGTTCCGTCGGCGAGGCGGACGTTGCCGGGCTTGATGTCGTACCGGCGCAGCATCGCTGCGAGGTCGCGGGCGGTCAGCCCGTTGCGTCCCCATTCCGCCCACTGGCTCTCGGGGTTCTGCCGCAGGTGGTGCAGCAGCTCGTCGGTGGAGAGGCTGTCGACCTCGCGTTGGGCGACGAAGACCCTGCGGATGTCGGCGAGGATTCGGGCCTCGCCGGGCTGGTCCTCCTCCGCTTCGACCTCCGCGGCCACCATCCCCGCACACGCCTCGCGGGCACGGCGGGCCAGGACCCCGAGGTCAGGTCGGCGACGATGATCAAGGGCTCCCAGGTGTCGGCGGCACGGTCCTCCACCGGCATGTCCGGCTCCAGGTCCGCTGCCTCGTCCAGCAGCGGCCTGGCCCAGGCGGCGATGCGGTCGCGCAGATCGTGGAGGGCGGGGATGTCGCGGCGCGACCGGAACGGCTTGACGCTCTCGCCCTCGGCCCGGCGGCGCATCCGGATGACCACGGACCGGTCCATGATCGTGTCGGGCAGGTCGCCGATCCCGGCCAGGGCGGCCATGGCGAAGGTGGCGAACCGGTGCGGGGTGTGGTCGTTGCCGACGACGCGGGTGACGTAGCGGTTGCGCTGGTGGCCGGCGTTGAGCAGGCCGCGCATCTCCTCGTTCTTCTCCGCTTGCTTCGGCGTGCCGAAGATGGTGTCCGCCTCGTCCACCAGGAGCGTGGGCGGCTCGTCGGTGATGGAGCGGAAGATGGCCGCGGGCGTGGTGTTGATGGTGAGCATCGGCTCGTGGACCGTCTCGGTGAGCACGTCCAGGAGCCGTGACTTGCCGCACCGCTTCGCCGGTCCGACCACCGCCAGGCGCGGGGCGTGCTGCCACGCGGGCTGCAGGTGCGTGGCCGCCACCCACAGCGTGACCGCGTCCAGCGCCTGCTGGGAGGGCAGGATCACGAACTGGGCTATCTGGGCACGCAGTTCGTTCAGCAGCTCGGAGCCGTACGTCGGCTCCGGTTCCGGCACCGCTTCCTCAGCGGGTTGATCCGCCGGGGCTATCCCCGGCGTCTGCCCGTCGGCTTCCGGGGCGGCTTCGGGCACGTGGCCGGGCCGCCCGGGCACCGCGACCTTTGGCCATGCCGCTTTGCCGGGTGCGGAATGCGGCTCGGGTGTCGTAGGTTGCACAGGGCAGCTCCTTATCCGGTGACGTCGGGCATGCAGGCCCGACTCACGCAGGTCGTTCGTTGGAATGCGGGCAGTGGAGTGTGCTGAGCCTCCGGCGTTGGCGCGCCGGGGGCTTTCTCGCTTCCTGGGCCGGGGCGAGGGAACACGGACAGTACGTCCACGCCCCGACACAGTCCAGCGTTTCTGTGTCAGCTCAGCGCAGAAGCGTCTGCTACGGGCTCGGGCGGTCACGCGGCCAGGCCGAGCAGGTTCAATAGGTCGGCGGTCACGACGCGGTACGCCTTGCCCAGCCGCAGGACCTTGCACGGGTACTGGCCGCGCTTGGCCAGCTCGTAACCCTTGCTCCGACCCAGCCCCAGCGCCCGGTTGCCGGTGTCCAGGTCAACCGTAGCGGGCAAGGCCAGCAGCTCCTCCCGCGTCATGCCCTTGGGCTGCTCCGCAGTCTCGTTGGTGCGCATCCATGCTCCGTTCGTGAGTGAGCCCTCGGCGAACGCAGCGTCACGTCCGGCTCCAGGCGATCACTAACCATCATCGGGAAGCTAATGTGTCTTCATGACACAACGCGGTTTTGATCCTGGAGATGACGAGGACGACGTCCCGGAGTGGGTGGATCAGGTGATGGCCACGGTGGCCGCCGAGGTCCGCAGGCGAAGGAAGGAGCTGCGCATGAGCGCCCAGGATCTGGCCGACCGCTGCGAGGAGATCGGCCATCCGATCCCTCGCAACGTGATCGCCAACATGGAATCCGGCCGCCGCGCCAACCTGCCCCTGGTCGACGTCCTCGTCCTCGCCGAAGCCCTGCGGACCTACCCGATCTGCCTGCTCTACCCCGTCGGCTACGTCGACCGGGTCCAGCGCCTTCCCCTGCAGCACTCCGACCCGACCTGGGATGCCATGCGCTGGTTCACCGGCGACAGCGAGGACTTCGGCATGGAAGACGACATGCTCCGCAACTTCCGCGCCCACGTCCGCCACCAGCGCGCCGCCCTGGCCGCCCTGAAGGGCGAGAAACACGAGCGCTGGAAAGCCGAGACGGCACCCAACCAGGCCGAACGCGAGGAGGCCGTACTCGCCCAAGCCGACTACGCCGAAAGGGTGTTGGAAGCCAAGTACCGGCTCCGCAGCGCCCGCGCCTTCATCCGGGAAGACGGCGGCACACCACCTCACCTGCCACCAGAACTCGCCGACGTCGACCCACCCGTCGGCAACACCGATGAGGAGAACGATCTTTGAAGGGTTCCACCCACCGCCGCTGCTACTGCCGCGACCCCCATACCGGCAAACCGCTCGGCAAGAAGTGCCCCAAGCTCTCCAGCCGCAAGCACGGCTCGTACTCCATACGCCAGGAGCTCCCGCCCCGCGAAGATGGCACCCGCCGCTCCTTCAGCCGCGCCGGCTACGACTCCCTCAAGGCCGCCCAGGCGGACCTCGACCACGTGCGTGCGCTCGTCGGCCTGGCCGACGCCGACGACTCCGAGGGCCTGGCCCAGATAGCCGAGTTGTTGGAGAAGGTGGCCGACGAGAAGGCCCCGCTGCCGAACATCGAGGCGACGCGCAGGCGCCTCAGCCACGGTCTGGACCTGACGAACCGACTCACCGTCGGCGAGTGGCTGGACATGTGGCTCGCGGGCAAGAAGGGGCGGCAGAGCGCCATCAGCCGCGACGAGAGCAACATCCGGGTGCACCTCAAACCACGGATCGGGCACTACCGGCTCGACCGCCTCCGGGTCGCCCACCTTTCGGAGATGTTCGAAGCCATCGCCGAGGCCAACGTTGAGATCGCCGAAGGCAACGCAGCCCGCCGCAAGGCGTTCGAGGATCTCGCCCAGATCCCCTGGAAGGGCCGCGAGCCCCGTGCCCGCCGCAAGGCGATGAAGGCAGCCATCGCGGAGATGGAGCCGTACCGCCGCATCGTCGGTCCGGCCACACGCCAGCGCGTCCGCTCCACCCTGCGGGCCGCACTCAACGCGGCGATCGCCCAGCAGCTCATCACCTTCAACCCGGCCGCCCACGTCGAGTTGGAGGCGGGCAAGCGGCCCAAGGCGCTCGTATGGACCGAGGAACGCATCCTCCACTGGAAGCGCACCGGCGAGAAGCCCTCGTCAGTGATGGTCTGGACGCCGGAGCACACCGGCCTCTTCCTCGACCACGTTGCGGAGGACCGCCTGTATGCCCTGTTCCACCTGATCGCGTTCCGCGGACTGCGCCGGGGCGAGGCGTGCGGCCAGAAGTGGACCGACACCAACCTGGACGCCGGTCTCATCACCGTCGCCAAGCAACTCGTCGTGGACGGCTGGGAGGTGTACGAAGACGATCCCAAGACCGATGCCGGCGCGCGGACCATCGCGCTCGACTCCGATACGGTCCAGGCCCTCAAGCGACACCACACTCAGCAGGACAAGGACCGCAAGGAGTGGGAGAACGCCTGGGTGGAGACCGGACGCGTCTTCACCAAGGAGAACGGCGAGTTGCTCCACCCCGCGAACGTCACGCGACGGTTCATCGAGCTGTACGAGGAGATCGACCTTCCACCGGTCCGGCTCCACGACCTCCGCCACGGTGCCGCGACCCTCGCCCACGCGGCCGGGGCCGACCTGAAGGACATCCAGGAGATGCTCGGCCACTCCTCGATCACCATCACGGCCGATACCTACACGAGTCTGCTCCCCGAAGCGGACCTGGCGATCGCCGAGGCCGCAGCCCGGCTCGTCCCGCGAGCCCGCGCCACCTCTGAAAACACCGTCCCCGAAGCGGAGGCCGAGCCCGACGACGTGGAGCATCCCGGTCCGGAGTCCGTGCCGAACGGTGCTGATCCGTTGGGAGAAATTTCGGAGATCAACTCTCCGTCCGCTCACGCACCGCTCACGCAAACGGCCCCGGACGATGATTCCGAGGCCGAATAGGACCCCTCCCTGGGCGAGAAACCCCAGGTCAGAGCGGTAACGCGTTGTGCCCCCGGCAGGATTCGAACCTGCGACACCCGCTTTAGGAGTTTTCTCCGAACGGGCCTGCGACCTGCGGAAACGCTCGCTTCAGGTCGCCTGGCCGGGGAAAACACTCCTCCGTAGTTCTCGTGTGTTCATGGGGTTTCCCGGCCTCATGTGTGCTGGATCCGTTCCGGCTGGGGCCGGTCGATAGAGGGCGATTTCGGAGACGCCGGCGCGCGTGGCACCAGGAGTAGCGTGGCAGGTGCGAGGCGGTCCCGTTGTCGCACCTGCCCTACAGACGGGTGGTCCTCATGACCAGCTCGGATACACCTCCTGTTCCCCGGCGTCTGCCCAGCGGTGTCCACGAGGCCGTGCGGCCGGGTTGTGCGCTTCTCCGGCTGGAGACGACCGCATCACGTGAAGGTGTCCTCGATGGTGCGTGGTGGCCGCGCTCGCGCGACATGGGCGCCGAGCTGCCCGCGCTGCTGAGTGCCCTCATCGCCCACCTCGGCCCCGTGACCCGCGTGGGGCTGGACACCGCAGCTTGGGATGGTCTCCCGACGCGCATCCTCGTGGACGACCGCGTGGTGCACATCGATTCCTTCCCGGTCGGTGACGACACGGTCCTGATCACCCGGGGCGACCGGGACATCTTCTCGCTTCTGGTGGTCCCGCCGGACGCGGCACCGGACGCCGCCCGCACCGCGATGGCCCAGGCGGTCCGGGCGGACAACATCAGCCAGGCGGCACAGATCCTCATCGACACCGGGAGGGGGCGCGGTTCGTCGGGCTGACGGGTCACCGCCCGGCGCGACCGGCGCGACGGTGTCGGACGGCGGGGGCCAGGTCAGCCGCGCCACTCGACCATGAGCAGGGTCGCGTCATCGGTGGTGTGTCCGACCCGCGCCTGCTTGAGCGCGTGGAACAGGCATCGCGTCGCCGCCCGGATGCCAAGGCTCTCCAGTCGGTTCACGCGCGATCCGCTGGTCCTCCCCGGACTCTCTCGAAGCGGTCCGCGCGCCGTTCTGCCGTCATCCTCTCACCCGCCGTATCCGCTTCGCGCGGGGCCGGGCCAGGGTGACGACGGATTCTTTGGTGCCATGGCTCCATCACGGGGGTCGTGGACGCCCGGTCTCGGCATGCTGCTGGAGGACCTCGGGCCTCCTACCCGGGAAGCGGGCGACCCCGCTCGGGCGGCTCTTGCTCGGGCGTTGCACCGGCGCAGGGCGGGCCGCTGCGCAGCGGTGCAACGTGGGTTCCCGGCCTCATGTGCGCCGCATCCGTGCTCCTCGGCCCGGTCCGGCGCAGCCGTCGTGCTCTTCGCGGTGCTCCGCGCGGACCGGGGCGTGTCGACGGTGACCACATCACGGCCCCGACGGCTCCGGCAGGGTCTCTCAGACGGGGACACGTGCGGGCCGGAGCGGTGCTCCGGCCCGGTGGAGACTGGCGAGGGCCAACCGGTAGGAGGCGACCAACCCGGTCTCCACGTAGTCCACACCCAGTTCCTGGCAGTGGCGCCGCACGATGGTCCGGGCCCTGCGCAGGTTGGGGCTGGGCATGCTGGGGAACAGATGGTGCTCGATCTGGTGGTTCAGCCCGCCCAGGGCGATGTCGGTGAGCCTGCCGCCGCGCACGTTGCGTGAGGTGAGCACCTGGCGACGGAGGAAGTCCGGGCGGTCCTCGCCTGTCAGGATCGGCATGCCCTTGTGGTTAGGCGCGAAGAGGGAGCCCAGGTAGACGCCGAACAGGCACTGGTGGACGGCGAGGAAGGCGATCGCCATGCCGGGCGGCAGCAGCCACAGCAGCACGGTCAGGTAGAGCACGAAGTGCGCGAACAGCAGGACGCCGTCGAGCGTGCGGTGCTTGAGCGAACGATTGGCCAGTGCCTTCACGCTCGACACGTGCAGGTTGAAGCCCTCCAGGGTGAGGAGCGGGAAGAACAGGAACGCCTGCCAGCGGCCGATCAGGCGGGGGAGCCCCTTGGCGGCCCGCGCCTGGTCCTGGGACCAGACCAGCAGGTCGGGGTCGAGGTCGGGGTCGAGTTCCTGGTGGTTGGGGTTGGCGTGGTGGCGGGTGTGCTTGTCCTGCCACCAGCCGTAGCCCATCCCGATACCGGCACCGGCGATCCGTCCGGACACCTCGCTGGCCCGGCGTCGGCGGAACACCTGGCGGTGCGCCGCGTCATGGGCGAGCAGGGCGACCTGGCCGAAGACGACGGCAAGGAAGACGGCGACCGCCAGAGTCCACCAACTGTCGCCGATGAGCGCGACGGTGGCCCACCCACTGACGTAGAGCCCGGCCACCACCGTGGTCCGCAGCGCGTAGTAGCCGGGACGGCGCCCCAGCAGCCCGGCGGCGGCGATCTTTCTCGACAGGCGGGCGAAGTCACTGCCGGACGCCTCCGAGGGCGGGGGCGGGGGCCGGACTGTGGTGTTACTGCTCATGATGGTGAAACTCTCTCCGAAGAAGGCCGGTTGGCTCGGCGCCGCCCCGGGAGCCGCTGGGACCGGGCCGCAGGCAGAGCCTTTCGTCCTCCGTGGTTGCGGACACATCACGCGACCACGGAGCTGGGAGGCGTCTGCTTCGTCCGTCAGCGGCTGCTGCGCAGGCCCTCTGTTTCTCGTGGGTACCCCGCCGCGGGCGTCTCACACCGTGTCAGACGGGCCCTCCGGAGCGGTCCGCGTGCATGTCGGCAGAACCAACTCCGGCCGGTGACGCGGATCCCGCTGATCGCTGATGAGTGCTCGACGCCCGGCCGGTCAAGCCGCGGTCTCGGTGATGAGGACGGCAACGGTGACCGGGCCCGGGGCGTCGGTGGCCGTCGCATCGGCCACGGCGGCCCGGACGGCGCGCGCGACTTCCAGGGGATGGTGTCCGGGGGCGACCGCGAGGTGGACCTCGACACGCCGGCCGGGCGGGTCCGCATGGTCCTCCATCTTGACCGGGCGGCTCCCCAGCACGGTGGTGAGGCCGGCGACGCCCGGAACACCCATTGCGACGTCCGCCAGATCCCCGACGGGCCCTCGCGGGGAGCCCGCTCCGGTCACGGGGAGCGAGCTGCGTGCGGCTGCGGTCGTTGCTGCGGCTGTGCTTTGCGGCGTGAGCCGCATGGATCTCGCAACGGTCCGCGCCTTCGTACCTGCCTGCGGGACCTCATGGACATCCGTGACGCGCAGGTCGGCTGTCACGGTGGCCAGACCGAGCCGTCGAGCGGCCGCGTCCAGCAGTCTGCTCCTCAACTGGTCGGCCGTTTCGGGCAGTGGCTCCCCGAGTGATGCCGAAAAGGCGGCTTCGATCCTGAGCGGGCCCGGCGGTATCGCACTGGCCGGCGGACGGACAGCCGGCTCGGACACGGATCCGAGTGGCGCCGGCCCGATGCGCAGAGACCCCAGCCACACCCCGGGAATCTCGTTCGCGGCCCGCACGAGGGCCTGGACGGCCGCCTGCTCGGTGATCCATGTCCCGTCGGCGGGCCCGCCCAGCGGGAGCAGCCGACCCTGGCCGAACTGGTGCCGTACCGCCTGCGTCCCTGCTTCGGTCTTCACCGGCCTCTCACCCTCTCAGGCGACTTGTCGGACCCTCGTGCCTCGCAGCGTTCAATTCCCACAATGCATACTAAGCGAATATAATCGGACAAATGAGGGTCAGGTGGACCTCTGAGGGAGGAATATCCCGATGACCGAGATCACCGGCGCAAGGCGCGGTGGCGCTCCCGCTTCTCGTGGCCGGACGACGGTCGCCGATGTGGTGGTGGAGAAGATCGCCGGAATGGCGGCACGGGACGCGCCCGGCGTCCATGCCCTGGGCAGCGGTTTCGCCCGCTCGATGGGGACCATGCGGGAGCGGATGCCCGGCGCCGGCAGCGGCAAATCCGTCACACGCGGGGTCAGCGTCGAGGTCGGAGAGAAGCAGGCGGCCATCGACCTGGAGATCGTCGTCGACTACGGCGTCTCCATCACGGACGTGGCCGGTGAGGTGAGGGAGAGCGTGATCTCCGCGGTGGAGCGGATGGCGGATCGCGAAGTCGTCGAAGTCAACATCACGGTCAGCGATGTGAAGCTCCCCGACGAGGAGGACGAAGGGGAAGAGCGGCAGCGGATCCAGTAGCCGGGGCGCAGCAGCCCGCGTGAGCGAAGGAGCGCGTGATGAGCAGAGCCGTGGTGGGCCTAATGGCCGGGATGGCGCTGGGTTTCGCCGCGTATTTCGGTGACTTCTGGGCGTTCCTGTTGGTTCTCGGGCTGGGCGCCGTCGGTCTCGTGGTCGGGCGGTTCATGGAAGGCGATCTCGAACCGGGCGACTTCGTCCGCCGCCGGGACCGGCAGGAGCGGATCCGCGATGACCGGCGACGGGTTCGGGGAGACTGGCGGCAGTGACCGGTGAAGCCGATCGGCGTCCGGGCATTGCCAGCGGGCAGCGCGGAGCGATCGCCGTCGCCGACCGGGTCGTAGCGAAGATCGCTTCCCACGTGGCGCGCGAGGCGCTGAGCCGGTTCCCCGAGTCGGTCGGCCACGTACCGCCGGGCGGCCGGACACCACGCGTGACCACCTCCGTGCGGCGGGCACCGGAGCGGCAGACCGCAGGACGAGACGGCGAGTCCGCCGCCGGACGGCAGGCGGCGCTCGGCGAGGCACGGCTGCGCATCACCGTCGAGCTCGGCTATCCCTCCGACATCGGGGCGCAGTGCGCCGCGGTGCGCCGGGAGGTTACCGACCGGCTCAGGACATGGGCCGGCATGGAGGTGTCCGACCTTGCGGTGTCGGTCGAGAGGCTGCACTCGGCGCATACGCGTCACACGGACCAGGAGAGGGTGAGATGAGCGCGAACACCTGGCGGCAGCCGACCGGTGACAGCGACCCTTCCCCCGAACCCGGACAGGCAGCTCCGTCCGCCGATGGCGCCCCGGGGGCGGGCTCGGGCGCGACGGCGGCGATCGATGAACCAGGCCGGTCGACGCGCCGTTTCTGGTCAACGCGGCGGATTCCCGCGGCCTTGGTGGCCCTGCTGTCCGCCGCGGCCATCGGATTGCTCCTGTACGACGTGGTCTCGGTCCGGGCAGGCCGGTCTGTGATGCGCTGGCGGCGGCGGCTTGCTGAGGAACTGGCCACACGGCCACTGGATGACGTCTGGATGATCGTCGGGGCCGCAGTGGCGATGGCCCTCGGCCTGTGGCTGTTCCTGCTGGCGGTGACGCCGGGACTGCGCAGGCTGCTGCCCATGCGGCAGCCCACCGGTATCCCCGGGACAGGGGAGGTCCGCGCCGGGCTCGACCGCCGCGCGGCCGCCCTGGTTCTGCGCGACCGGGCCGTGCAGGTGCCCGGTGTCCAGTCGGCACGGGTCGCTGTCGGCCGCCGGAAGGTCAAAGCCCGGGCGCGCGCCCATTTCCGCGAACTCGAGGAGGTCCGCGCGGACCTGGACACCGAGCTGGGCGAAGCCGTGACGTCCTTGGGTCTCGCCCGGCAACCCACGCTGACCGTGCGCGTCCGGCGTCCGAAGAAGGGCTGAGGTGATCCCGATGCTCAAGACAGTGAACCGGGTGCTGCTGGGGCTTCTCGGCCTTGGACTGTTCGCCCTGGGCGGCGGCGTGCTGCTGGGCGGGCTGGACCTGCCGCGCCGCTGGGACTTCGGCATGCCGGGCTGGTGGCCCTTCCGCGGGCCGGACGACGTGGTGCTGGGCACCGAGGGACGCACCCGGTGGCGGGAGGAAGGCTGGTGGTGGCCGACCGTCATCGCGGTGCTCGTCGTGCTGCTGGCCCTGCTGCTGTGGTGGCTCCTCGCACAGCGCAGACACCGCCTGGGCGGCGTCCTCGTCGACAGCGAGGACGGCACGGCGGCCCGGCTCGACGGCGGCACACTGGAGGACGTGATCGAGGAAGAGGCGCATGCCCTGGACGGGGTCTCGCGGGCTCATGTACGGCTGACGGGCCGAAGCACCGCTCCGGCTGCGCGCGTACGGCTGGTGCTGGAGCCGCATGCGGATCCAGCACGGACTCTGGGGCGACTGAGCCGGGAAACACTCGCGCACGCGCGGGACTCGGCCGACTTGGACAGCCTCCCCTCGAAGGTCAGACTCAAAGAAGTCCGCCACCACGCACGACGCGTCGGCTGAGATCCACAGGGCCTGACTCCCAACGGGGGACCCGGTCTGGCTCGCAGGGCAGGTCTTCACGACTGCCCCAAAGTCATCTACGCCGCGGTTCTCTCCAGGGAGGCATTCCGCATGGTCCTGTTCCTGACCCTGCTCGTCGCCGGAATCGCTCTGATCGCCATCGGGGCGGGCGTCGACGGCATGCTCTATCTGACCTCCGCCGGTGTACTGCTCCTCATCGCCGATCTGCTCTACCTGGCGGCCCGCTCCGTGTGGCGATCTCCTCGGCGCCCGGCCCGCTGAGGCCGCGCCCCTCCCGGTCTCGTCGCACGGAGCAGACGGTCGGAGCCCGTGTCCGTGAGCAGTCGTTCGGTCTGCGGGGAGGGGTGGTGCAGCCGCAGGGACGCGTGGGTCTCGGCGGCGTGCCGTGACACGTCGAGGAAGACGCGCAGACCGCTGCTGTCACAGCGGTCGACGGTGGTCAGATCGACGTCGATGAGGGTGATGCCGTCCTGCAGGCACCGCTCCAGAGCGGCGCGCACCTGGGGCGCGGTGGCGGGGTCGATCACACCGGCCAGGGTGACCAGTGCCCGCCTGTCCCGGTCGTGCCGGTAGATGTTCAGCTGCGGAAGAGTCATGACGCCTCGGTTCAGATGTTGCTCAGATGCCCCGGTCCACGGGTCCCGGCCGCTCCCCACCGGTCCGGGGCCCGGGTGTACGCGCGTCGCCGCGGGCACGCGTCGCCGCGGACTGAGCCGACGGTTCAGAGGCGCGGCCGGGTGGCCGGTGGGGCGCCCGGATGATCACCCGTGGTGCGTGGTGACTGCGGCGCGCAGCGGCCGCGGCGGCCGGGCCGGGGGGTGCTGTACCGGTACGCGGCGATCCTGTCGGCGTGCTGGAGGTTGAGCCGGTGGATCACGTACGCCGCCGCTGCGATGAGGACCACGAAGGCGGCGGCTGTCAGGAAGGCGTTCATGGCGGCCACCTCACATACCGATGATCAGTCGGCTGGCCCGGCCGGGCGGACCGGTCTGCTGGGGAACGGCCGCTGACACCGCGGAGGCGCCGCCCTCGTACTCCCATGCCTCGTCCGGGTCCAGTGGCTGGCCGGCCGCCAAGACGCCGTGCCGGGCCTCGTCCGCGGCGATGAGCGCGCTCGCGGTCAGGGGCGGGCCGTCGTAGTCGGACGCGGCAGCCATCAGCCGGGCCGCCGACTCCGCCCCGGTCTCGGGCGGGATGACCAGGAGATCCCAGCGGCCGGTGCCGTAGGAGAGCAGCAGCAGCTTGTGCGGGTCGATCTCCGGGGTGAACCAGCCGACCTTGACGATGTGGCCGTCCACGGGAACCTGGCGTGGGATGACCGGCCAGTGCTTCGGGTTGACGGCGATGCGGGTGATGCGGCCCCACAGGGGATCCAACACGTCGGTGAGTGCCGGCAGTTCGCTCAGCAGATCCCGGGAGCGGGGCCACCAGGCACCGTCCAGGAGTCCGCGGGAGGTGCCGTCGGTCTTCAGTGCGAGACGCGCGGCCGGGGCTGCGACGGGCTCGGGGTGCGGCAGGGTTGGGTACAAGGTCGCCGACATGATGCGGACCCGTCTCCGGGCCGCCTCTGCGGCGGCCCGGGTTTCATCTTTCGCCGGGGACGACCCGGCGTGGAAGCCGGTGTGCGAAATGCCCTCGGTACTGTCCACACTACTCCGCGTTTCGCTGCGGCGCGGAGCAGCGGCCACATGAGGTGGAGTACCGGCGGGGTGATCTCCCGGCAAGTGCCTCAGCGCGTGCCGGGAGTTCTCGTCCTTCGGGCGCGGCCGGCACAACGGTGTCGGACGGCGGGGGCGAGAGGTCAGCCGCGCCACTCCACCATGAGCAGGGTCGCGTCATCGCTGGTCCGCCCGCCCCTCGCCTGCTTGAGAGTGTGGGACAGGGACAGCCGGGGCAAGGGCATCCAGTAGGAGTGTCCGTCACCTGGCGCCGTACCTTCGGCGAGCTCTGTGATGGCGTTCATCATGCGATCCCGTTCCGGGCGGTTTCCGGCTGCCCGTGTCTGTTACTCGCCGGGAACGGCGCCGGCGTGATCGTGCGCCCGACAGTTCTCGGTACCTGTCAGGCTATTCCCGGCCGTGCCAAGCGGCGTGGCCTGCAGCCATCGCGTGGAGAGACAGACAGCCATCGCGTCGGGACACGTCCGTACGGTGGACGACGGTTGGCGTGACGGCCCTGGCCGGGTACGACCGCCGGCTCATTGCTCCTCTGCCACATCATCGGCGTGCCGAGGGCTGCCCTTCGGAAGACAGGGTCAACACACAGGGGGCGACGGCGCCGGGCAGCCCGACGACCTCGCCCATGTTCTGCCAACCCCAGGACGAGAAGGCGGCTTGCCCTGCCTGGTCGGCAGGATGCAGCAGGGTGACCCCGAGGGAGGAGTGCAGGTCTGTGAGCAGACGCTGTTGCAGGCGGCGGGCGATATCGCGGTGCTGAGCGTGCGGATGGGCCACGACCTGGGTGAGGACGACGAACCGTGCGCGGGAGGTGAGCCGCTGGATGATCTCCTGGAGCGTTCCGTCGAACCCCCGGCGGTCGGAGCCGTCAGGGTCCACCGGATAACCGAAGGCGCAACCGATCAGCACCGTCGTTTCTGCGACCAGCAGGGCGAAGCCAGGGCGGTGGGCGGTGACCGCCAAGCGGTGCAGGAAGTCTCCGCGGTCGTGGTACGCCTCGCCGGCGGTGCCCGCGACGGACTCCGCAGCCAGGTCCGCGATGTCCTCGCGCATGTCTTCTGCCTGCCAGCGGGTCAGCCGGCGAAGGCGGATCCCGTCCCTGAGGACCGGCTGATCCGGCCGACGAGCGGGGTCCTCGGGCGCCCGCGTCGCGGTACTCATGAGGTCGCCGGATGCGGCGGGCGGCACGGGACTCACGGGGGCCGTAAGGAGCAGCGAAGTCGATCCGGTGGTATCGAGGAGCCGGGTGATCTGCGCGCACGGATGGTGCAGCCGCAGGCGAGCGTGGACCCGGCCGGCGCGCCGTGATGCCGACAGGAGGACGTCCAAGCCCCTGGCGTCGCAGGAGCCGACGGCGGTCAGGTCGATGTCGATCACGGTGACACCGTCCAGCAGACACTGCTCCACTGCGGCCCGCAGCAGCGGCGTCGTGGCCGGCCCGATGTCGCCGGCAAGCGTGACGAGCGTCCGCTCTCCTCGGTTCCGCCGATGGATGTCCAGCCGGGCAAAGGCCATCACGCCTCCCCTCGGCGGGGTTGCGGACCTGCACGGGTGTTCAGCGCGGCCCCTGCCATGATGAGCTTGCGCGGAGTTGCTTCGACCGCGGCGGACATGATGCCGACCCGTCTCCGCGCCGACCACTGGGGCGGCCCGGGGTTCGTCTCTCGCCGAGGACGACCCGGCGGGGCGGCCGGAGTGCGTGGTGCCCTCGGTACTTCAACCGTACGTCGGCCGCAACCGGAAGCGGCTGCTTCGACGGGCGCGCGGCACGGTAGGGGCCGCATCACCTCACGGGCCGTCCCCACGGTCCGGGCTCTGCCGCGAGTACGAGCGCATGGGTTCGCGCCAGGCCCGGCTTGCCAAGGCCACCTCCAGCGTTGTCCTCTCCCGTAAGGCAGCCTGCAGCGCGGGCGGACTTGCCCCGACGACACGGCGTCTGAAGATCAGGTTTTGAGACGGCTGACTGTGACGCGCTGACCCTTCAGCAGGGGCAGGTTGCGCACGTGGAAGGCGTGGGCGCCGGTGACGTTGCTTATCTCGTCCAGGATGTGCGGCATGGCAGCGAGATAGGCGGCCGTGGAGTTCACGATGTACAGCAGGCCGTCCGCGTCCGGTTGACGATGGCCGATCCAGTGGAGGCCGGTCTCTATGAGCGCGTCGCGCTCGTTCCGGTTCGACAGCTGGTTGCGGTCCTGCGTCATGATCGCGTCGAAGCCGCGATCACTGACTGCGTGTATGAGTTCTGTGTCCATCACCCGGACAGCCCCTCGTCGTGGGCGGTGCGGAACTCGTGATGGAAGAACACTGTGCTCAAAGGGGGCAGGATGGCCGGCGTCTCGTTCTCGTCAAGGAAGAACCTCATGCAGCGCGACCGCCGATCTGCACGACCTCCTGGTGGAAGTCTGCTGCGTCTGCCGCTCCGGACACTTCGACGGTCGGGTAGAAGCGATGTACTTCGGCAGGCGCGACGCCTCCGGCGACCAATTTGGCGACAGCGTCGTACGGTACGCGTGTCCCTTGGATGGTCGGCCATCCTCCGAGCCGGTTCTGCTTGACCTCCAGGTGTGGCCGAGGACGGCGGAAGTCTGCGACCGAACGTCCTTGCATGTTTTCGAAGGGCGCGAAGACGTTGGCCAAGCTGTAGATCACCTCTTGACCGGGCCGGCGGACAAGGTCGATGGCTCGTTCCTCCTGGACGAGGAAGACCGAATCTCCTTCGGTGACGAGCATGTAGGCAGCCGGGTGCTCGGTCAGGTCCCACTTGCGCAGCTGATCCATGGCCTTTCGGATGCGCTGCAGAGGCAGTTTGCTGCGTAGATATACGAACGTGCGGAGTGCCACCACGTCGCGGAATGAGTAGCGGACCGGGTTGTCCTGCACTTCCGGTTCCAGCAAGTGGGTACGTCGCCAACTGTGCAACTGTGCGACCGAGGCGCCGCTGAGCGCCGCTGTGAGGTCTACGGGGAAGCTCATGATTCACCCCCTCTCGCGAGCTTCTCGGCGACGATTGAATCGCGCTTCAGCGACGCGAGCATCCCACAGACTCACTCTGCCCCCCAGACGTAGCCCGAATGTCGGGATGGTAGTTGCTTGCGAGGCGTCCGTCAGCGGGTACGACCATGCCGGCGGCTCCCGCAGCTGGAGGGTCTTATCGGATTGGTGTCTGGGCGCGAACCCGGCCCACCGTCCAGTTCCTTACCTGAAGGCGAGTGCGCGGAATGCGTTGCGGACATCGGTCAGTGGCGCGCGGTCGCGGGTGTAGTAGAGCTTGTTCGTCAGGAGTACCGCCCACCGGGCCTTGGCGGGCGAGATCCACACCCCTGTGCCGGTGAAGCCGTAGTGGACCCACACATCCTCTTCCACGGACGTGTAAGGGGCGGGGTGCCAGAACAGTCCACGGGCCGGCTGGAGTCCGCCGGTCTGAATGGTCAGGGAGCACGCGGTCCACTCGGACGTGAAGCCTGCGCTGGTGTTGGACGTGGAGCCGTCAAGCATGTAGCGAAGCAAGGCGGCGAGGTCGTCCAGGACGGTGAAGACGCCTGCGATACCGCAGACACCGCCCAGGAGGCGTGCGGAGAAGTCGTGGGCCGTTCCCTTCAGGTGGGTGTCGGTGTCCTGGTCGCGTTCGGTCGGTGCGCAGCGGGCGGCGATTTCGGCGGGCAGGGGGCCGAAGCGGGTGGAGGTCATGCCGAGTGGGTGCCAGGTGCGGGCGGTGGCCAGTTGGTCCAACGGCTGGCCGGAGAGGTGTTCGGCGAGGTAGCCGAGGATGAGGGCGGCGCGGTCGGTGTACTCGACGGCTTCGCCGGGTGACCGGTGGAGTGGCTCGTGCAGTACGCCGCGGCGGATGTCGTCCGGGTTGGTGCCGTAGAGGCTCTCCAGCTGGGCTCGCAGTGGGACGCCGGCGGTGTGCGTCAGCAGCTGCCGGGCGGTGACGGCTCCGAGTGGGTGCCCGGTGACCTGCTGCCAGAAGCCGCCGAGCGGCTGGTCGAGGTCGAGGGTGCCGTCGTCCCGTAGGGCACCGATGGAGGACCAGACGGCGAGGATCTTGGTGAGGCTTGCGGCGTCGAACACGGTGTCGGTGCGCATCGGCACGTCCGGCTCGTCGGGGTCGAGGACGCCGGTGGCGCCCTGAGCGAGGATGCCGGTGGCGTCGCCGACGGCCCACACGGCGCCCGGGTACACCTTGTCGCGGACTCCCTCGTCGAGCAGGGCTTCGATGCGGTCGCGGTCGTACGTCATGGTCTCCCTCTTCGCCGGGGTATCCCGTCGGTCAGCGTAGTGACGTTGGTGGAGCGGTTCGGGTAGTGACGTGTCAGGCCATCGGAAGCAGTTCAAGTGAGCTGGCGACCAAGGTCGGTCAATGACCGTGCGGTAGCCGAGAGGGGATAGCGTGCTGCGTTCGTATACCCCGCCTGCCGCAGAGCGGCCAGCAGACCAGGGCAGGTGCGCAGCCGGTTGAGGTCACGCGCCAGCGCCGCAGAGTGAGTGAAATCGGTGGCCAAGCCGGATGCGGCGAGCGCTTCGCTGAGGCCGGGTACGGACTGGTAGAGGACGGGGAGTCCGCAGGCTTGGGCCTCCAACGCGACCAGGCCCATAGCCTCCAGGGTGGTGGACGGCATGACCAGCACGTCGTGTTCGGTGAAGGCTTTCCACAGCTGTGGGCGTCGGAGCCAGCCGAGGTAGCGGGCTCGTACGCCGGCTCGTTGCAGCAGCGGGGCCAGTGCGTGGAACTGGGCTCTGGGCGCCGCGACGCTCAGCTCGACACCGGGCACGGGAGCCAGACTCCTGATCAGGGCCTCGCTACCCTTTTCGGCGGTCAGGCGTCCTGCGTAGAGAAGCCGCAGGTGGCTGGTGGTGGCGCGTGCAGGCCGGGCGGGCGGGTCGGTGAGCAGGTGGTCGGGGACGCCCCAGGGGATGTGGGTGATCTTGCGGCGTTCGGTCTGTGGGGCGAGCTTGAGGAGGTGGTCGGCCATCGCGTGGGTGGGGACCACGATGGCATCGGCAGCCCTCGCCGTCTCGCGCAGCACCTGAAGCTGGTCTCGGTGCCTTTCGGCGAAGAGCAGGTCCGTGCCGTGAACGAGGGCGATCCGGGGGTGTGTGGGCAGGGCGCGGATGAGGGCTGGGGTGGCGCCGAACGCGAGGTGCTGCAAGTGGAGGACGTCGATCTGTGCGGGGTCGACCGCTGCAGCGAGGGCCCTGCGCAGTGCTTGGACGTAGCGAGCGAACGCGGAGCCTTCGAGGCACTTGCCGGCGACGGGCAGCAGATCGAGCCCGGACGGGAGCCGATGCCGGGAGCCGGGTGGGGTGAGCATGAATGCGTGGGCCGGGATGAGGGGCTGCTCGCCGGTGTACAGATCGAGGAAGAGCTCGACGCTGCCCCCGGGGTTTCCAGCGGGCAGGTCCAGGAAGGTTGCGGCCACCGGGCCGGTGAGCGAGCGGGCGTTCACCGCACTCCTCCGTCGATCTCCTCGTAGAGGCGCGAGATGTCGATGCCCTCTGTGGACGCGTACTTGGCGTGCTGCTGCTGGTAGCTGGCCGGGGCGCCGCAGGTCGTGAGGAAGACGAGCTTGCCGAAGGTCATGCCCGGATACACGCGCACCGGTCGGGCGGCGCGGATCTCCAGCGTCCAGCGGATCGCATGGCCCTGGTGTCCGAGCGGAGCCGACACGTGAACCCAAATGCCCAGGGAGCCGGTGGTGCGGTCGCCGTTCAGCAGCTGGGCGTACGTCTCCGAACCGGTTTGCTCCAGCGTGATGCCGAGGTAGAGCAGGCCAGGGCGCAGCACCAGGCCGGTGTCGGGGATGGGCTGCTCGGTGAAGGGGGTGGGGGTTGCGGCGTCGAGGTCGCCGTCGCAGACGCGGATCGTGTCGCCGAGCCGCCAGTCGTAGGTGTTGGGGGAGACGCGGCTGGGCTCGTACGGGTCGATGGTGATCTCGCCGGCCTGGACGGCGGCGGCGATGGCGGGGCCGGTGAGGATCACGATTCCACCACGTGGAGTCGGGCGAGGTCTTGCCAGTAGGCGGAGGGTTGCGGTCCTGTGGCGGCCTGGTACTTGCCGCGGTAGAGGTCCACGGCACCGGTGGAGACGAAGAACATGATCTGCCCGATCTTCATGCCGGCGTACACCCGCAGCGGCCGGATCGGGGTGAGCATGAGCGTCCACTGGCCGTGGAAGCCGATGTCGCCGATGGGGGCGGTGATCTCGACGAACAGGCCGAGGCGTCCGACGGAGGAGCGGCCGAACAGCAGCGGCACGAAGGTGTTGGAGCCGACCTCTTCGAGGGTGTGGCCGAGGTAGAGCTCGCCTGGCTGGAGGACGTGCCCGTCCGGGCCGATGGTGGTTTCGCGGGTGGGGTTGGGCCGGTGGGCGTCCAGGACCGGGCTCGTGTACTTGATCAGGGTGGGGCCCAGACGCACGTTGTAGCTGTTGGGGTTGACCTGGTCGGCGGCGAACGGGGTGATGCGGAGGCGGCCGTCGTGAGCGGCAGCGGTGATCTCCGGGCCGGTGAGGATCATTACCTGCCTCCTTCCGCGGTGTCGGGAGCGGTGAGTATGTGCTGGACGGCCTGGTCCAGACGCAGGCCGGCCTCGTGCGTGCGCTCGCCGAGGTAGGTGTCGGCGAGGTAGCCGGTGGTCAGCACGGTGGTGATGGTGTCCGGCAAGGGATCGGGGGCGGTGACGAGCGGGCCGGTCTGGGTGGTCAGATGTGACAGCCAGTCAGTGAGGTCCCTGCGTGCCGGCTCAGGTACGTGGGCGTGCACCAGCTGGTTGGCGAACGGCTCGATGGAGAGCAGGTCGCCCTGGGTGAGGGTGTCGCCGAGTGGTACGGCGCGTAGTGCCGTCTCGTTGAGGATGACCGCGTCTGATCCGAGTGCCGTACGCAGGCGGGCGGTGAGGTCCACGAGCAGGCTGCGCCGGTCGAGGGACTGGTGGCGGTAGGCCGGTAAGACCGGGCCGAGGACGCCGGCCAGCTGCTGCTTGACGTCCTCGATGCGTGAGCGCAGGCCCGCAAGCTCCGTGGGAACGACGTTCGGGGCCCGATCCGGGAAGGACGTGGTGCCCGCACCCCATCCCCTGCCCACGGGCGTGGCGATGGCATAGCCGTCGGCGAGTTCCCGGCCCTTGACGACCAGGGTGTCGTCGACCCGGACCGGCCCGTACTGATCGCTGTGGCAGTGCCCGGCGAGGACCACGTCGAGGAAGGGACAGGCTGCCGCCAGTTTCCGGTCCACGTCGAAGCCGGAGTGGCTGAGCAGGACCCAGCTGTCCACCTCGTGGTGGTGAGCGAGCATCAGCTCGCGTAGGGCCTGGACGGGATCAGTGACGCAGTGGCCGGCTCGCTGGGCGGCCGGGATCGAGTGGAAGGCTTGCCGACCGATCACAGCGGTTACGCCGACGCGACGTCCAGCGATGTCCGCGATGTACAAGCGGCGGAAGAGTGCGTCGCCGGTGTTGGCATCGACGGCGTTGACACAGACAGTGCGCCGGTGAAGGTCCGGCTCGAAGTGGTGACCCCAGCCGTGGTTGCCGGGGGCCAGCACGTCGTACAACTTGAGCAGGATCTCCCGCTCGATGGTGCCGCGAGCGAGGCGGTAGTAGCCGCTGCCTTCGAAGAAGTCGCCGCAGTCCACGATGAGCGAGGTCGGGCGCAGCGCGTGGAGGTGGGTCAGGAACGGTGCGGCTTTGTCGAAGGCGGAGTGGACGTCCGTCGTGGCAACGATTTGGCGCAGGTTCCTGCCGTCTGTGGTCATGGGGTGACCTCGCAGATGTCGGCACCCAGGGTGCGCAGTTTGCCGGACAGGTCGGCGTGGCCGCGGCGCAGCTGGTCGAGGCCGCCGATGGTGGTGACGCCTCGGGCGGTGAGGCCGGTGATCATGAGGGCGGACCCGGTGCGGATGTCAGTGGCTTCGACGCCCGCGCCCGTCAGCTGCTGGGGCCCGGTCAGGCGGCATTCGGTGGGGGAGATCTCCTCGATCTCGGCGCCCAGGCGGGACAGTTGCGGCAGCAGGTTGCCGTGGCGGCCGGGATTGATGGCGTCGGCGAACAGGTGCGTGCCGGGCAGTCCGAGGGCGAGTGCCATGAGCGGTGGTTCGAAGTCGGCGTCCAGGCCGGCCGGGCTCAGGGAGGCGATGGCCCGCAGGGGACGGCCAGTGGGGGCTGCCTCCTGGGCGCGGACGGTAAGGCCATCCGGCTCCGCGTCTGCGGGGATGCCGAGCTGATGAAGGGCAGCCACGAACGGGCCTACGTCCTTGCCCTGCACACCGTCGATACGGGCAGTACCGCGCGTCGCGGCGATCGCGCAGGCCAGCGTGGCTGCCTCGATCTTGTCTCCGGGCACTGCCCAGGCAGCGGGGGCAGTCGGCGGCGAGGCGGGCGGTGAGAGAGTGAGTACATGCTCGCTGGCGCGCGTCTCCCAGCCCACGGAACTCAGGGCGTCGAGCACGCTCAGGACTTCGGGTGAGAGGTTTGGCTGACCCAGCCGTAAGGAGCGGTCGGTCGTGAGAGCGCGCAGTGTCGCGGCCACGGTCGCCCCCCGAGAGCGGAAGGGCAGTGCGATGGAGACGGTGCCGGTGTGTGAGGCGTGGGCCTCGATGCCGTATCCGGAGCTGTCCTGGAGGCTCCGGTCGCCGAACGCCTCGTACACCTTGAAGTGCAGCTCCATCCCGCGCGCACCGATCCGGCAGCCGCCCGGCCAGGGCAGCCGCGCCTGGCCGTACCGCGCGAGCAGGGCGGGGACGAGGTAGTACGAGGCGCGGATGTGGGCTGCCTGCGCCAGATCGGGCAGTCCCCGAGATGCCTTCGTCGGCAGGATCACATAGGTGGTCGGTTCGCCGACGGGCTGCGTGACATGCCAGCCTGCCTGTTGCAGCAGAGCGAGCATGATCTGGACGTCCGTGCTGTCCGGGACGTTGCTCAGCCGAACTGGGCGGCCGAGGGCAGCCGTGGCCGCCAGGAGTGGCAGAGCGGCGTTCTTGGAGCCGTCGACGCTCACGAAGCCGGCGAGGGGCGGCCCTGGGCATACGGCGATCACCTCGGCGGCCACGCCGGGGGCGTGGGTGGTCGTCATCATCAACTCCTCTGCAGGGGAAGGAAACAGGCGATTTCCTGGCTGGGTTTGTTGATCAGGTCGATCTCGGCCCAGCAGCGCTTGCCGTTCTTTGTCGGCTCGGCTTGGTACCGGTCGGCGAGAGCGGCGACGAGGAACAGGCCACGGCCGCCCTCGCTGTTCGCAGCGGGCAGAGCCGGCTGGGGCAGCACCGGGCTCGCGTCGCAGACCTCGACTCGCAGGACGGCCTCGTCGAGGCAGACCGTGAGCGAGACCGATCCGGTGCCGGCGTACTGGACCGCGTTGGTGACGAGCTCGCTGACCAGCAGTTCAGCCGTGTGCACCACCTCGGCGTCCAGCTCCGTGTCCCAGCCCGCTATCGCGTCCACGGCCTGGTGCCGGGCCTCGCTCGCTGCGGCGGGCGTCGAGGGCAGGGAAAGAGCGAGCTGGTGCGCTTCCATGAGCGGCCTCCCGGTGTAGGTGGGGCCGCACCAAGCAACCAGCCCGTCGCCGTGAGTGGTTAGCTCGTGCGCGGGCGCTGCATGAGTTATGCAGGAGCTGCATCACCGCCAACTACGGCTGATCTATGCTCGATTGAGCAGGCAGGATCAGCGACGGCGGAGGGAGCCGTGGCAGATGGCCGATGCATATGGGGAAGCGAGACGGATCGGAGAACGGATCCGGCGGGCACGGGTGTTACAGCGGCGTTCACAGCATGACGTGGCCGCAGCGCTCGGGTATCACCAGTCCAAGGTGAGCCGTCTGGAGAGCGGTCGCGGCACGGAGGACATCCGCGTACTACGCGCCGTCGCGCAGGAACTGAACATCCCGCCTCATGAGTTGGGCCTCGCCCCAGCTCAGGACGTCTCCACCGCCGATCAAGAAGCTGACGACATGCACCGCCGCACCTTCCTCGCCGCGAGCATCGCAGCGCTCGCGGCCCCGGCCGGTTCTTCGGCCTCACACACCGCCCTCGTCCAGGCCCTCCTGCCCGGCGCCGGCCCTGCGGGCGCCGGTGGCCCACAGGACACGGCCGTCCTGTACGAACGCGTCGGATCAGCACTCAGGCTTTTCCACACCTGTCACTACACAGAGCTGGAGCGCACCCTCCCGAACCTGATCGCCGACCTGCGGATGGCCGCCGGCGATGCGACGGACAGGGACACGGTGTCCGGGCTCCTGGCCACGGCGTACCAGACCGCGACCAGCCTGCTGCTCAAACAGCACGACCAGGGCAACGCATGGCTCGCCGTCGGCCGGGCGATGGCCGAAGCAGAACGCTCGGGCGACCCGGTGGTCCTCGCCTCCAGCGTCCGTGTCCAGGCCCACGTCCTGGTGCGCGAGAAGCACGCCACCGAAGCCGTCACTCTGGTCAGGCACACCGCCGACCAGCTCACCGGTTCGTACGACCGGCGCTCTCCGAAGTACCTCGCTGCTGTTGGACTGCTACTCCTGCGCGGCGTGACCGCGGCCAGCAGCCGCGGTGATCGCGCGGCCACGAAGGAATTCCTCACAGAGGCCAAGGAAGTCTCCCGGTACGTGACCCTGGACCGGCCTGACGCTTGGGCCACCTTCAGCCCGACCAATGTCGCCCTGCACGAGCTGAGCGCCCTGGTGGCCTTCGGTGACGCCGGCCTCGCCCTCCAGGCGGCCCGACCCCTCATGCGCCGACACATCCCGGTCCCCGAGCGCCGCGCCGCCCTATGGGTGGAGGCGGCTCGTGCCTACAGCCAGCAGGGCCGCCTCGCCGACGGCTACCAGGCCCTGCGCATCGCCGAGACCTGCGCCGCCCAGGACATCCGCCGTCCCGACGTCCGCAACCTGGTCGCCGACATGGCCGCCCGCGACCGCCGTCGTACCCTGCCGGAACTGCACCACTTCAGCCGCCAACTGGGAGTCCCCGCGTGACCGAGCCGACCGCTCCGGACAAGAAGCCCTTCCTGTACGTCGTCGTGTGCGCGGCAGGTGTTGCCCGTGACGTCGGCAAGCTCATCACCACCGCCCAGGAGGCGCACTGGGACGTCGGCGTCATCGCCACACCGCAGGGACTCGGCTTCATCGACGCCAAGGCGATCGAGGCACAGACCGGCTACCCGATCCGCTCCGCCTGGCGATCACCGGGAGACCCGCGCCCCCTGCCTCCGGCGGACGCGATAGCCGTCGCTCCCGCCACGTTCAACACGATCAACAAGTGGGCCGCCGGGATCTCAGACACCCTCGCCCTGGGCATCCTGTGCGAGGCGTACGGCATGGGCATCCCGACCGTGGCACTGCCCTACCTGAACTCAGCCCAGGCCGCCCACCCTGCCTATCAGCAGAGCCTGGACCGTCTGCAGGGGATGGGCGTCCTGATCGGCTCGTGCGAACCGCACCGGCCGAGGGCCGGTGGCGCGGCGGATCGCTTCCGCTGGGAGGAAGCGCTGGAGTTGCTGGAGCCTCTGGTCAGCACGGTGCGGTGACGCGGTTCCTTCACCGGGGACGGACCGCAGTGATCATCGTCGACGCCCGTTCGCCAGGCTGCCGACGAGGTCACCGGGGAGCGAGGCAATCACTCCTCCTCGTGCGGACGTGCTGGGCTGCTGCCGAGGCGAGCTGATCCGGAAGTAGGGGGGGTCCCCCGGGCAAAGACCGTTCACTCAGGAAACACCAGAGCGTTCACTCAGGAAACGCGCGAATGTTCACTCAGGAAACCCGCGCCCGTCCTGGACCGGCCAAGCGCCCGTTGTGTGGTGTCAGCGGTGTGGGAAACCTGGGGGTGAACGGGACAGGTGCCTTCCTCCTGCTGACGGCCTCGCGCGCGAGGCCGTCAGTGCCGGAATTACCGGTGTCGAGAAGGTGCCGCAGGCCCAGGCTGCGAAGGGCTCGGTGGGGTCTGGCCACGCTGTGCCGTTCGTGCTGCAACGCTCGTGCGGGCTTGGGCGGCTCGTGCTCGGGCGCTGGGGGCCTGCCGGGCGGCGAGGCGTTGGATGCGCCAGGTGAGGGTCCTGGCGGTGGAGCGGGCGTCGTCCAGGGTGCGCTGGCGGGCGGCATGCTGGAGGAGCAGCTCGGGATCGTGGCCGGCGGTCTCGGCTTCGGTCAGGGCGGCGGCGAGTGCCGGCCAGGCGGGGTCGTCGAGGATCTGCTGAGCGTGTTCGGGCACGATCACGAGGATCCGCTGGGCGTGCCGTTCCATGGTGCGGGCCGGTGGTTGGCGCTGGGCCAGGGCGGCCAGTGGCTCGGCAGCAGCCTGTTGGGAGACGGCCTGCAGGTGGACCAGGGCCTGGTGGGCGGCGGCGACCTGCTGGTCGTGCTGGCGAGCCTGGTGCCAGCGGGCTGTGGCGAAGATGACGAGCACTGCGATGTCGAGGAACATCGCCAGCCCGGACCCGTCACCGGTGACCGGCACGGTGCGCAGCGCGCGGACGGCGCCCCGGAGGGCGCGTGCCTGGTCCTGCTGGGCGCGGATGCGGGAGCGGGTGGCGCGTTCGAACGCTGTGGCGGCCTGTTGCAGCTGTGGCCGCAGGTGGCTGGGGGCGAGCAGCGGCAGGACATCGATGGCTTCGCCGAAGGCTGCGATGTGGGCCTGGGCTGCCGCGTCGTCACCGTGGTCGAGGTGGTGGGGGATGCGCTCGGCCGCGGCGGTGGCCTGGTACCAGGGGTTGGGCCTGCGCCGGCTGCCCGGCTCCGCTGCGGGCGGAGCCTCGATGGCGGTGAGGCGTTCGCGGATCTTGGGGAAGGACAGGTCGGGGGCGAGTTTGGCGCCGGAGAACCAGATCGGCTCGCCGGCGGCGTTGGTGTCGCCTGCCACGGCGACCTTGTACCCGCGTACGTCGCCGGAGGGAAAGTGCTGAACATCGACGAGGACGCCTTCGACGCCGTCGAGCAGGTGGAGGAATTCCTCCGGGCTGGTGGCGATGGACACCAGCTGGCGGACGGTGGTGCGCAGGCGCTCGCGGGAGGTCCGAGTCGTGCCGGCGCGGCGGGCTTTCTCCATCTCGGCGCGGGTGGGGCGCTTGGTGGCGGTGCGGTCGCCGCGCACGACCTGCAGGAGTCCGTATTCCTTCTCGATGGCGGCGAGTTCCTTGTCGGCCTTCAGGTAGTCGTTCCAGTGGCGGGCGGTGCTCAGGTCTCCTCGGACCTTGGTGGCGGCGATGTGGATGTGGTCGTCGGCGTGGCGTACGGCGACCCAACGGCACCCGTCGGGGTCGCCTTGTGGCGCGATCCCGGTGGCCGCCACAATGCGGCGCGCGATGTCCGCCCACTCGGCGTCGGTGAGGTGCCGGTCGCCGGGGGCGGCACGTACCGAGCAGTGCCATACGTGCCGCTCGGGTACCCGGCCCAGTCGGCGGGCTTGCTTGACCCGCAGGTCGAGGTCGGCCACGAGGCGCTTCTTTGTGGCGTCGAAGTCGTCGGCGCGGCCTGGGTCGGGTGCGAAGCCGTCCCAGGAGGCGATCAGGTGCGGGTCGGTGTGGTCCTTGGCCTTCTTCGTGTCGAACAGGTACCGGATCAGGCCGGCGGTGTCCTTGCCGCTGCCGATCTTGGCGATCACTGGGCCGCCTTCGCGGAGACAGCGTGGTTCATGGTCTGCGCGATGTCGCCGATCGCGGCGCGGACTGCGTCCAGGGTGCGCTCGGTCTGCGCGAGGACGGCGGTGTCCACAGGGTGTGGATCCCCTCCGGCGTTGAGGCGGTGGGCGATCTGGTTGACGTTGTTGCCGATGCGGGCGACCTCGGCCCGCAGGGCGTCGAGCTTGTCGAGGCAATCATCGAGCTGGGTGCGCTGCCCGGCCAGGCCCACGGTGAGATCGCCATCGAGGTAGGCCATGATCACGGCGCCGACGAGGTGGGCGCCGGCGATGCCCATCTCACGGGCCCGCGTGAGGATCCGGGTCTTCTCGTCGACGCTGTAGCGGACGTCGACACGCTTTTTGCGCTGGACGTCCTCGCGGGAACGGCGGCGAGCGAGACGACGCAAGGTGACTTCGTCGGCGCTGGCGGCGGGTGACTGCTCGGCTGCGTCGGCGGGTGCCTCCTCCTCGGGCACCCCCTGGTGCCCGAAGTCCTCCGCCACCCCCGGGGCGGAGGTGTCCGCGTTGGACCGGCCCTTGGACGGTCCAACGTCATACCTTGCTGGCTGGGTGACGGCGGTGGTCACCTCCTGCTGGCTGGCGGGGAGTTCATTGTGGAGGTCGGGCATAGAGCGGTTCTCCATGTGGTGTTGCGGTGCGACGGTGACGCGATTCGACGGCTGGCTCGTCCCCGTACTGGTCAGCGCGGGGACGAGCGAGAGAAGTCGAGTTCGCAGGGTGGTGGGTGCTGCTGGGAGCCTCAGAGGGCGTCGGCGGGTCCCTTGTCGGGCTCGGCCCGCCACTGGCTGGCGGCCTGGTCGAGTTCGGCCTGCACCCGGTCCTTGATCCGGGTCAGGCGGTCCTTGCCGATGCGGTAGCCGGCGTCTCGTATCGCCGCCTCGATGTTGCGGCGTGACGCGCGGCCTCCGCGTCCCAGCGGTGCCGTGCGGGCGAGGGCGAGGAGTTCGTCGAAGGTGACGTCGCGTTCGTGGCCCTCTGCCGTGGCGAGCGGTTTCCGAGCCTGCGGCACATTGGCGGCGTCCCGCACCACGTCGCGGGGGCGACCGGCCACATCGGGCATCTCTGCTTGCTCTGGCAGACCGGCGTTGCCCTCGGATGACGGAGTCGGCTCGGCGTAGTCGGTGTGGTTGTGGCCGTAGCCAGGGGCGTTGTGGCTCTTTGTGGTGGCGACCTCTTGAACGTGGCGTGTGGGGTGGCGGCGGATGACCAGGTCAAGGTGGACGGCTCCGGCCAGTGCCAGCGGGGCGATGGCTGACAGGGCGCCGACGGTGACGTCGTCCAGGTGGAGCCCGGTGGTGTGAGCCTGCTGGTTGAGGCGGACGGCATGCAGGGCGTTGGCCCAGATGCTGGTGATCGTGGCGATGCCGACGAGTGCCCAGACGTACAGCCGGGAGCGCCAGGGTGCGGTGCGCAGGATGAGCAGGGCGGCGACGCCGATGGCGATGAAACCGTCGATCACCAGGGGGAAGGCGTACGTGAGGATTCTGCGGACGTGGATGGCGACGGCCATCTGCCGCAGAGCGTCGTAGGAGAGGGCGAAGCCGATCGTGCCGACCAGGGCGACCCCGAGGCGGATCGCTGCGGTCAGTACCGGCGCGGGAGCTTGGGCGGTGCGTGAAGGCAAGCGGGGTACTCCAGGCGGGGAGCGGGTGCCATGGGCACAGAGTGAGGCTGATGGGAGGGGGTGCGCACTCGTCGCACTCGTCGCGTGCCTGGTCACAGCAGGTACGGAAGGTTGGCGTGATACGAGTGGACTCGTCACGGCGACGACACTCGTCGCGGGGCTGACCTGCGACGCGACGAGTGCGACGAGTCTTTACGAGTGCAGGCCCGGGCCGGGGGCGGTGCTCTCGTCGCCGCTGTCGGGCGTCGGCTCCTCGGGGCAGTAGCGGGCCCAGGCGTCGGCGAAGCGGAGGCGGGCGAAGCCCTTGGCCTGCCGGCCGCCTTCAAAGCGGTGAGTGGCGGCCTTGATATCGAAGTCCTTGAGGAGGATGCCCAGGTGGCGTGGGCTCAGGCCGGCGGTGCCGTACTCGGCCCACGGCGCCTCCTGGTCCTTGAGGAGTTCGTCCAGCAGGTCCCGGGTGCGCATGATGTCGGGATCACCGCAGCGTGCGAAGGCGCGCCGGATGTCCTGCAGCAGGCGGGTCTTCAGGTTCGACTCGTCGTCCTTGCCTGCCTCGGCCGCGCACATGGACGCACACGCGGCGCGGGCCTCCTCGGGCCAGGTGCCGCCCGCCAGTTCCGCGACGATTACGAGCGGTTCCCAGGTGTCTGCCGCCCGGTCCTGCACCGGCATCGGCGGTACCAAGTCCGCTGCGGTGTCCATCAGGGGGCGCAGCCAGGCGGTCAGCCGGTCGCGCAGGCCGTGCAGGGTCGGGATGTCGCGGCGGGAGCGGAACTGCTCGACCCGCTCACCATCCTTGCGGCGCTGCATGCGGATCACCACCGCCCGGTCCATGACCGTGTCCGGTAGATCCCCGATGCCGGCGAGCGCTGCCATGGCGAAGGTGGGGAACGCCTGAGGCTTGTGCTCGGGCCCGGAGATGCGCAGGGCGGGCCGGTTGCGCTGGTGGCCGGCATTGAGCAGGCCGCGCAGCTCCTCGTTCTTCTCGGCGGCCTTGATGCTGCCGAAGATGGTGTCGGCCTCGTCCACCAGCAGGGTGGGCGGGTCATCGCCGATGGCGCGGAAGACGACCGCCGGGCTGGTGTTGACCGTGATCAGCGGCTCGCGCACGGTCTCCGTGATCACATCCAGCAGGCGGGACTTGCCGCACCGTTTCGCCGGTCCGACCACCGCGAGACGAGGCGCGTGCTGGAGGGCGGGCTGGATGTGCGTGGCCGCGACCCACAGCGTGACGGCGGTCAGCGCCTCGCTGCTGGGCAGGATCACGTACCGGGCGATGGCTTCCCGCAGCTCGTCCAGCAAGGCGGCGCCCTCTGGAGCCTGGGGCGGCTTCTCGTCCTCGGCGGGCGAGGGTTCGGGCATTGCGGGAGCTGCCTGGCCGGGGACGGCGACGGGCGGCCAGGTGGGCGTCGGGGATGCGGTAGGGGTGGTAGAGGACGTAGGTTCGTCCACAGGCGTTCCTCCCTGGTGGGCCGGACGGGCAAGGCCCGACCCACCGGATCGGTCAATTCAGGGGCGATGGGGCAGGGACTGTGCGGCTCTCGGCGGTGGCTCGCCGAGAGCCGTTTCGCTGTCCCTGAAAGAGCGGCGTCAGACCACGAGGTCGTACGTGGCCTGGGCGTTCAGCCAGGCGTCCACCTCGTGCCAGCGGTAGCGCAGGTGGCGGCCGACCTTGTGCACGTTGGGGCCGATGCCCCGGTACTTCCACTGGTAAAGGGTCTTCACCGGCACCCCGAGGTAGGCGGCGACCTCCGCAGGGGTGGCCAGCGGGCCGCGCTGGGCAGCTGCGGGGGCGACAGGGACGTTGGTGCCGCAGGGAGAGGTCTTCGGCACAGGGCTCCTTTTCGGTCTTGAACAACGGGCCTGGACAACACAGCCACACCGCCAAGGGAAAAGTCCAGAGTTAGTTCTGAAACTCTGTACTACTTCTCTCGGCGTGGCCGGGGGAGACCAAACAGTAAGGGCGGATCCCCGGTTGCCGAAATCGCTCCCGCAGAGCCTGGAATTTTTCTGTGGCGCAACGGCTGGCAGAGGGGTCGGAATCCGGTACCTCCGCAGCTCAGAGATAGCGCCCAGCAGTCATCAGTGGCGCGGTCAGCCTACCGGACACTGTGGCTGATAGTCGCTCAAATCGCCCATCTCCATGACGCGGAGGGAAGATAGCACGGCCTCTCCACTGAAAAGGCTCGTGATGTACCGGAATTCGGCGAGACGAACACCACTTCGCCCCCGGGCGACTTTTATAGAGTTTAAGAACTAACTCTTGCCATGACGGCCGGATGCAAGTTACAGCTACCTGTCATGGCAACCCGACCTGTCGAAATAGGCCCCGCCGGCCTCCACACCGCCCGCGCCATCGAGCACCTACGCCTCGTGCGCAGCCTGACCCAGCACCAGCTCGCCGCCCGCTGCACCGCGCTGGGCCGCCCGATGTCCAACACCGCCCTCAGCCGAACCGAACGCGCCCACCGACGCTGCGATATCGACGACCTCGTCGCCATCGCCACCGCGCTCGGTGTTCCTCCCATGGCCCTGCTCTTGCCGCTCCCGTCGGTGTCCAGTAATGACCGGAGGGGGTGCTAGTTGGCGCGGGTCTGGATTGAGGACCGCATCGGGCACGGGACGTACGTACGGGCCGCGGCGGAAGCCAAGCGGGCGGGCCGTACGCCGCCGGGGCGGTACCGCGTGCGCTGGTACGACCCCGATGGCAAGCCGAAGATGAAGACCTTCGCCCGCAAGGTCGACGCCGAGGCGGAGCGGACAAGGATGGAGTCCCGTCTCAACGACGGCTCCTACCGCGATCCCGCAGCCGCACGCGTGAAATTCGCAGAGGTGGCGGAGTCCTGGCTGGCCGCGCAGATCCATCTCAAGCGTTCGACCCGGGGCCGCTATCGCGGCGTTCTCGACGTCCACGTGATCCCCAGGTGGGGCACCACACCGTTGGACCGCATCCACTTCGAGGACATCGCCGAGTGGCTCGCGGACCTGCTGTCCGGCGAGGCGACCGGCGGCAGGAAGCTCAGCCCCCGCTCGGTCCGCAAGGCGTACGTCGTCCTCAGCCGCGTTCTCGGCTACGCGGTCAAGGCTCGTCGTCTGGCGGTCAACCCGGCTGTCGGCGTGCCCTTGCCGAAGGCGGCGCCGGCCGACCACGTGTACCTCGATGACATGCAGGTCGATGCGCTGGCCAACGCGTCGGGCGCCTACCGGGTGTTCATCCTGCTGCTGGCCTACACCGGCCTGCGCTGGGGCGAGGCGTCCGCGCTGAAGGTGGGCCGCGTGGACCTGGACGCCTGCCGAGCGCACATCGTCGAGGCGTACGCCGAGGACAACGGCAAGCTCTACCTCGACACCCCCAAGAACCACGAGCGCCGGTCGGTACCGATCCCGCGGTTCCTGGCAGAGGAGTTGAAGCCCCACGTCCAGGGCCGGGGAGATGAGGAGTTGCTCTTCACCGCCCCTCAGGGAGGCCCGCTGCGGGCCCGGAACTTCCGTCAGCGTTTCTTCGCGCCGGCGGTCGTGAAGGCCGGGCTGGGGCACCTCAAGGTCACCCCGCACAAGCTGCGGCACACGGCGGCCTCGCTGGCCATCGCCAGCGGCGCGGACGTCAACGTCGTACAGACGATGCTGGGCCACAAGTCCGCGACGTTGACCCTGGACACGTACGGACACCTCTTCCCGGACCGTCTGGACGAGGTCTCGAAGAAGATGCACAAGCGCCGTTCCAAGCAACTGGCCAAGGCGAAGGCCAAATTGGAGAAGGCGGAACGGCAGGCCCGCAAGGCCGCTGAGGCGGTGGCCGCACTGGAGGAAGGCGCCGCGTGATGTGTGCCTAATCCGTGCGAGGGAGCCGTAGTCGAAGGGG
>NZ_AEJC01000383.1 GCF_000317595.1 Streptomyces ipomoeae 91-03 | reverse complement strand
CCCCCGTTATGTTTTCCGCGGTCCTGCAAGAGGGCCGCTGGCCTCCGGGCCCGGCATGACTTTTGCCCCCTGTCGAACGGATGACCTGGGGGGTGGTGTCACCGGGCCCGGGAGGTGCCGTCGGAGACGCTGATCAGAGGTCCGGCCACCGCCCGGTCCGGCGCAATGCCGGACAGCTCGCGGGCGACAGGTCTGCATAACGTGGATGCGCGCGTACGACACCACTGCCAAGGCCAGCACGTTCAACTCCCTTGGAAGGGCGCGATGTTCGACACCGAAGACGTGGGCGTGTTCCTCGGCCTGGACGTCGGCAAGAGTGCCCATCACGGGCACGGGCTGACCCCGGCCGGCAAGAAGGTCTTCGACAAGCAGCTGCCCAACAGCGAGCCGAAACTGCGGGCCGTCTTCGACAAGCTGACCGCGAAGTTCGGCACCGTCCTGGTGATCGTGGACCAGCCCGCCTCCATCGGCGCCCTCCCCCTCACCGTCGCCCGGGACGCGGGCTGCCAGGCCGCCTACCTGCCGGGACTGGCCATGCGCCGGATCGCGGATCTGTATCCGGGCGAGGCCAAGACGGATGCCAAGGACGCCGCGGTGATCGCGGACGCAGCCCGCACCATGCCGCACACCCTGCGCTCGCTGGAGCTCACCGACGAGATCACCGCCGAGCTGACCGTGCTGGTGGGCTTCGACCAGGACCTCGCGGCCGAGGCCACCCGCACCAGCAACCGGATACGCGGCCTGCTCACCCAATTCCACCCCAGCCTCGAACGCGTCCTCGGGCCCCGCCTGGACCACCCCGCCGTCACCTGGCTGCTGGAGCGTTACGGCTCTCCCGCAGCCCTGCGCAAGGCCGGACGCCGCAGGCTGGTGGAGGTGATCCGCCCCAAGGCCCCGCGCATGGCCACCCGGCTCATCGACGACGTCTTCACCGCCCTGGACGAGCAGACCGTCGTCGTCCCGGGCACCGGCACCCTCGACATCGTGATCCCCACCCTGGCCGCCTCCCTGGCCACCGTCCACACCCAGCGCCGGGCCCTGGAAGCCCAGATCAACGCCCTGCTGGAGGCTCACCCTCTTTCCCCGGTCCTGACGTCGATGCCCGGCGTCGGCGTCAGGACCGCCGCCGTCCTGCTGGTCACCGTCGGCGACGGCACCAGCTTCCCGAGCGCCGCCCACCTCGCCTCCTACGCCGGCCTCGCCCCGACCACGAGGTCATCGGGGACCTCGATCCACGGCGAACACGCACCCCGAGGCGGAAACCGCCAGCTCAAACGCGCCATGTTCCTCTCCGCCTTCGCCTGCATGAACGCCGATCCCGCCTCCCGCACCTACTACGACAAGCAACGCGCCCGCGGCAAAACCCACACCCAGGCCCTCCTCCGCCTCGCCCGCCAACGCATCAGCGTCCTGTTCGCCATGCTCCGAGACGGCACCTTCTACGAATCCCGCACACCCCCGGACGTTGCACTCGCCGCATGACCCCAGCAAGCCCCAATCACCCCAAACCGACAGGGATGCCTTGACGA
>NZ_AEJC01000382.1 GCF_000317595.1 Streptomyces ipomoeae 91-03 | reverse complement strand
CTCGCACGGCGCGTGGCGTCGTACGCCCCTCAGCGCCGCCTCAGCGGCTCCCCGTCAGCGCCTGGGCCACGTACGAGCCCCTGGTGTAGACGCCGGGACTCCCGGCCACTCCACAGCCGCTGCCCCATGACACGAGCCCGATCAGCTTCCCCTGGGCGACCAGCGGTCCCCCGCTGTCCCCTTGGCAGGCGTCCTTGCCGCCGCTGAGCTCCCCCGCGCACACCATGGAGTCGGCGAGGTATCGGCCCTCCGCGCCGCCCGGATAGGCCGTCTCGCAGACTGTGTCGGCCAGCACTTTCACCGGCGCTGCCCGCAGGCTCCGCGCATAGTCCCCGACGCCCGTGGTGTCGCCCCAGCCGTAGACCGCCGCTGCCGTGCCCGGCTGGTACGCCGGGTCGCCGACCCCGGCCATCGAGATGACGGAGCTCTGAGGCAGTGGCTCGGCAAGGGTGACGACGGCGAAGTCCCCGGCGTCCGTGGAGGCGTTGTACTTCGGATTGATCCAGACGCCGTGCACCGGGATCTCTGCGCCCTCCTTCGACGCCAGTTCGGAACGGCCGGTGATGACCTTGAGGTCGGTGATCTGTTCCGGCGGGGCCCCCAGTACGTCCTCGCCGAGGCAGTGGGCGGCCGTCAGCACCATCGAGCGGGAGATCACCACACCGCCACAGAACTGTCCGGCCCGCGTACCGCCGAACCGGTCACGGCTGGACATGGCCACCGTCCAGGGCGCCTGGGAGATCTCGACGGGATGACCCCCGATGACGACCTCGGCCGTCGCGGTCGGGGGTGATGCCAGCGGTATGACGGCCGTGGTGGCCGCGAGAGCCAGCAACCGGGCGAAGGGCCGACGCATGCGCGCTCCTCACTCTGGGATGTGAATGGCACCACCCAGAGTGATCCACGCGACGGGCGTCCGCATGCCGCACACACGCCGAAGGCCCGGCTCCTTCGAGGGAACCGGGCCTTCGATGACGACCGCGCGGGCCGGGCCTGAGCTGCTCAGTCGAGGTAGTCGCGCAGGACCTGCGAGCGGGACGGGTGGCGCAGCTTCGACATCGTCTTCGACTCGATCTGGCGGATCCGCTCACGCGTGACGCCGTACACCTTGCCGATCTCGTCGAGGGTCTTCGGCTGACCGTCGGTGAGACCGAAGCGCATGGAGACGACGCCCGCCTCGCGCTCGGAGAGCGTGTCGAGGACAGAGTGCAGCTGCTCCTGCAGAAGCGTGAAGCTGACCGCGTCGGCCGGGACGACGGCCTCGGAGTCCTCGATGAGGTCACCGAACTCGCTGTCGCCGTCCTCGCCCAGCGGGGTGTGCAGTGAGATGGGCTCGCGGCCGTACTTCTGGACCTCGATGACCTTCTCCGGGGTCATGTCGAGCTCCTTGGCCAGCTCCTCCGGGGTGGGCTCACGGCCCAGGTCCTGGAGCATCTGACGCTGCACACGCGCGAGCTTGTTGATGACCTCGACCATGTGCACCGGGATACGGATGGTGCGGGCCTGGTCGGCCATGGCACGGGTGATCGCCTGACGGATCCACCAGGTGGCGTACGTGGAGAACTTGTAGCCCTTGGTGTAGTCGAACTTCTCGACCGCGCGGATCAGACCGAGGTTGCCCTCCTGGATCAGGTCCAGGAAGAGCATGCCGCGGCCGGTGTAGCGCTTGGCCAGGGAGACCACCAGACGGAGGTTGGCCTCCAGGAGGTGGTTCTTGGCGCGGCGGCCGTCCTCGGCGATGATCTCCAGCTCGCGCTTGAGCTTGGGGGCGAGCTTGTCGGCGTTGGACAGCTTGTCCTCGGCGAACAGACCGGCCTCGATGCGCTTGGCGAGCTCGACCTCCTGCTCGGCGTTGAGCAGCGGGACCTTGCCGATCTGCTTGAGGTAGTCCTTGACCGGGTCGGCGGTGGCACCGGCGGCGGCGACCTGCTGGGCGGGCGCGTCGTCCTCGTCCTCGTCGGACAGTACGAATCCGGCGCTCTCGGTGCCCTCGGGCTCGTCGCCGGGCTTGCCCGGGGTCTCCTCGAGGACCTCTTCCTCGAGCAGCTCGACGTCGTCCTTCTTGGCGGTGGTCTTCTTGGCGGCCGTCTTCTTTGCGGGAGCGGCCTTCTTTACGGCGACCGCCTTCTTCGCGGCCGCCTTCTTCGCGGCGGCCTTCTTGGCGGGAGCGTCCTCGGCGGAGGCGTCTGCCACGGGCGCCGCCGGGGCGGTGGGGGCGGTGGCCTTCTTGGTGGTCACCGTCTTCGCCGCGACCGTCTTGGTGGCGGTGCGCTTGGCCGGACTCTTCGCTGCGACGCTCTTTCGGGTGCGCTTGGGCTCCGCGGCACTGACCATCAGCGTCACACCCTCTTCCTCGAGGATCTGATTGAGGCTGCGCAGTACGTTCTTCCACTGAGTGGCCGGGATCTGGTCGGCTTCGAAGGCCCGACGCACATCGTCGCCGGCGATCTGCCCCTCAGCCTTTCCCCGCTCAATGAGCGCCATGACAGAGACGGACTCGGCGATCTCCGGCGGGAGCGTACGGGATGTGCTGGCCGACACGAACAACCTCTCGGAACGTTGGAAAACGGCTTCCGGCCCCGTCCACTGTGGACAGGAGCCGACCACCGGCTTGGGAATGGGCCGACGGTGCGGGCGGGGGCCGGGAAGATGCACA
>NZ_AEJC01000381.1 GCF_000317595.1 Streptomyces ipomoeae 91-03 | reverse complement strand
CTCCCTCTCACCCTGGCTTCGGTCAGTCGTTCGATGCCTTGGCGTACTCCTGTGCCATCGGTCCGGCGAAGTCGAGCACCACACACTGCTCGTCGCCCACGACCCACGCGTCGTGGCCGGGCGGGCACACGAAGACGTCGCCGGGTCCCACCTCGCCCTCTCCGCCGTCGTCCATACGGATCTGCAGGCGGCCCTTGAGGACGTAACAGTTGTGGTGGACCTGGCAGCTCTCCGTGCCCGCGATGGGGGCCACGGACTCGGACCAGCGCCAGCCGGGTTCGAAGGTGGCCACGGCGAAGTCGAGCCCGCTGAGGTGGACGGCTTCGAGGTGTCCTCGCGGGAAGTCGCGCCGCTCGTCCGGCTTGTCGACCGTCTTGATCTCCAGCATGACGGCTCCTTCCGTTCCGACCCACCCCTCCATCGTCCGCCTGTCAAGCCGGAGCCGCCAACCGAGGGACCGGTGGTGCGGGAGGTGTCGCGGTGACGGGAGCGACGTCCAGCGAGCCGACCGGGGCAGCGGTGGCGATCGCCGTCCTCCTGGTCGGCCTCGGCAGGGTCGTCACGGCCGGGCCGCCGCTGGTGACCGCGCTGGTCGGTGCCTGGGCCCGGAGCGCGGCTGAGCGGTCGGACCCGCCCGGGCAGGTCCGACCGCCGCCACTCAACTCAACTGCTCATCGCCTCTGCTGTCGTGCGCTCAGAAGGTGAGCTTCCAGCCGTCGATGTACCCGGTGTCCAGGCTGGCCACGTCCTGTACCCGCAGCTTCCAGACGCCCGCTGCCGTTTCGGCGGACGCGTCGACGGTGTAGGTCGCGATCACGTCGTCGGCCGAGTCGGAGGACGAGGAGTTCTTCAGCCGGTACGCGGTGCCGTCCGGTGCGACGAGGTCGACGACCAGGTCACCACGCCAGGTGTGGATGATGCGCACGTCCACGCTGAGAGCGCTGGACGCCGCCCCGACCCGGTTGACGTGAT
>NZ_AEJC01000380.1 GCF_000317595.1 Streptomyces ipomoeae 91-03 | reverse complement strand
GCGCAGACATGACGACTCCCGAGCCCGGCATCGTGATCGTCGGCGCCGGCCAGGCGGGCGTCCAGGCGGCGGAGTCACTGCGCGACGCGGGCTTCACCGGCCCCCTCACGCTCATCGGCGACGAGCCCGAACTTCCCTACCAGCGCCCGCCGTTGTCGAAGGAGTACCTCGCCGGCAAGCTGTCGGGGGAGGAGCTGACCCTGCGCGCCGACCGGTTCTACGCCGACCGGGAGATCGAGTTGATCGTCGGCCGTCGGGTGGTGGGCCTGGACCGGGCCCGGCGCAAGGTGACACTCGACGACCACACCGAACTCCCGTACGCGCACCTGGTGCTGGCCACCGGCTCCCGGCCCCGTCCGCTGCCGCTGCCCGGGAGCGGACTGGCGGGGGTGTTCGATCTGCGGACCCGGGCCGACGCCGAGGAACTGCGCCATCGTCTGGGCGAGGCCCGGGACGTGGTGGTGATCGGCGCCGGGTTCATCGGCCTGGAGTTCGCCGCCGCCTGCCGGGCCGCCGGCCTCAGCCCCGTCGTGCTCGACATCGCCGACCAGGTGATGGGCCGCGCGGTGTCCGTGTCCACCGCCGTCCACTTCGCGGAACAGCATCGACTGGGCGGCACCCGGCTTCTGATGGGCACCGCGCCCACCGAACTGATCGGCCGGGACGGCCGGGTGACCGGCGTACGCACGGCGGACGGGACGACCGTCCCCGCCGACCTCGTCGTCACCGGCATCGGCGTGCTGCCCAACGCCGAACTCGCCGGCCTGGCGGGCCTGGAGACCGACAACGGCATCGTCGTCGACGCACACCTCGCCACCGCCGACCCGCACATCTCGGCGATCGGCGACTGCGCGGCCTTCCCCGACCCGCACGGCTCGGGACGGCGCATCCGGCTGGAGTCCGTGCAGAACGCCGCCGACCAGGCCCGCTGCCTGGCCGCCCGACTCACCGGCACACCCCGGCCCTACGACGCCCTGCCGTGGTTCTGGAGCTACCAGGGCGACCTCCGCCTCCAGATCGCCGGTCTGTCGACCGGGCACGACCACACCTGCGTGCACACGGACGAGCGGGGCAACGGGTTCTCGGTGTTCTGTTTCCGCGACGGAGCCCTGGTGGCGGTCGAGTCCGTCAACCGTCCCGCCGACCACATGGCGGCCCGCCGAGTCCTCGCCGCCGGTCTGACGGTCACCCCGGAGGACGTCGCCGAGCCCGGGTTCAGCTTGCGGAGCCATCTGGCCCGGGCGACTGTCTCGGATCGGAGGACTTCCGCATGACCACCGACCCCGACTCCCGTACGACGTCCCTCTCCCGCATCGGCGTCCTCGGCTGCGGGCTCATGGGCTCCGGCATCGCCGAGACGGTCGCCCGCGGCGGACTCGACGTCCTTGTCACCGAGGTCAGCCGACCGGCCGTGGAAGCCGGGCGCCGTCGTATCGAGGACTCCCTCGGCAAGGCCGTACGCCGGGGCAAGCTGACGGACGAAGAACGCGACCGGGCCCTGGCACGGCTGTCCTTCTCCACCGACCTCGGCGACCTGGCCGACCGCGAACTCGTCATCGAGGCCGCCGTGGAGGACCGCGCCCTGAAGTGCGCCCTCTTCAGGGACGTGGACAAGATCCTCGCCGGCACCGACGCCATCCTCGCCAGCAACACCTCGTCCATCCCTCTCACCGACCTCGCGACCGCCACCGGCCGACCCGACCGTGTCATAGGGCTGCATTTCTTCAACCCCGTGCCCGTACAGGCCCTGGTCGAGATCATCCCCGCCCTCACCACCAGCACCGACACGCTCGAACGGACCCGCCGCTTCGCCGTCGAGCGGTTGGGCAAGACCGCCGTGCAGGCCCCGGACCAGGCGGGGTTCATCGTCAACGCACTCCTCCTGCCGTATCTGCTCTCCGCCGTACGCATGGTCCAGGCGGGCACGGCCACCCCCGAGGACATCGACCACGGCATGGAACTCGGCTGCGCCCACCCCATGGGCCCACTGCGCCTGCTCGACCTCATCGGCCTCGACACGGCCAAGGCGATCGCCGAGTCCCTGTACGAGGAGCACGCCGAACCGCTGTACGCGCCACCGCCGTTGCTGCGGCGCATGGTCGCGGCCGGACATCTGGGCCGGAAGTCGGGGCGGGGCTTCTACGCGTACCCGGCCACCTGATGTCCCCGCGACGGCCACCTGACTCTCCATGACGCAGTAACACCACTCAACTCCGTAGAAAGCAGGCCCCACCATGCCCCAGCAGGTCCGAGGCGTCATCGCCGGCGGGAAAGGCGACCCGGTACGGATCGAGACGATCGTCGTGCCCGACCCCGGGCCCGGTGAGGCCGTGGTGAAGGTGCGGGCGTGCGGCGTGTGCCACACCGATCTGCACTACCGGGAGGGCGGGATCAACGACGAGTTCCCGTTTCTGCTGGGCCATGAGGCGGCCGGGGTGGTCGAGTCGGTGGGGGAGGGGGTGACCGATGTGGCGCCCGGCGACTTCGTGGTCCTCAACTGGCGTGCCGTATGCGGGAATTGCCGGGCCTGCCGACGGGGGAGGCCCTGGTACTGCTTCGCCACCCACAACGCCGAGCAGCGGATGACCCTGCTGGACGGCACCGAGCTCTCGCCCGCCCTCGGGATCGGCGCCTTCGCGGAGAAGACCCTGGTGGCGGCCGGCCAGTGCACCAAGGTGGACCCCGAGGCCTCCCCGGCGGCGGCCGGGCTGCTGGGCTGCGGGGTGATGGCCGGCATCGGCGCCGCCATCAACACCGGACAGGTCGGACGCGGCGACAGCGTGGCGGTGATCGGCGTCGGCGGAGTCGGCGGCGCGGCCGTGATGGGTGCCCGGATCGCCGGGGCGGCACGGATCATCGCCGTGGACATCGACGACTGGAAGCTGGACACGGCGAAGCGGCTCGGCGCCACCCATACCGTCAACTCCCGTCAGACGGACGCCGTCGAGGCGATCCGGGACCTGACCGACGGCTTCGGCGCCGACGTGGTCATCGACGCGGTGGGCCGCCCGGAGACATATGAACAGGCCTTCTACGCCCGGGACCTGGCGGGCACGGTGGTCCTGGTCGGCGTTCCCACCCCGGAGATGAAGCTCGAACTCCCCCTCCTCGATGTCTTCGGTCGCGGCGGCGCGCTCAAGTCGAGCTGGTACGGCGACTGTCTGCCCTCCCGGGACTTCCCGATGCTCATCGATCTGTACCGTCAGGGGCGCCTGGACCTGGACGCCTTCGTCACCGAGACCATCGCCCTCGACGAGGTCGAGAAGGCCTTCGAGCGGATGCACCACGGCGACGTACTGCGCTCGGTGGTGGTCTTCTGATGACCGACGTCCGCGTCGAACACCTCGTCACCTCCGGCACCTTCAGCCTGGACGGCGGCACCTGGGACGTCGACAACAACGTGTGGATCGTCGGCGACGACCACGAGGTCGTCGTCATCGACGCCGCCCACGACGCCAAGGCCATCGCGGCGGCGATTGGTGACCGGCGGGTGACGGCCATCGTGTGTACCCATGGCCACGACGACCACATCGACGCGGCCCCCGCGCTCGCCGCCACCACCGGTGCCCCGATCCTGATCCATCTCGACGACCGGCTGCTGTGGAAGCACACCCACCCCGACCGGGACCCGGACGGCTACCTCTCCGACATGCGCCGCATCACCGTCGCCGACATGGAACTGACGGTGCTGCACACCCCTGGCCACACCCCCGGAGCGATCTCCCTCCACGCCCCCGACCTGGCCACCGTCTTCACCGGCGACACCCTTTTCGCCGGCGGGCCGGGCGCCACCGGCCGCTCCTACTCGGACTTCCCGACGATCATCCGCTCCATCCGCGACCGTCTGCTGACCCTTCCCCCGGACACGGTGGTGCGCACGGGCCACGGCGAGTCCACCACCATCGCCACCGAGGCACCTCACCTCGACGAATGGATCGCCAGAGGCTACTGAAGGCTTGACTCCCGACTCCCGACTCCCGACTCCCGACTCCCGACTCCCGACTCCCGACTTCCGACGCCCGCCGCAAGCTCTGCGGCGGGCGTCGTCCGCTCGGGAGCCCGAACGCGATGGGGCCGCGCGGTCAGCCTTCGAGGCGCCGCAGGCGCTCCGCGTCGCATGTGCGGGGGCAGGTCGAGCAGGCCTCGGCGGGGCGGATCGTGTAGTAGAGGCAGCAGCCGAGACGGGTGCGGGTCGGGTGTTCGCGGCCGTCGCTCGTGCGGAGGGTGCGGAAGTCGGCGCCGCCGGGGAAGGGCTGCCGGGCGGTGGGCAGCACCTCCGTGGCGGCCCGGACGCCGGCGGCCTCGTCGCCCAGCATGCGGCCGAGGTACCAGAGTCCGGAGACCAGGTCGTCGGAGACCATGCCCCACAACGCACGCGAACCCCGGCGGACGTACGGACCCATCGCGTCCAGCACCGGACCCATGTGATCCGCGACGGCGTCTCGCAACGCGGCCCGCAGCTCTTCTTCTTGGGCGACAGCCCGCGTACCCGGCAGTGCCGCCACCGGGTCGTCCGGCAGACAGGTGAGGTCGGTGCCGGGGGCCAGTTCGTACGTGGCCGACGCGAGGTCGATCCGTATGTCGCCGGGGGCGATGCGCGGCACCCGCCGCTCCAGGTACCAGACGCCGCTCATCAGCAGGCCGACCGACCACGCGTAGTCGTGCAGGGCGCGGGAGGCCGCGACATGCCGGGGCGCCGAGTGGTCGTAGCGGTCCTGGATGCGGGCGGCCTCGGCCTCGACGAAGGCCTCCACGCTCTCCTGAGACTCCGTCAACCGCACGCTCGGCTCGGTCAGTTGGGGTGACCGAGCTGATCCGTGGTCCGCATCCACGACTCGTACGGCCAGCACCTCGCACACCGTGTCCAGACGGCGGTAGGCGGCGGCGAGGAGGCCGGGGACGAGCGTGGCGGAGTCGGCCTGGGTGGTCTCCAGGGGGGCCACGGTCATCGGCAACTCCAGAGCGTAAGGGCGTTTGGTCGTACGAGCAGGTAAGCCTTACCTTAACTGCAAGATCGCGGGCCGATGGCCAGGTGGGGTGTGGATGAATGGATGGCCTATTGAGCAGCGAAGTTACTTGCGGGTTGATCAAGGGCGGCGTGCGTCACAGTGAACGCACAGCCGTTGAAGACTAAAGCATGCCTAACCTAAGCTCACGTTTCGTGACTGCGACCGATAGGGCCGCGCCAACCGGCGTGCCCCTGCGTACCTTTCGGCATGTGCCCCTGTTCCTCGGCGGCCTCGCCGCCCTGACGCTCTGCGCCGCGCTGAGCCTCGCCCTCGGAGCCCGCTCCGTACCCCTGTCCACCGTCCTCGACGCGCTCTCGGGTCATGCCGAGGGCCGCGACGCACTGGTGGTGACGGGGCTTCGGGTACCGCGCACGGTCATCGGCCTCGCGGTCGGCGCCGCGCTCGGCGTGGCCGGTGCCGTGGCTCAGGGGATCACCCGCAATCCGCTCGCCTCCCCAACCACCCTCGGGATCAACGCGGGTGCCGGTTTCGCGGTCGTCGTCGCCATCTTCGCCCTCCGACTCACCGACCCCGTCGAGTACGTGTGGTTCGCCTTCGCCGGAGCCGCCGCAGCCGCCGTTTTCGCCCAGGCGCTGGCCCAACGCGCCGGGGACATCGACCCGGTACGCCTGGCCCTCGGCGGCACCGTCCTCCAACTCGTCCTGCTGTCCTGGACGTCGGCGGTCATGCTGGCCAGCCAGCGCACCCTCGACGAGGCACGCTTCTGGCTCGCCGGATCCCTCGCCGGCCGCCAACTCGACACACTCTGGCCGGTACTGCCGACCCTCGTCATCGGGCTGCTGCTCGCGCTGGCCGTGGCGCCCGCCCTCAACGCCCTCGCCCTCGGCGACGACTCGGCCCAGGCGCTCGGCGTACCGGTCGCCCGTATCCGGCTCGCCGGTGGCCTCGCGGTCGTCCTCCTCGCCGGTTCGGCGGTGGCCGTGGCCGGGCCGGTCGCCTTCATCGGCCTCGCCGCACCCCACCTCGTCCGCCCCCTCCTCGGCGGCGACCACCGACTCCTCGTCCCCGGCTGCCTGATCGCCGGACCCCTGCTCCTGCTCTCCGCCGATGTCCTCGGCCGGCTCGTCATCCGCCCGGCGGAACTCGAAGTCGGCATCGTCACCGCGTTCCTGGGCGCACCGCTGCTCGCCCTGCTCGCCAGGAAGGTCGCCCGATGACGCTGACGTACAAGGCGGCCGTACGACATGACGTGCGCCGCGCCCCTGGCCGCGGACGTCTCCTCGCCTACGGCGCGACCGGCCTCCTCGCCCTCCTCGTCCTGCTCACGGTCTCCGTGTCCACCGGGGAGATGGGCATGCCCGCGTCCGTCGCGCTCCGCGCGCTGGTCGGGCTCGGTGATCCGGGGGATGTGCTGGTGGTGCAGGAGTTCCGGGCGCCGCGCGCCGTCGCCGCCATCGTCGCCGGGGCCGGTCTCGGCGCGGCCGGTTGCGTGCTGCAACGGCTCTTCCGCAACCCCCTGGCGTCCCCGGACGTGATGGGCGTGACCGGCGGCGCCTCGCTCGGCGCGGTCGCTCTGCTCGCCGCCGGTGCCTCCCAACTGTTCATACCCGTCGGGGCGTTGGCCGGTGGATTGCTGGCCGCCCTGCTCCTCGGCGTGTTCGCCTGGCGCTCCGGGCTCGCCGTCACCCGGCTCGTCCTCATCGGTCTCGCCGTCCAGGCGGGCCTCGCCGCCGCGGTCAACCTGATGACCGTGCGCTTCCCGGCCGAACTCGCCGGCTCGGCGCTCCAGTGGACCACCGGGTCGGTGTACGGGCGGACCTGGACCGAGGTCTGGGGCGCGGGCGCGGGCGTACTGCTCGCCCTCGCCGCCGCGCTGGTGACCAACCGCCGTCTGGCCGTGCTCGACCTGGGCGACGACTCCGCGGGCGCCCTCGGCCTCAACACCGCCACCGCCCGCCTCCAACTCCTCCTCGTCGCCGTCACGTTGGCCTCGCTGGCCGCCGCCCTCGCCGGTCCCGTCACCTTCGTCGCCCTCGCCGTACCGCACATCGTCCGCTTCCTCACCGGCCCGCCCACCGCCGCGACCCTCGCCCTGGCCGCCCTCACCGGAGACGTCCTGCTGCTCGCCTCCGACCTGGTCGTCCAGCACCTGCTGCCGATCGAGGGCCTGCCGGTCGGCGCGGTCACCGCCACCCTCGGCGCGCCCTGGCTGCTGGTGCTGATGTTCCGGCAGAGCAAGCCGGTGCGGGGGAGTCACGCATGAGCCGCGATCACGAACCGCACTCGAACCCGGCCGCCGCGCCGAAGCCGTCCTCCGCTAGCCCCCAGGAGCCCCGCATGACCACCGCCAACCAGCTCTCCACCCAGGGGCTCGACCTGCGCTACGGCGACCGGCTCGTGGTGGGCGGACTCGACCTGACGCTGCCCGGTGGCGCGGTGACGGCGATCGTCGGCCCCAACGCCTGCGGCAAATCAACCCTGTTGAGGGGCCTGAGCCGACTCCTCGCACCCACCGCCGGCACGGTCACGCTGGACGGCGCCGACATCCACCGGATGTCCGCGCGAGCGCTGGCCCTCCGGATGGGCCTGCTGCCGCAGCAGCCGGTCACCCCGGAGGCGATCACCGTCGAAGCCCTCGTACGGCTGGGCCGGTACCCGCATCAGCGGCTGCTCAGCCCCTGGTCGGCCGCCGACCAGCGGGCGGTGGACGAGGCGCTGGAGCGGACCGGAACGGCGGTGCTGCGGGACCAGCCCGTGGACCGGCTCTCCGGCGGACAGCGCCAACGCGCCTGGATCGCCCTGGCGTTGGCACAGGACACCGAGCTGCTCCTGCTCGACGAACCGACCACCTTCCTCGACCTGCGGCACCAGCTCGACGTCCTCGACCTGGTCGCCGCCCTGCACGCCGAGGCCGGCCGCACCGTGGTGATGGTGCTGCACGACCTCGGACAGGCCGCCCGTTACGCCGACCACATGGTCGTGCTCAAGGACGGCCGCCTCGCCGCCGCCGGCCCGCCGGCCGACGTACTCGACGCGGACCTGGTCAAGTCCGTGTTCGACGTGGACTGCCGGGTCATCCCCGACCCGGAGACCGGCACACCGCTGGTCGTCCCGAAAGGCAGCGCGGCCCGGCACACCACCGCGTCCGCCTCCGCCTGACCGCTCGTCCCTGTCCGTCCGACCGCTCATCCACCACATCCGGTACGTCCCTGCGACCCAGGTGCGCCCGGTTCATCCCCATGACACCGGTTCATCCCCGTACATCCGTACGTCGACGAGAGAGACCACCCTCATGCTCAAGCGATCTCCCCTGCGCGGATTCGGCCGTCCCGCCGCCGCCCTGCTCACCGTCGTGCTCGGCACCGGCCTGCTGGCCGCCTGCGGCAACGACGACTCCGCCAAGGAGAGCGACACCGCCAAGGCCGGTGCCGACAGCGCCGCGTTCCCGCGCACCCTCAAGACCGTGATGGGCGACGTGAAGATCCCGTCGCAGCCCAAGAAGGTCGTCGTCCTCGACACCGGTGAGCTGGACGACGTCACGCTGCTCGGCATCGACCCGGTCGGCGCCGTCGCCCCGCACTTCAAGACCGAGGGCGGCTTCCCCACCTACCTGGAGGGCGAACTCAAGAACACCACGGACGTCGGCCCGCTCCTGGAGCCGAACCTGGAGAAGATCGCCTCCCTGAAGCCCGACCTCATCCTGTCGTCCAAGGTCCGGCACGAGAAGGTCTACGACAAGCTCAGCGCCATCGCCCCGACCGTGTTCACCGAGACCACCGGCGGTGTGTGGAAGGAGAACCTGAAGGTCCACGCCGAGGCCCTGGGCCTGGAGGACGAGGCCGCGGCCAAGCTCAAGGAGTACGAGACCCAGGCCAAGGCGCTCGGCGAGGCCATCGAGAAGAAGGACGGCGCCATGCCGACCGTCTCCGTGGTCCGCTTCGTCGCCGGCCCGACCCGGCTGTACGCCTCCAACTCCTACAGCGGTGTCGTCCTGAACGACATCGGCTTTGCGCGCCCCAAGTCGCAAGTATCCGACGACCCGGCCGTGACCATGAAGGACGTCAGCCCCGAGGAGATCGACCAGGCGGATGCCGACCTGATCTTCGTCACCACCGCCGACACCCCGGACAAGACCCAGCAGAAGCAGGTCACCTCCAACCCGGTCTGGAAGGACCTGCCCGCCGTCAAGGACGGCAAGGTCTTCGAGGTCCCGGACGAGACCTGGATGTCCGGCATCGGCGTCCAGGCGGCCGAGGAGATGCTCGCCGACGTCGCGAAGGCCACCGGCGTCGAACTGCCCAAGCGGTAACCCCTCCTCAGTACCAAGCAGCAACCCCTCTTCCGTACCAACCAGCAACCCGTCGCAGTACCAAGCAGCGACCCCCGCAGTACCCGGGGCGGGCCCACCACGAGAGCGGCCCGCCCCGTCCGCCCCCCACCCGCCAGCGGAAGCCGTGCACCCTCTCATGCGCCTGTACCTGCTCGCCCTGAATCCCACCGACTCCGTCACCGAGGGCTTCCTGCCCGCAGCCGCCCGGCTCGGCCTCGACGTCACCGTCCTCACCGACCAGCCGGACGCCCACCGCGCCACCTACGCCGAGCACCCCGAGTACCCGGACATCGAGGTCCTGGAGTGCGCCGTACGCGACTTCCGGGCCGTCGTCACCCGGATCTCCACCCACCACCGGCCCGACGCGGTCTTCACCAACAGCGACCACCTCCAGACCCAGGCCGCCCTCGCCGCCCAGTACTTCGGGCTCCCCGGCAAGGACTGGCGGGCCACCCTGCGCACCAAGGACAAGGGCGAGATGCGCCGCCATCTGTCCGCCGCCGGTGTGGACACCGTCTGGTCCGCCGAGATCACCCACCCGGCCGAACTCACCGGCCCGAGCGTCCTCGACGCGCCGTACCCCTGTGTCATCAAGCCCCGGGAGGGCGTGGCCAGCGAGGACGTGGTGCTGGTCGACACCGCCGAGGACCTGGTGGCCCGCGGCAAGGAGATCCTGGCCCGCCGCCCCGGCGCCACCCTCGTCGTCGAGGAGTACCTGCCCGGCGAGCTGTACACCCTGGAGACCCTCGGCGACGGCCGGGTCCGGCACGTCCTCGGCGGTTTCCACACCGAGTTGTCCCCACCGCCGTACTTCATCGAGGAGCGGCTGACCTTCGTCCCGGCCCACCCCGAGCCGGTCGTCGCCCAGATCCTCGCCCAACTCGACGCGCTGGGCGTCGGCTTCGGCGCCTGCCACACCGAGTTCGTCGTCCACGAGGGCCGGGCCCGCATCATCGAGGTCAACTACCGCGCCATCGGCGACCAGTGCGATCTGCTGCTCGCCCAGCTCCTCGACCTCCCGCTCTTCGACCACATCCTGCGCACCCATGTCGGTGAGCCGCTGCCCGAGGACCTTCGGTTCCGG
>NZ_AEJC01000379.1 GCF_000317595.1 Streptomyces ipomoeae 91-03 | reverse complement strand
TATCGATGTGCGGCTCCGCCGCGTGGGCGCGACCAGCCCCCACTCACCCGCACCCGCCAACGAACCCCATCCCCGAGCTATAGGGCGGTCCCAGGGGCGCAGCCCCTGGCAGACGAGCGGGGGCGAAGGGGCGGCAGCCCCTGGGGGACGGGACGGGTAGGGGCGGCGGGGGCGAAACCCCCTACAGACGCCCGATGTCACCGCGTGGCATCCGCGGCGCCCTCCGAGCCGGCGCCCTCCCCGACAACAAGATCAACCGAGCCGCCCGATGCCGCTGCCCCGCATACGGCTCCAACAACGACAACATCACCGAGTCATCCGCATCCCGGTCCCCGGCCAGAGCGAATCCCACGATCCCCGGCAGATGCAGATCCCCCACGGTCACCGCATCCGCCGCCCCATGACTCCGCTGCACGGTCTCCGCCGAGGTCCACACCCCCACCCCCGGCACCAACTCCAACCGCCGCCGCGCATCCTCCGGCGACATCCCCACGGCCTCCTCCAGCCGCCCCGCCACCCGAACCGCCCGCAGAATCGTCGACGCCCGCTTGTTGTCGACCCCGGCGCGATGCCACTCCCAGGACGGGATCAAGGCCCACTCCCGAGCCGTGGGCATCACGAACATCCCCGGAGGCACAGGCCCGGGCGCCGGCTCCCCGAACTTCCGTACGAGCAACCGCCACGCCCGATACGCCTCGTCCGTGGTGACCTTCTGCTCCAGCACGGACGGAATCAAGGACTCCAGCACGAGCGAGGTCCGAGTCAACCGCAACCCCACCCGCCGCCGCCAAGCCATGGCGACGACCCGATGCCGGGGCACGAAGACCTCGGGCTCATCCAACGCCCCGAGCAACGGGGGCAGTTGATCGAGCAGCCAAGAGGCTCCGGGCCCCCAGGCCTCCGCCTCGACCACCCCACCCCGCAGCACCACCCGCAACGTCCCGGCCCCCACCGGCGTACGGCTGGCCCGCCACACGGCCCCGTCCGCGGTGGCCCGGAACGTAGGATCCCCGGGCCCCCGCCGAAGCGGCCCGAGCACCAGCCCCAGATCCAGCGCCCCTTCCGGCACCCACTCCCGCCGCACACCGGGCGCAGCCGCCGGCCGAGGCACCCCATCTTGGGGCACGACGACATGCCCACCCCGCGCAGTCGTACGAGTAGGCCGCTGAGCAAATCGTCCAGCCACGGTTGAGGTCCTTAAAGAGCCATACGCGGTGCCCTACGAGAGTAGGCGGGTGCGTTCCGCGCCCCTTGAGGGGCGCGGGGCTGTGTCGATGTGCGGCTCCGCCGCGTGCGCGCGAGCCACCGCGACCGACCCGCACACGCGTACCAAGCCCACTCCCTCCGAGCCCCAGGCGCAACAACCCCGACCAAATGTCACCGAACCTCGATGAACGCGGCCGCATCCCGACCCGCTCTGGCAGCCGGCTCCGCCGCCGCATGCCCCACCGCGACGGCCCCCATCGGATCCCACTCCTGAGGCAGCCCCAACACCTCCCGCACGACATCCCGGCAGAACATCGTCGAAGACACCCACGCCGATCCCAGCCGCTCCCCAGCCAGTGCGACGAGCAGGTTCTGCACCCCGGCCCCGGCGGCGACGACGAACATCTCCCGCTCGGCGGCATCCCGCCGAGCGTCCCCGTATGTGTGGGCCCCGTCCATGACCAGACAGGGCACGACGAGATACGGCGCGTTGCGCAGCACGTCTCCGCGCCGGACCCGCTTGGCGATGGACTCCTCGCTCTTGCCGTCCCGTCGCAGATCCGCGATCCACGCGTCCCGCATGGCGTCGAGCAGCCGTACCCGCGACTCCTCGGACTCCAGCAGCACGAACCGCCACGGCGTCGTGTGATGCGGTGCCGGCGCGGTCACGGCGGCGGCGACGGCACGCCGCACCGCCCCGGGGTCGACCGGCTCGTCGGTGAACGCCCGGACCGTACGCCGCTGGGTCACCGCCAGCCGTACGGCCTCGGAGGTGCCCAGCCGGAACATGTCGTCGCGCGCACCCCGCACCAGGGCTTTCGTGCCCTCACCACCGTCCTCGGCGACGACATGCGCGAGCCCCCGTACCACGGCGACGGGCAGCCCGGCGGCCTTGCCCTTCACCAGGTCACCGGCGGCGGCCAACTCGTCGGCGGTGGCGACGACGGTCGCGCTGAGCGGATTGCCGTACGCGTCGGTACCGCCCCGCAGGTCGTCGAGCACGCGTACGCCCGCCGCGCCGATGGCGGCATCGGTCAACCCGGACCGCCAGGGTCGCCCGAAGGTGTCGGTGACGACGACCCCGACCTCGACCCCGAGCGCGTCCCTGATGCCGTCCCGGATCGCCCGGGCGGAGGCGTCGGGGTCCTCGGGCAGCAACAGCACGGTCCCGGACGGAGTGTTGGAGGCGTCGACCCCGGCGGCGGCCATCACCAGCCCCTGCCGGTTCTCGACGATCCTGAGCGTCCCGCGCCGTGCCACGACCCGTACGGTCTCGGCGTCGATCGCGGCCTCCCGGTCGGCGGCCTCCACGATCCGGCCCTCGGCCTTGGACACGATCTTCGAGGTGACGAGCAGCACGTCCCCGTCGGCCAGCTCCGGCTCGGCCGCCGCGATGAGCTTGGCGAGGTCGTCGCCCTTCTGCACCTCGGGAATACCGGTCGGCGCCCAGACCCGGTAGCCCGTACCCGAGAGCACGTCCGTCTCGTTCTCCCCGCTCACGCGCCCCGAACCTCCTCGGCCAGCGCCAGCGCCTCCCGGGCCATGGCCGCCGTCGCCTCCAGGTCCGTCATCATCAGCGGTACGGCCCGGCACCGTATCCCGGCGGCCTCGACGCGCTCCACGGCGCCCGCGTCCACGGTGTCGACCAGCCAGCCGTCGAGCAGCCCGGAGCCGTAGTGCTCGGCGACCGCTGCGGCGGTGGACTCGACGCCGACGGCGGCGAGGACCTTGTCGGCCATACCGCGCACGGGCGCGTCCCCGACGATGGGGGAGAGGCCGACGACCGGCACCCCGGCCTCGGCGATCGCCTCCCGGATGCCGGGCACGGCGAGGATGGTGCCGACGGACACGATGGGGTTGGACGGCGGGAAGAGGATCACGTCCGCCGCCGCGATGGCCTCCAGGACGCCGGGCGCGGGCTTCGCCTGCTCGGCGCCGACCGGCACGATCGCCTCGGCCGGCACGGAGGCCCGCAGCCGCACCCAGTACTCCTGGAAGTGGATCGCCTTGCGCTCACCGGAGCCCTCGCCGGAGCCGCTGTCGGGCAGCGTCACGGCCACGTGCGTCTCGACGCGGTCGTCGGTCATGGGGATGAGCCGGACGCCGGGCTTCCAACGGTCGCACAGCGCCTCCGTGACCGCGCTCAGCGGATACCCGGCGCCGATCATCTGTGTCCGCACGATGTGCGTGGCGAAGTCCCGGTCCCCGAGCCCGAACCACTCCGGCCCGACGCCGTACGCCGCGAGCTCCTCCTTGAGGTGGAAGGTCTCGTAGGCCCGGCCCCAGCCCTGCTCCTCGTTGATGCCGCCGCCGAGCGTGTACATCACCGTGTCGAGGTCGGGGCAGACCTTCAGCCCGAAGAGGTGGATGTCGTCCCCCGTGTTGCCGATGACCGTGATCTCCGCCTCCGGCACGGCCCGCTTCAGACCACGCAGGAACCGGGCACCACCGATGCCACCTGCCAGAACCACAATCTGCATGGGAGCCAGTCTGGCAGGCGGGTACGACAACGGGTCGCCGGGCCGCGACCACGACCGGTTTCCGGACGACTACGCGCGCGTGCCCTCCATGTTCCCTACGCGCGCGTGGCACGCCCGCCTCAAGCCGTGACGGTCGCCGTCCTCGCCGTGCACGCCTTCGTGCGCATCGGCATGTCCGTCAGGCCCGGGTAGTACACGTGCAGGCTTATGGCCGGTTCCAGCGTGTCGTTGACGACCTCATGCGCGTACCCCGGCGCGAACACCCGCTGCGCGCCCGCGTCCAGCACCCGTGTGCCCCGGTCGGTGTGTTCGGTGAGGGTGCCCTCGAGGACGGTCAGCACGCCGGAGGACTCCCCGTGATCGTGCAGCCCGGTGCCCTGCCCCGGCACCCAGGACAGCAGCCACACCTCGTAGCCGGGGCCGGTCCGCAGCCGGTGGTACCAGCGGGTCGTGGCGTCGTACTCGACGAGGTGCTCCCACTGGGCGCGGTCCTCGGCGATGGATCGGGCCAGTCCGGCGAACTCGGCCACGGTGACCGGGTGTTGGCGCGGCGCCTGGAGGAGGTGGGGTACTTCGAGGATGTCGCCGGCGATCTGGAGGTCGCTGTCGCTGTTCATGGAGTGAGGTGTTCCTCGGCGGAGAGTGTGGGGGATGGCTGGGGGTCGCGGGCCGTCCGCCCGGGTCACGGGCGGAGCGCGGTCGCCCTGGTGCGGGCGGGAAGGGAACAGCAGCCGAGCCAGATGGGCTCAGTGGCAGCCGGAGCGGATGAGGCTCAACAGCTGTGACAGCAACAGCTACAGCGAGCGCGGGCAGCACCGAGGGACCCGGCGGAGCGGGTCGAGGTGAGTGCCAAGTTCGCGAGCATGCCCACAAGCACAGCGGTTCACACCTCCGCTGTCAACTTGACGTCCGGTATGTGGATGCCGATTCACCTCTTCCGGTGCATCCGCGCGGCGAAAGGTTTGTGCATGGGGGAGCGGGGAGACATGGCGCACATCCGGGCACGCCCGGTACGACACCACCGGGCACGCCCGGAGCGAGTCGGCTGAAACATGTCGGAACGAGATCGAACTCCCGGGCGTCCTCCTCCGTAAGGAAGGGAGACCTCGCTCGGACTTTCGGGAACTCCCGTCCGCCGCCACACTGCTGTCAGGTTTATGCCGATTTGAACACTTTCCGCATAGCCTTGGTTCCGCAGAGTGAATAAGGGGCCCAATAGCAGATCTCGGCTTGACTCGCCCGTAGCAGCACACTTGTAATTTCACTCGTGTCGTTCAGCCGAAATCGGTAACGGCCGCACGACGGGGACGCGAAAGACGGACGAGGGGCGCACATGACCGAGCTCGTGCAGCAACTGCTGGTCGACGACGCGGACGAGGAACTCGGCTGGCAGGAGCGCGCGCTGTGCGCCCAGACCGATCCCGAGTCCTTCTTCCCCGAGAAGGGCGGCTCCACCCGCGAGGCCAAGAAGGTCTGCCTCGCCTGCGAGGTCCGCTCCGAGTGCCTCGAGTACGCCCTCGCCAACGACGAACGCTTCGGTATCTGGGGCGGTCTGTCGGAGCGCGAGCGCCGTCGCCTCAAGAAGGCGGCGGTCTGAAAGCAGCGGTCTGGAACACGTCCCAGAAGAACCGGGTGACGAACGGCCCGTCGCAGGTGGGTTATCCACAGGCGGCGGGCCGCTGTGCTGCTCAGCCGTTAGTGTGGGCCCTCGTCCGAGACGTCCCCGTGTCCCCGCCGGACACAGACGTCCACCGCAGTCCATCGAACCGGGGCCCGTACCTCGATGTCCGTGCACAGCCACACCGCAGCTCACCACGACGCCGCCACTCCCGAGTTCCCACGTCATGTGGTGACCGCGGTCCTCGTCGCGCACGACGGCGCCCGCTGGCTGCCCGACGCGCTCGCCGGGCTGCTCGGCCAGGAGCGCCCCGTCCAGAACGCCATGGCGGCCGACACCGGCAGCGCGGACGACTCCGCCCGGCTCCTCGCCGACGCCCTCGGCCCCGACCGCGTCCTGCACCTGGCCCGACGGACCGGTTTCGGCCAGGCCGTCGAGGAGGCCAACCGCACCGCGGGCGTGCTCACCCAGGACGACCTGGCGTATCTACGGCGCCCCAGCGGCTGGGACCCCGTCACCCGCACCTGGCGCGACGACGCGTACGACATGCCCGAGCTCCCGCACGGCGAGCCGGTCCAGTGGCTGTGGCTGCTCCACGACGACTGCGCCCCCGAGCCGGACGCCCTCGCCCAGCTGCTGCGGGTCGTGGAGAACGAACGCGAGCTGGGCCGCGACGACGTGGCCGTCGTCGGCCCCAAGCTGCGCGGCTGGTACGACCGCCGTCAGCTCCTGGAGGTCGGCGTCACCATCGCCAACTCCGGCCGCCGCTGGACCGGCCTGGAGCGCCGCGAACAGGACCAGGGCCAGCACGACCACGTCAAGCCCACCCTCGCCGTCTCCACCGCCGGCATGCTGATCCGCCGCGACGTCTTCGAGGAACTCGGCGGCTTCGACCGGCGACTTCCCCTCATGCGTGACGACGTCGACCTGTGCTGGCGCGCCACCGCCGCCGGCCACCGCGTCCTCGTCGCCCCCGAGGCGGTCGTACGGCACGCCGAGGCCGCCTCCCGCGAGCGCCGCACCGTCGACTGCGTGGGCCGCAGCGCCGCCTCCCCGCACATGGTCGACAAGGCGGGCGCCGTCCACACCCTCCTCGTCAACTCCCGCACGGCACAGCTCCCCTGGGTGCTGCTGCGCATCGTCCTCGGCACGCTCCTCAGGGTCGTCGCGTATCTGGTCGGCAAGGTCCCCGGACAGGCCGTCGACGAGATCCGCGGTCTGCTGAGCGTGCTGCTGCGGCCCGAACGGATCATCGCCGGACGCCGCAAGCGAGGCCGCCCGCAGCTCGACAAGGGCGAACTGCGCGCGCTCTTCCCGCCGCCCGGCGCGACCGTCCGGCTCACCGTCGAACAGGCCGCGGGCGATCTGTTCGGCCGCTCCGACAGCGACTCCTCCACGGCCGGACGGCACGGCGGCGCGGTCGAGTCGGGGCCCGGCGACGAGGACGCCGACTTCCTGGAGGTCGAGCAGTTCGCCCGGCTCAAGCGCCTCGCGCGCAAACCCGGCCCGGTGCTGTTCGCCCTGCTGCTCCTCGCCTCCCTGCTCGCCTGCCGCGCACTGCTCAGCGGCGGCGCGCTCGCGGGCGGCGCCCTGCTGCCCGCCCCCGCCGACTCCGCCGCGCTCTGGTCCCGCTACCTGGACGCCTGGCACCCGGTGGGCGTCGGCGGCACCGAGGCCGCGCCGCCGTACCTGGCGATCGTCGCCCTGCTCGCCTCGCTGCTGTTGGGCTCCACCGGACTCGCGATGACCGTGCTGCTGGTGGCCTCCGTGCCCCTGGCCGGCTTCACCGCGTACTTCGCCTCGCGCCCCCTGGTCGAGTCCCGGCTGCTGCGCGCGTGGGCGGCCGTCGTCTACGCCTTCCTGCCCGCTGTCACCGGCGCGCTCGCGGGCGGGCGCATCGGAACCGCCGTCCTCGCGATCCTGCTGCCCCTCATCGCCCGCGCGGGCGCCGCCGCAGGCGGGCTCACGAACAGCACGGGGGCGCGCGGCAGCTGGCGCGCAACCTGGGCGTATGCGCTGCTGCTGACGATCACCACCGCGTTCACCCCGATCGTGTGGCCCATCGCGCTGATCCTCGGCCTCGCACTCCTCGTCGTGCGCCGCCGCGAGATCGCCGCCTACGGCCTCCGCTTCCTCGCCCAGCTGGGCACCCCGCTGCTGCTCCTCGCCCCCTGGTCGCTGACGCTGCTGCCGTTCGGCTTCTTCCAGGAGGCCGGCATGGAGTACGGCGCGAGCGCGGCCTCCGCGACCGACCTGCTCGGCATCAGCCCCGGCGGGCCCGGCACGGTCGGCGGTCTGACGCTCATCGGCGTCGTCCTGGCCGCGCTGGCCGCCCTGCTGCGCTCGGAACGGCAGTTGGGAATCCGGACCGCCTGGACGGCCGCCCTGGTGGCACTCGTCCTCGCCGTCCTGTCCAACGGCTCCGCCTGGGCCGGCCCCGCGACCCTCGTCTACGGCATCGCCCTCCTCGCCGCCGCCACCCTGGGCGCCGACGGGGCACGCGCGCGTGTGGCCGAGCAGAGCTTCGGCTGGCGCCAGCCGGTGGCCGTGCTCATCGCGCTCGCCGCCGCCGTCGGCCCACTGCTCGCCGCCGCCGGCTGGATGATCGGCGGCGCCGACGGCCCCCTGGAGCGCCGCGACCCCGTCCAGGTGCCCGCGTTCGTCGCCGAGGAGAGCGGCACCCGCGACCAGGCCCGCACCCTCGTCCTCGACAGCGACTCCACCGCCAAGGTCTCCTACACCCTGGTCCGCGGCTCCGGCGTCCGCCTCGGCGACGCCGAACTCACTGCCGCCGCAGGCGAGAACGAGCAGCTCGACAAGGTCGTCGCCAACCTCGTCGCCGGCTCCGGCGCCGACCAGGCCGACGAACTCGGCGGCTTCGCCGTGCGTTACGTCCTCGTCCGCCAGGGCGCGCCCCGCGAGGTCAGCCGCGTCCTGGACGCCACGCCCGGCCTCAGCCGCCTCAGCCAGCAGGACGGCAGCGCCCTGTGGCGGGTGGACCGCCAGGTCGCCCGCGTCACCATCGAGGCCTCCTCCGGCGACCCGAAGGCCGTCGCCGCAGGCCCCGTCGACGTGCACACCACCATCCCGGCCGGAGGCTCGGGCCGCGTCCTGCGCCTCGCCGACACCGCCGACGAGGCGTGGACCGCCACCCTGGACGGCAGGCCGCTCACCCCCACCACGGTCGACGGCTGGGCCCAGGGCTTCCGACTGTCCGTCGACGGCGGCAGGTTGGACGTCACGTTCGACACACCGGTGAGCCACACCGGCTGGCTGTGGGCGCAGGGCTCGCTCGCCGTCGTCCTCGTCGTTCTCGCCCTGCCCGGCCGCCGCCGGGACGTCGACGACGACCTCCCCGACGAGCCGGTCGCCGTCCCCGCCCAGGACATCACCGGCGACGGCCGCCGCGCCCGCCGCCTGCGCGCCCAGGCGGAGGCCGAGGCAGAGCAGTCCGCCGCCGCGACGACGCCTCCTCCTGCGGAGGAGGCCCCGGCCGCCGCCCCCGTCCCGCAGCAGCAGCCGTACGACGACTGGAACACCCCGGGCTACGCGGGCACCGGCGGCGAATACGGCCAGTACGACCAGCAGTTCCAGGGCACCCAGCAGTACCCGGCGGGCGCGTACGACCAGCAGCGCTACCAGGCCGACCCCTACCAGGGCGGCCAGTACGACCCGTACGCCTACGGAGGCACCACGGCCTCGTACGACCAGACGTACACCCAGGGCTACGACGCGACGTACGACCCGTCGCACGGCACCGGCGCCGACAGCGAGCGCCCCGACGGGAGCCAGCAGTGAACCGCACGACCCTGTCCCTGATCGCCGGCACGACCGCCCTCGCCGCCGTCACCGGCTTCGCCGCACTCACCGCGCCCGACGCCTCGAGCGGCGACACCCCCGCCGAGGCGGCCGTCCAACTCCCCGTGGAACGCACGAGCCTGCTCTGCCCCCAGCCGAGCACCTCGGAGGTCGGGGAGACCACGTACACGTCCTTCACTCCCGTCACCAAGGGCACGGACGGTGAGGGCACCGCCGAACTGACGGAGGCGGGCGCGGACTCGACGGGCAACGACGAGAAAGCCGGGAAGACCGAGAAGGCGGGGAAGACCGAGAAGACCGAGAAGGCAGACAAGACGGACAAGCCGGTTCTTAAAGTCGAGGAACCCGGCAAGCCCGTGACCACGGACGTCGACAGCTCCTCGTCCCCCGCGCTGATCGGCACGGCCCAGGGGAAGTTCGCCCCCGGCTGGACCGTCCAGGAGACCACCGAGGTCGCCGCGGGCACCGGGCGCGGGCTGCTCGGCGTCAACTGCACGGCCCCGGACACCGACTTCTGGTTCCCGGGCGCCAGCACGGCCGCGGACCGCACCGACTACGTCCACCTCACCAACCCGGACGACTCGGCGGCCGTCGTCGACATCGAGCTCTATGGCAAGGACGGGGCCCTGAAGTCGTCGGTGGGGGAGGGCATCACGGTCCCGCCGCGTTCCAGCGAGCCGGTCCTGCTGCCGACGCTGGTCACGGAGAAGGAGGCCGACCTCACGGTCCACGTGAGCGTCCGCAGCGGCCGGGTCGCCGCCGCCGTCCAGGCCCTCGACAAGAAGCTGGGCGGCGACTGGCTCGCCGCCGCCGCCGACCCGGCGGGCAGCGTGGTCCTCCCCGGCATCCCCAAGGACGCCACATCCGTACACCTCGTCGCCTTCACCCCCGGCGACACCGACGCCGACCTCAAGGTGCGCCTGGCCTCACCCACGGGCTCCATCACCCCCGCCGGCAACGAAACCCTGCACGTCAAAGCGGGCATGACCGCCACGGCAGATCTGGGCGACGTCACCCGGGGCGAGGCGGGCTCCCTCCTCCTCACCCCCGCCGACGAGTCGATCCCGGTGGTGGCCGCCCTCCGCGTCGTCCGGGGCAAGGGCGACGACCAGGAAACCGCCTTCATCCCCGCCACCCGCTCCGTGGGCACCCGCGCGACGATCACCGACAACCGCGCCAAGGGCACCACTCTCGCCCTCACCGCCCCCACAGCCACGGCCAAGGTCAAGATCACCGCCTCGGCAGGCACCACCGCGGGCGAGCCCACGACGAAAACCTTCACCATCAAGGCGGGCACCACCCAGAACGTCGAGATGCCCGCTCCCGCGGGCCTGAAGGGCACCTACGCCCTCACTGTCGAACCGATCTCCGGCGGCCCGCTCTACGCCTCCCGCACCCTCGAATCCAAGGTGGAAACCCTCCCCGCCTTCACGATCCAAACCCTCCCCGACGACCGAGGCACGGTGGCGGTCCCGGAGGCGGAACAGGACTTGTCGATACTGCAGAGGTAGAGAGCCCTCAGAAGGGCCTGCGGCCCTTCTGAGGGCCGCAGGCCCTCCAGGGGCGCGGGGAACTGCGCGACCAGCCCAAACGAGCCCGCAGACAGACACTCACCCCAGACACCCCTTTCCTCCCCGAGCGGGGGTCTGGGGGCGGCAGCCCCCCAGAAAACGCGGGGCCGAAGGGGCACAGCCCCTGGGGGATGGGACGGGTAGGGGCGGCGGGGGCGAAACCGCACACCAGAAACCCGGCGGCGCCTCAGTCCTCCCCGTACCGCGGATCCACAGTCTCCGGATTCAACCCCAACAACTCGGCCACCTGCTCGACCACGACCTCA
>NZ_AEJC01000378.1 GCF_000317595.1 Streptomyces ipomoeae 91-03 | reverse complement strand
CGCCTCAGGGACATCCTGCGTGGAGACGTCGACCTGAGCCGGTGGCGGGTGCCCAAGAGGCCGCCCCCGGCTCACAAGCCGTTGCCGGACCGGCGGTTTTCTTTCGCTGCAACGGCCAGCACGGTTCACCGGCGAAGGCAGACGCCCTGACAGGGAATCCGGCTCCCCCGCAGGCTCATCCCGGCGCGGGGACGGCAGGACACGCCGAATGCAGATTGATCAACGTTCCGGCCGTATCCACCCCGTACTCTCGGCGCCGTGACGCTCACAGACGGAATCTACCGGACAGACAGAATGTACCGGACAGACGGAATCTACCGGCTCGGACCGTCCACGGGCCGCCTCTTGATCAGGACAGGCCGCGCGGGGCTGGGCCGCAAGGCGGGGCATGACCTCATGATCGAGGCCACGCGATGGTCCGGGGAAGCAATCGTGGCGGTGAACGACCCGGAC
>NZ_AEJC01000377.1 GCF_000317595.1 Streptomyces ipomoeae 91-03 | reverse complement strand
GCCCCTGGACGAACGTCACACGCGCGTGAAGCACGAAAGCGTCCCACGCGCGCGTGGACGTCACTTACGGCTGTAGTTCGGCGCCTCGACCGTCATCTGGATGTCGTGCGGGTGGCTCTCCTTCAGACCGGCGGACGTGATCCGCACGAAGCGGCCGTTGGCCTGGAGGTCCGGAACGGTCCGGCCGCCGACGTAGAACATCGACTGGCGCAGGCCGCCGACCAGCTGGTGGACGACCGAGGAGAGCGGGCCGCGGTAGGGCACCTGGCCCTCGATGCCCTCGGGGACGAGCTGCTCGTCGGAGGCGACGCCCTCCTGGAAGTAGCGGTCCTTGGAGAACGACTTGCGGTCGCCACGGGACTGCATGGCCCCCAGGGAGCCCATGCCGCGGTACGACTTGAACTGCTTGCCGTTGATGAACAGCAGCTCGCCCGGCGACTCCTCGCAGCCCGCGAGCAGCGAGCCGAGCATCACCGTGTCGGCGCCCGCGACCAGGGCCTTGGCGATGTCACCGGAGTACTGCAGGCCACCGTCGCCGATGACCGGGATGCCGGCCTCCTTGGCGGCGAGGGAGGCCTCGTAGATGGCGGTGACCTGGGGGACGCCGATACCGGCGACGACACGGGTCGTGCAGATGGAGCCGGGGCCGACGCCGACCTTGATGCCGTCCACGCCGGAGTCGATGAGTGCCTGGGCGCCGTCCTTGGTGGCGATGTTGCCGCCGATGACATCGACGCCCGACGAGTTCGACTTGATCTTGGCGACCATGTCGCCGACCAGCCGGGAGTGGCCGTGCGCGGTGTCGACGACGATGAAGTCGACGCCCGCCTCGATGAGGGCCTGGGCGCGCTCGAAGGCGTCCCCGGCGACACCGACCGCCGCGCCGACGAGGAGGCGGCCCTCGCCGTCCTTCGCCGCGTTCGGGTACTTCTCGGCCTTCACGAAGTCCTTGACCGTGATGAGGCCCTTGAGGACGCCCTCGTCGTCGACCAGGGGAAGCTTCTCGATCTTGTGCTTGCGCAGCAGCTCCATGGCCTCGACACCGGAGATGCCGACCTTGCCGGTGACCAGCGGCATCGGCGTCATGACCTCGCGGACCCGACGCGAGCGGTCGGTCTCGAAGGCCATGTCGCGGTTGGTGACGATGCCGAGCAGCTTCTTGTTGCCGTCGGTGACCGGGACGCCGCTGATGCGGAACTTGGCGCACAGCGCGTCGGCCTCGGCGAGCGTGGCGTCCGGGTGCACGGTGATCGGGTCGGCGACCATGCCGGACTCGGAGCGCTTGACCAGGTCGACCTGGTTGGCCTGGTCCTCGATGGACAGATTGCGGTGCAGTACGCCGACGCCGCCCTGGCGGGCCATCGCGATCGCCATGCGCGACTCGGTGACCTTGTCCATGGCGGCGGACAGGAGCGGGATGTTCACCCGCACGTTCTTGGAGACGTACGAGGTGGTGTCGATCTCGTCGGGTGCCATGTCCGACGGGCCCGGCAGCAGCAGCACGTCGTCGTAGGTCAGCCCGAGTGTCGCGAATTTCTCGGGCACTCCGTCGACGTTGGCAGTCATGACACCTTCCCCAAATGGCCTTGATCGGTGCGGATGTCCATGCTAACGGGAAGCGTGGGGCACACATTCCGCGGTACGAAGTGACCGAGGGTTTCGTGTGTTCGTACGGAAAGGGCACCCCGCCTGTTCATCGGGGGTGCCCTTCGAGCCGTTCTCGAATCGAGGCTCGACCGCCGTGCTCGACGCTCGACCGCCGTGCGCTACTGCTCGGCCAGCGCCCGCAGCCGGCTCAGGGCCCGGTGCTGCGCCACCCGTACCGCGCCCGGGGACATCCCCAGCATCTGTCCCGTCTCCTCGGCCGTGAGCCCCACCGCGATCCTCAGGAGCAGCAGCTCCCGCTGGTTCTCGGGGAGGTTGGCCAGGAGTTTCTTGGCCCATTCGGCGTCGCTGCTGAGGAGTGCGCGCTCCTCGGGGCCGAGGGAGTCGTCGGGGCGCTCCGGCATCTCGTCCGAGGGGACGGCCGTGGAGCCGGGGTGGCGCATCGCGGCGCGCTGCAGGTCGGCGACCTTGTGACCGGCGATGGCGAAGACGAACGCCTCGAACGGCCGTCCGGTGTCCTTGTAGCGCGGCAGCGCGAGGAGGACGGCGACGCAGACCTCCTGCGCCAGGTCCTCCACGAAGTGCCGCGCGTCGCCCGGCAGCCGCGACAGCCGGGTGCGGCAATAGCGCAGGGCCAAAGGGTGGACATGGGCGAGCAGATCATGCGTGGCCTGCTCGTCCCCGTCGACCGCGCGATGCACGAGCGCACCGATCACTGTCGTCTCGTCGTCGCGCATCGGTCCATGGTGCCTTGCGGCCGCAGGGTCCGTGGCGCCACGTCCATGGTTGTGCACCGAAGCGTTATGAGCAGGCGCGCCGGAACTCATCTCCTGCGCCCTCCCCTCCCGCTCGTTCGACTGCTCCCCGAGGAACTCCACGCTTCAAGGATGCGGCATCCGCGGCGAAACAAGCAGCGGGCACCCGATGAGCCGCGATGCCACCCCCGCCCACCTGCTGGTAGGCGGGGATTCTCCCACCCCCGTGATGGCTCACTCAGCGAACCAGACCCCAGCGGAAGCCGAGCGCCACGGCGTGCGCGCGGTCCGAGGCGCCGAGCTTCTTGAAGAGCCGCCGGGCGTGAGTCTTCACGGTGTCCTCGGAGAGGAACAGCTCGCGACCGATCTCGGCGTTCGAACGGCCGTGGCTCATGCCCTCCAGGACCTGGATCTCCCGCGCGGTGAGCGTCGGCGCGGCGCCCATCTCGGCCGAGCGCAGCCGGCGTGGGGCGAGCCGCCAGGTCGGGTCGGCGAGGGCCTGCGTCACCGTGGCGCGCAGTTCCGCGCGGGAGGCGTCCTTGTGCAGGTAGCCACGCGCGCCGGCGGCGACGGCGAGGGCGACGCCGTCCAGATCCTCGGCGACGGTGAGCATGATGATGCGCGCCCCGGGGTCGGCGGACAGCAGCCGCCGTACGGTCTCGACGCCACCCAGACCGGGCATGCGTACGTCCATCAGAATCAGGTCCGAGCGGTCGGCCCCCCAGCGGCGGAGGACTTCCTCGCCGTTGGCCGCCGTGGTCACGCGCTCGACGCCGGGCACGGTCGCCACCGCACGGCGCAGCGCCTCTCGGGCAAGCGGGGAGTCGTCGCAGACGAGGACGGATGTCATGGCCGCCCTCCGCAGCTGATGCGCGTCACCTTGAGCCTCCAGGCTGGTACGAAATCGTCACCTGTGCGGTCGACGCTCACGAGCGGACACGAACGCCTGCCCGAGCGCTTGTTGCTTCAACCGCCTCCGCCCGTCTCAACGACGGTCACTCGAAAGAGTTACGGGATGGCCGGCCACCTTCGGCACTCTACGTGAGGGTTCGGACACGGCGCAGACATGCACAACAGACCCTCAATGTTTCACCACAACCTATGACCCATTCAGCCGCTTTTCTTCCTGTTTGTTGGTGTCTGGGACTAGATTCGCAATGAGTCATATTTTCATCTCCTTAGATGGTCGATGTACGGTCATGGGTACCGATGATCCGGTATCTGCCCGGAACAGCAACAAGGGGACACGCAATGGCAGATTTCTCCCGCCTTCCCGGACCGAACGCCGATCTGTGGGACTGGCAGCTCCTCGCGGCCTGCCGCGGGGTCGACAGTTCGCTCTTCTTCCACCCCGAGGGAGAGCGCGGCGCGGCACGGAGTGCTCGCGAGAACTCGGCCAAAGAGGTCTGCATGCGATGCCCGGTGCGCGCCCAGTGCGCGGCCCACGCCCTGGCGGTGCGCGAGCCGTACGGCGTGTGGGGCGGACTGACCGAGGACGAGCGCGAGGAGCTCATGGGCCGGGCGCGACATCGACTGGTGTCCGCGTCCACACCCGGTGGCGACACCGGTTCGAACAACTGAAGGAACGTTTCTGCACCATCCCCTGCGGCGCTTCGGCCGCGTACGTTTCAGGCGCCTCGGCTTCGTGTACGGCTACGCGTACGTTCAGGGCTTCGGTCGCGTACGTTCCCGTAGGACGACAACGCGGCATTCCCGGCGCGGCACGGCATGACCCCCGGCGCGGCACGGCACGCGCGCGTGGACCCCTGTTTGGGCTCTTCTCGGCCTAGCGGGCGGCAGCCTTGGTCAACTGGTCCAGCGTCACCGCGACCGTGGGCACCTGAGCCAGGTCAGGCAGGGTGAGCGCGACGATCTCCCGGCGCACCTCCGGCTCCACCGCGACCGTCCTGACGCCCTTGGGGCGTACGGATTCGATGGCCAGCTCCGGCAGCACGGCGACGCCGAGGCCCGCGCCGACCAGCCCGACCACCGCCGGATAGTCGTCGGTCGCGAAATCGATGCGGGGCGTGAAGCCGGCGCTCTCACAGACCCGTACCAGCTGCCCCCGGCAGCGCGGGCAGCCGGCGATCCAGGGCTCCCCGGCGAGTTCCCCGATGCCGATGGACGGCGTACGCGCCAATCGATGCCCCTGGGGCACGAGTCCGACGAGCCGGTCGGTGAGCAGGGGGCGTACGACCAGGTCGTCCCACTCCCCTTCCTCCGCGCCCACCGCGCCCTCGTAGCGGAAGGCGAGCGCGATGTCGCACTCGCCCTCGCGGAGCATCTCGACCGAACGCGGTGGTTCGGCCTCCTCCAGGGAGACCCGGGTGCCGGGGTGAGCCGCGCGGAGGGCAGCGAGGGCGGTCGGCACCAGGGTGGAGCTGCCGCTGGGGAACGAGACCAGGCGGACACGGCCGGCGCGCAGACCGGCGATGGCGGCGACCTCCTCCTCGGCCGCGGTGAGCCCGGCGAGGATCCCGGCCGCGTGCCGCACCAGCGCCTCGCCCGCCTGGGTCAGCCGCATCTCCCGGCCGCTGCGGACCAGCAAGGGCGTGCCCACGGACGACTCCAGCGCCTTCATCTGCTGGCTGACGGCGGGCTGGGTGCAGCCGAGTTCGCGTCCTGCCGCCGAGAAGGAGCCGGTGGCGGCGACGGCGCGCAGTACACGGAGATGGCGGGCCTCGATCACAGGTCGATCATAAGCGGGGCTTGGGTGTGGCGCCGAATAATGCGTCGACGCTTTGATGGTCGCTCGCCTAGCTTGCTGACATGAAGCTTCTGTCACTGAACGTGGGGCGCCCCAAGGCCGTCGACGTCCCGGATGAGTCGAAGCACATGACGGGCATCGACAAGCGGCCGGTGGACGGGCCGGTGCGGGTGGCCGCGCCCGGGCCCAAGGGGGTCGGCGGCAGCGGGGTGGCCGGGGACGCGGTGTGCAACACGCAGCACCATGGCGGCGACGATCAGGCGGTGTACGCGTTCGCCCGCGAGGATCTCGACGGCTGGGAGCGCGAACTGGGCCGCACCCTGCCCAACGGTTCCTTCGGCGAGAACCTCACCACCGAGGGGCTCGACGTCTCCGGTGCCCTCATCGGCGAACGCTGGCGGATCGGCGCCGAGGTGATCCTGGAGGTCACCACCGGGCGCATCCCCTGCCTCAACTTCCAGCAGCACCTGGGCGAGCGGGGCTGGGTCAAGCGCTTCACACGCCAGGGCGCGCCCGGCGCGTATCTGCGCGTCATCCGGCCCGGCGAGATCCGGGCCGGCGACCCGATCGAGATCGTCCACCGCCCTGACCACGACATCACCGTCGCCCTCGTCTTCCGCGCCGAGATGACCGAACGCGAGTTGCTGCCGCGGCTGCTCGCCGCCGGGGAGGCGCTGCATCCGGAGGTGCTGGAGACGGCTCGGAAGTACGCGGCGACGAACGGCGGGGGCGGGGAGAAGAGCGGCGGGGGCGGGGCGGTCGAGTAGGAGGCGCGGGGGAGCCGAGGGGGAGCCGCGTTGCGGAGTGGTGAGGGGAAGCGACGCGATGGAGGCCGGGGGTATCCACGTCACGGAGGCCGAGGGGGGAGCAACGCGTCAAAGGTCGGGGCAGACCGCGCTGACCCTGCGGAGGCCGGGGGCAAGGCACGCCGCCGGAGTCGTGTGGAAGCCGTTCGGAGTCGGGCGGCGCTGCCCCGAAATCGTGCGGCGGATGTTCGGTGATCATGCGGCGGGTCGCTCGGCAATCGTGCGGTGGGCGCTCGGCCGTCGCGCGTGGTGCTCGTGAGCGGACGAAGGCGCGTCGTCGTGCGCAAGTCGGCGAGGGCGCGCCGACGCTGTGTGGAATCCGCCGACAGCATGGCGGCCGTAGGCGGGACTCGCCCGGCTCGGAGTGTCAGCCGGGCCCGGAGTGGCCGCAACGCGGTCCGCACTCGGCCCGCCCCAAGCCCTCCGGCTTCGCGTTGCTCGGCGCGGAACTCGCCTGAGGCGCAAGGCATCTGAGCCTCCGTGACCCCGCGCAGCCCAGTCCCCGCACGGCTCCTAGGGGTCATCCCGGGGGGGTCGGGCGGGGGTGGGATCAGGGGTGGGCCAGGGACCGTCCCGGATGTCCACGGTTCGGCGGGCCGGAACGCTGGAGGCATGTCGCGGATCAAGCGTGTTCTCATCGTGCTCGGCTCGGTCGTCACCGTCTCGGTGCTGACGATCGGCGGCCTGTTCGCGTGGGTGTGGACGGGTGCCGACGTCAGCACGGTCGGCAAGGTCGCGTTCGACGAGAAGCTGGCGATACCGCCGCCGGCGCGGTCGTCCGTCGACAAGAACGGCACACGCGTCTTCGACCTGCGCATGCGGGCGGGCGAGACGGAGTTCAAGGACGGGCGGAAGACGCCCACATGGGGCTTCAACGGCTCCTATCTGGGTCCCACGCTGCGCGCCGAACGCGGCGAGAAGGTCCGCGTGCGGATACGGAACGAGTTGGAGGAGGCCTCCACGGTCCACTGGCACGGCATGCACCTGCCCGCGCGGATGGACGGCGGCCCGCACCAGATGGTCGCCCCCGGCGCCACCTGGAGCCCGCACTGGACGGTGGACCAGCCGGCGGCAACGCTCTGGTACCACCCCCATCCACACGGCGCGACGGCCCGGCATGTGGCACAGGGCCTGGCGGGTCTGTTCCTCATCGACGACAGGAAGGCCGCGAGACTCGCCCTGCCGAAGAAGTACGGCGTCGACGACCTGCCCCTCATCGTGCAGGACGTGCGCTTCGACGGCGCGAAGCTCGACACCGGGCGCGGCACCCTGCAGAACGTGGGCTTCCTCGGCGACCGCACCATGGTCAACGGCACCCTGAACCCCTACCAGGAGGTCCACGACGAACTCATACGCCTGCGCCTGCTCAACGCCTCCACGGCACGCACCTACGACTTCGGTTTCCCGGACGACCGCGGCTTCACCCTGATCGCGACGGACGGAGGCCTGCTGGAGCAGCCGGTGTCGCAGCGACGGGTGCAGCTGTCACCGGGCGAGCGGGCCGAGATAGTCGTACGAATGCGGGCGGGCGAGCGTCTGACGCTGCGCAGCTTTCCGCAGCACAACTACGGGGACGCCTGGCAGCGCCGTTTCGCCGGAGGCGACGACTCCTTCGACGTACTGCAACTGCGAGCGGCCGACCGCCTCCGCCCGTCCCCCGAGCTCTCCTCCGTACTGGGCGATTTGGAGCTGCCCGGCGGTGAGGAGAGCGCCGTACGGGGCAGGTACTTCGATCTGAAGCGCTCGGGTATCAACGGACGCCCGATGGAGATGACCCGCGTCGACGAGACGGTCACGCGGGGGACGACGGAGGTGTGGACGGTCCACAACGGAAACGGCATGCCGCACAACTTCCATGTGCACGACGTGCAGTTCAGGATCCTGGAGGTCAATGGAGAGAAACCGCCGCCCGCGCTGCGGGGCCGCAAGGACACGGTGTTCCTGCCGAACGGCACCACCATGAAGCTCGCCCTGCGCTTCGACGGCCCGGCGGATACGGAGACTCCGTACATGTACCACTGCCATCTGCTGTACCACGAGGACGAGGGGATGATGGGCCAGTTCGTGGTCGTGGAGAAGGGGCAACGAGCCGGCACACCACCGTCCCACACGACGCACGCACACGGAGGTCGGTGACCTCGTACGACTCCGGCCGGTGACGGAAACGGATCACCACAGTCCAGGTCACTACCCTTACGCCATGACAACGGCTCTGATTACGGGATCCACTGCGGGAATCGGTGCCGCCTTCGCACGGCGGCTGGCGGCGGACGGGCACAACCTGGTGCTGGTGGCGCGTGACACCAAACGGCTGCGGGAGCAGGCCACGGAGTTGCACGACCGGCACGGCATCGAGGCCGAGGTGCTGACGGCGGATCTGGCGACGGACGACGGCATCGATGCGGTGGCGGCCCGTCTGGAGAACCGCAAGAACCCGGTCGACCTGCTGATCAACAACGCCGGCTTCGGCAACAAGGGCAGCTATCTCGATGTCTCGATGGCCGACGAGCTGAAGATGCTCAAGGTGCACTGCGAGGCGGTCCTCCGCCTGACCTCGGCGGCGGCCGAGGGCATGCGGGAGCGGGGCCGGGGCGGGGTCGTCAACGTGGCGTCGGTCGCCGCCTTCGTGCCGCGCGGCACCTACGGCGCGTCCAAGGCCTGGGTCGTGCAGTTCACCCAGGGGGCGGCCCGGGATCTGGCGGGCAGTGGGGTGCGGTTGATGGCGCTGTGCCCGGGCTTCGTCCGTACGGAGTTCCACCAGCGGGCGGGGATGGGAACCGACAACATTCCGGGGTGGATGTGGCTCGACGCCGACAAGCTGGTGACGGCCGCGCTCGCCGACCTGTCCCGTGGCAAGACGGTCTCCATCCCGGATCCGCGCTACAAGGCTCTGATGGGCGTGGCGAAGGTGGTGCCGAGAGGGCTGCTGGGCGGGGTCAGCTCGAAGACGGGGCGGAAGTACGGGCCGCAGTAGGGCGAGAGGAGGGGGTCCGGGGGCACAGGGCTTCGACTGTCAGGGGGACGATGCGGGGTTCGACGATCCATAAGCCGGGTGGTGGACGGAGGGCGCACCACGACGTCAGCGCCGTCTTGCCCGCCCACGCGCCGGCCCGCCACCAGGTGTGGTCGCGACCGGGGTCGACGCTGCAGAAGGCGGCCGGATCGGCCGACTCGCGCTCACGGTCGATGAGTCGCCGGTGATGGCCACGCCGATGTCCCGGCCCGTGGTCACCGACCGTTGTCTCCCTCACCAGCGCATGTCGTCATGATGCCGAAGCGGTCAAAGGGTGAGAGGGCGGCGGAGCCGGGAGACAATGGGAGTGTTCGACCGGACCCAGGGGGGCCGGAGGTGGTGTCATGACGTTTGTGCAGGTCATTGACTGTAGGACCAGTCGGTTCGACGAGATGAATCGGCTGATGGACACCTGGGTCGAGCAGACCAAGGGGAAGCGGACGGCGACGCACAGTGTCATCGGCAAGGACCGGGCCGACGCGTCGCACTTCGTCGAGATCGTGGAGTTTCCGTCGTACGAGGAGGCGATGCGGAACTCCAAGCTGCCGGAGACGGACCGGATCTTCCAGGAGATGGTCGCGCTCTGCGAGGAGACGCCGACGTTCACGGATCTGGACGTGGTGCGGGACGAGCCGTTGTACGCGGCCAACGCGCGACGGTTCTTCGAGACCCTGGCCACCGCGGGCGAGCTCCCGCCGCTCGACGACCTGCTCGTCGAGAACTACCACGACCACGATCCCTCCGAGCCGCAGGACGCTATCGGCATGGACGCGTTCAGGCGCGAGGTCGCGATGTGGCGGGGCGGTTTCGACTTCGCGTTCACGGTCGAGGACCAGATCGCGCAGGGTGACCGGGTGTGCACCCGGTGGACGTGGAACGCCACGCACAAGGGCGAGTTCCTCGGTATCGCGGCCACCGGGAAGAAGGTCTCCATGACCGGGACGACCATCCACCGGTGCACGGCGGACGGGAAGATCGCCGAGGGCTGGTGGCAGTACGACCGGCTCGGCCTGATGAGCCAGCTGGGGGCCCTTGAGGGGCTGGAGCGGTAGGCCCAGGCCACGGACGGACGTTCGCACCAGATCTACGTACCAGATCTACGCACCAGACCCACGTACCGGACCCACGTACCGGACGGACGTACAGGGCCCTTGTACGCGGGGAA
>NZ_AEJC01000376.1 GCF_000317595.1 Streptomyces ipomoeae 91-03 | reverse complement strand
ATGGACTCCTCCGCGAGCATCGCGCAGAACTCCTCGTCCAGCCGCAGCCCGTTGGTCTGCATCCGCAAATCGAGCTCGGCCACGCCATGCAGCGGGGAGCGCAGTTCGCGGGAGAAGCGGCGCAGCTTTTCCCGCCCGGCGAGCAGGGGCTCGCCACCGTGCAGGACGAAGCCCGTTCGCCGTCGGGTCAGCGGAACCCCGCTCGCCGTTCGGTCACAGGATCGTGAATCCGCCGTCCACCGGCATGACCACACCGGTGGCGAACGAGGCGCGGTCACTGCAGAGCCAGACCGCCGCCTCGGCGATCTCCTCGGGCTCCGCCGTTCGCGACTGGGGGGTGAGCTGGTGGAGTATCGGCTCCACGGCGGGGTTGTTCTGGAACCACTCGGTCACCATCTCGCTGCGCGTCGTCCCCGGAGCCACCGCGTTGACCCGGATGCCCTGGCCGGCGTACTCCGCCGCGGCGGCCCGCGTCAGGCCGACGACCGCGTGCTTGGAGGTGACGTAGGGCGCCGCGACCGGCGTCGCCACCAGTCCGCCCACGCTGCTGGTGTTGACGATGGCGCCGCCGCCCGTCTCCAGCATGGCGGTGATCTCATGGCGCAGGCAGTGCCAGACGCCGCGGACGTTCGTGTCCATGATCCGGTCGTAGACCTGATCGTCCATCAGGTGCAGCGGCGTCTGCTCCACGCCGTAGCCGGCGTTGTTGAAGGCCACGTCCAGCCGTCCGAAGTGTTCCACCGCGGCTCGCACGGCCGCCGCGACCTCGTCGCCGCGCGCCACATCGGCGATCGCGTACCGGGCCTTGTACCCGTCGGCCTGCAACTCGTCGACCAGGTCGGCCAGTCGTCTCTCCCGTCTGGCGACGAGCAGCACCGAGGCGCCTTCGCGTGCGAAGACCCGTGCGGCGGCGGCGCCGATCCCGCTGCTGGCACCCGTGATCAGGGCCACCTTGTCGGTGAGGAGTCCGTTCCCTTGTGTTGTCATGGTCATTTCATAGCGCAGGTCGAACATCCGTGAGTGAAGTTCACCCGTCAATTTGCCTGATGGTGCACGGCGCTTTGCGCGGTCAGCCCTGCCAGCAGGTCCCGGCCGCGGCCTCGGCGTCCAGGGTGCGCAGCAGGTCCTCCCCGATCTCGCCCGGCGACCGCACCAGATGCCGTACGCCCACCTCGCGCATCAGCTCGCGCTGGAAGCCGTGCTCGAAGCCGCTGGGATTGCCGATGAAGGGCACCCCGAGTTCACGGGCCGTCTCAGCGACCCGCGCCACGTCGTCGATGACGAGCACCTGGTCGGGCCGGAGACCGAACGTCTCCGTGGTGATCTCGCGGATCCCGGGGCGGTAGGCGTCGGTGCACACATACCCGGGGTCGTCGAAGAGTCCGGCGTGCCCGCCCAGGGCGGCGTCGAAGTGGGAGCGGTCGAGGCCGCCGTAGCAGACGGTCCGCAGCCCGAGCGAGCGCAGCAGTTCGACCATGGCGACCGCGCCGTCGAGGATCCGCACCGGGTGGCGTGCCACGTACTCGGCCCGCTCGCGGAAGTACTCCTCCAGCACCTTCTCCGGTGGCCAGTCGACGCCCGCCGCCTCGGCGATCACCCGCGCGGCCTCGGCCTGCCGCTGCGAGAAGATCCGCCGCTCCAGCTCCGCCGTGTAGACACCGCCCCGGCTGACGATGAAGTGGTGGATCACCGGACTGAAGGTGTCGTTCACCATGACACCGTCGATGTTCACCGCAGCCGCACGCAGATGCCGGAGTCGTCCGCCCGTCATGCCTCTCCCCCTAAGTCGGCATGGTCATCCTAGGGCAGTAGAGGCCTTGTACGAACGAGAGTTCGCTCTTCCAGCAGTGAGGTGAGCAGATCGGCCACGATGTACACCCCGTTCCGGCTGAGCACCGATTCCGGGTGGAACTGGACCGAGCGGAAGCCCGGGCCGCGCAGGGCGTGCACCTGTCCGGTCTCCTGGTCCCGGCACACCTCGACGGCACCCGACACCCCCGGAGCGACAATCAGGTCCGCGTCCGCACGGGCCGCGAAGGTGTTGTAAAAGCCGACCGGCTCTGGCCGGCCGAACAGGTCGATCTTCTTCTGCACGCCCTGGTCGGGGCGGTCCCTGCGGACCAGGTCGAGGCCGAGCAGGCCGCTCAGCACCTGGTGGCTCAGGCACACCGAGAGGAACGGCCGTCCCGCGTCCAGCAGACGGCGTGTGACCGCGCGCAGGTGGGCGATCTTCGGGTGGTGCGGCTGCCGCGGGTCCCCGGGCCCCGGCCCGAGCACGACGAGGTCGTACCCGTCGGTGTCGTACTCCTCGTCGAACCGACGCACCGTCACGGTCGGTCCGAGCGAACGCAACTGGTGGTCCCACATCGCGGTGAAGGTGTCCTCGGCGTCCACCACCAGCACCCTGCGGTCGACGAGCCCGGGCACCGTGTGCGCCCGGGGCGCGGCGGCCCCCAGCCAGAAGGAGGAAAGGGCGCTGTTGCGTTCCCGCAGTGCGGCGAGGACATCGGGATGCCGGGCGAACGATCCGGCGCCGGAGGCCGGCCGCGAGCGCCGGGTGGACCGCCGGGGCGGGGGCGCCTGGCCGAGAGCGGACAGCAGCCCGGCCGCCTTGGCCCTCGTCTCGGCCGCCTCGGCCTCCGGATCGGAGTCGCGGACCAGGGTGGCGCCCACCCCGATGGTCATCCGGCCCGCGGCGTCGATGACGGCCGTCCGGATCAGGATCGAGGAGTCCAGCGTGCGACCGCCCTCGGCGTCGCGGCCGATGAGCGCCGCCACGCCGCTGTAGTAACCACGGCCGTGCGGCTCGAACTTGCGGACGACCCTGGCCGCGCTCTGCAGCGGGCTGCCGGTCACCGTGGGGGCGAACAAGGTCTCCCGGAGGATGTCGCGGAGGTCGGCGGTCGTCCGTCCCTCGACGAAGTACTCCGTGTGCGCCAGGCCGGCCATCTCGATCAGATGCGGACCGCTCACCCGGACCCCGAAGTCGCTGACGCGGGCCACCATCTTCAGTTCCTCGTCCACGACCATGGAGAGCTCGTCGGCCTCCTTGGGGTCCGCCAGGAAGCCCAGCACCCCGGTCAGCGTGGGGCCCTCGGCCGGGTACCGGTAGGTGCCACTGATCGGATTCATGACCGCGACCCCGCCGGACAGGCTCAGATGCCGCTCGGGGGTCGCGCCGACGAACGTCCTGCCGCCCGCGTGGATGACGAAGGTCCAGTACGCCCCCCGCTCCCGCTCCATCAGCCGGCGGAAGACGGCCAGTGCCGAGAGCGGCGAGTAGTCGGAGACGTCCGCGACGAAGGACCGCCGGACCACGAAGTTGGCGCCCTCGCCGGTGCCGATCTCCTCGGCGATCACCCGGCGGACGATGTCCGCGTAGGCCGCGTCGTCGATGTCGAAGGCACCGCCGACCAGGTCGATCCGGGTGTCCGGCAGCTGCGCGAGCGCCTCGTCGACGGGGATCGACGCCTGCGCGGCGATGCGCAGCGTGATCACCGGGGCTCCGTCGTCCACCGCCTCGAACCCGCGCTCGGCGATCTGCCGGTAGGGGACCACGACCAGCACGTCGTGCTCGGGGCTCCCGGTGCCCGGGGCCGGAGCGCCGTCCGGGTGGGGGGCGCCGCTCGGCAGCGGGATGTCGGCCAGGGCGGCGACCTCGGCGGTGTCGCCGACCAGCACCTCGATCCGGTCGGCCGGCCCCGTCTGCGGCCGGTGCAGCAAAGCGAAGTCCGCGTGCCGCGCGGCCATGATCTGCCCCAGCAGTGTGTCGTCGTGCGGGCCGGTCTCCGCTGAGTGCGTCATGGCCCTCCTTTCCGTCAGATGCGGCTGCCGGCCTGCGGCAGGGCGAGCTGGTCGAGAACGGTGGCGGTCGTCACCGTCATCGCGCAGCGCTCGGCCGCGTACCGCAGGGCGAACCGGTGGTACTCGTGCGAGAAGTCGGCGATGGCGTCGGCGACGAGGAACGGCTGGATGTCGGCGCCGAAGGCGTCCGCGCTGGTCATGAGGATGCCGACATGGGCGTACACACCGCACACGATGAGCTGGTCACGCCCCAGCGCCCGCATGGACTCCAGGAGTCGGGTGCGGTGGAAGGCGCTGTAGCGCCACTTGGTCAGCACCAGGTCGCCCGACTCGGGCCGGATCGGGTCGACCACCTCCCGGTGCTCCGGGGCGACCGTCATCCCGGAGCCCCAGAAGTCCCGCAGCAGGCCGCGCTGTTGCTCCGTCATCCCGCCCGGCTGGGTGGTGTAGGCGACCGGGATGTCGAGCGCCGCGCAGCGCTCCCGCAGGGCGGTGACATTGCGGAGCAGCTCCGTCACCGGGGACTGGCCGGTGGGAAAGGGCTGGATGAAGTACTTCTGCATGTCGTGGATCAGCAGGACCGCGCGGTGCGGGTCCACCGCCCACCGGGCGGTGTTCTCGGGCAACTCGCTCTCGGTCGGCATCGGATAGGCCGCGATGGCGGGGATCCCCATGACGAGATGTGTCCTCTCTGGGCAGGACGGTTCCAAGCAGGTCGGGTGAAGTCGGGCCGAGTCGGCTGCGGTCGGGCAGCGCCCCGAAGGGGCGCGGGGCTCTGCTGATATGCGGCTCCGCCGCGAGCGACCACAACGGCGCCGCAGTGAACCAACGGCCCGTCCCGGCCCCTCGAGCGGAGCGCCGCGCGGCGGAGGGCCTAGTGGCCGAGCGCCGCGCCGCCGTCGACGGTGAGGTCGTGCATCGTGATGTGGGCGGCCTGGTCGGAGAGCAGGAACACCACCGCGTCGGCGATGTGCTGCGGCCTCGCGATGCGCCCCAGCGGGATGCCGACGCGGAAGGCGGAGGACACGCCGTCGATCGACGCCTGCTCCGCGCCGTCGTCCCACAGGGCGGTCAGCATCTGGGTGTCGGTGGAGCCGGGGGCCACCACGTTGCAGCGGATCCCGAAGCGCGACACCTCCAGGCCCAGGCACTTGGTGAACATGGTCGCCGCGGCCTTGGACGCCGAGTACGCGGCCATGTCCACCCGCGCGGTGCCGGCCGCGTTGGACGCGATCGTCACGATGGCGCCCTGCCTGCGCTCGACCATGCGGTTGACCACGGCACGCGAGACGAAGAAGACGCCCGCGGTGTTCACCGCGAAGGTGGTCGCCCAGTCCTCGTCGGTCAGGCCCCGCGCCTGGCCCAGGCGCAGCACCCCGGCCGCGTTGACGAGGTAGTCCAGCGGGCCGAGGCGCTGTTCGGCCTGTTCGACGACGGCCTCGACCGCGGCGCTGTCGGTCACGTCCGCGGGGAACGCCTCCGCCCGCCCGCCCGAGACGCGCACCTTCTCGGCCAGTTCCTCGAGTCGGTCCGCGTTCCGGTCGAGCATCGCCACCATGGCGCCGCGCTCGGCGAGGGTACGCACGACGGCCTCACCGATGCCACCGGCCGCACCGGTGACCAGCGCTACCTTGTCATCCATTCCATCGACATTCATAACGACCCCAAAGATCGACGACGATCGACTGCGGCCGACCGAGAGTTCTGCTGAGGAATTCAGGAAGCGGTGCCCGTCATCGAAGAAGCGACCGGCCCTGCCAGGCGGCGGCGACCTCCAGCGCCTGTGCCGGATTCAGCCGCGGATCACACAGACTCGTGTACCGGTCCCCGACGGATTCCATGGACCGCTCGTCGGACGCGCATTCGGTGACGTCGTCGGGCGTGGTCTCCAGATGCAGGCCGCCGACGACCGCGCCGACGCCGCCGATCGCGTTCTGGAATTCCTTCACCTCGCGGACGACGGTGTCCACGAGCCTGGTCTTGAGGCCGCCCGGCCCGGCGACCGTGTTGCCGTGCATCGGGTCCGACAGCCAGATGACCGGATGACCCGCGTCGTGCACGGCCGCGGCCATGGCCGGCAGCCGCTCGGCGATCGCGTCCGCGCCCATCCTGGCGATCAGCGTGAGCCGGCCCGGCTCGCGGTCCGGGTCGAGCCGTTCGCACAGGGCCAGCAGTTCGCCGGTGCTCATGCCCGGACCGACCTTGGAGGCCACCGGGTTGGCCACGGAGGCCAGCAGCGCCACATGGGCGCCGTCCAACTGGTTGGTGCGGTAGCCGATCCAGGGCCAATGGGTCGAGGCGAGGTAGCGCCGGCCCGTCTCGTCGAGGCGGATCAGCGGCGCCTCGTAGTCGAGCAGCAGCGCCTCATGGCTGGTCCACACCGGGGTGCCGAAGGCCGGGGGCTGTGCGGCGATCCGGCCCCGCAGCGCCTCCATGGCCCGGCTCGCCGCCTCGTAGCCCGAGCGCAGCCGACGCGGGTCCGGGCGCCGCAGCCGTGCGTCCGGCTCCGGGCCGTTGACCATGTGGCCCCGGTAGACCGGCAGTTCCACCCCGTCCACCGACTCGGTGGGGCGGGAGCGCGGTTTGGCGAACTGGCCCGCCATCCGGCCGATTCGGAGCGTGGGCAGCAAGGTGTTCATGGACATCACCCCGGCCAGCGCTTCGAGCAGCGCCACCTTGCGGTTGACGTGTTCGGGCTCGCACTCGGCCGGGTCCTCGGCGCAGTCTCCCGCCTGGACCACGTGGAACCGCCCGGCCACCACCTCGGCCAGCAGGCCGCGCAGTTCGGCGACCTCCCCGGCGGTGACCAGCGCCGGCCGGTCGGCGAGGTCGAACGTGACGTCGGCCAGGAGGTCGAGGTCCTCCCACTCCGGCTGCTGCAGTGCGGGAAGTGCCCTCCAGAGCTCGTTCCGGCCCTCCAAGAGGGCGGATCCGGCTGCGGCCGGTCCGGTCGTGATCGCGTCGCTGGTCACCAAGAACCTCCGTGGTCGTGATTCGTTCACCGTCTCGGAGAGGGCATGTCCGGACGCCGCACCGTCACCCGCGCCGCTGCGCCGCACAGACGGACGACCTTCGCCGAGTGTGCTGTCGCGGCACCGGGCGATCAACGCGCGGCAGTCAACTTCGTCAGGTGCCCGGGACTTCGTCGTTCGCCGGAATCCGGAATCCGAAATTCGGATCCGCTCGGAGACGTTCGGAGACGTTCGGAGACGTTCGGAACCGGCGGAATGAATCCTCCGTGGCTTTTCACCCGCCGACGGCTCTTCTCCGAAAGTGCCGGACGGACTCCGTCATGTCCGGCGGTATTCCGCGCTCCGCCATGTCCGTCGGTATTCCGCGCGTGTACGGAAAAGATCGTGGCGGTGAACGGCCGCGGTCCGCCGCGGACTTGATTGGTCTTGCCGTTCAAGTCTCGCGATCAATTCGACGCGCTGTTGGACTCGGTTCGAGGAGGCTGCGCACTGTCCAGCCCAACCCGTTCCGCGAGCTCGATCTGACCACCAGAGGGAAGGCACCGTGAACAGCGAACTGCTTGTCTCCGACGCGAGCCACTTCCGGGTCGACTACGAGATCAACCCCTACATGGACACCGCGATCCAGCCCGACACCGAGGCGGCGCTCGCCGAGCACCAGGTGATCGTGGCCGCGCATCTCACGGCCGGCCGCAAGGTCGAGTACGTGCCGTCCGCGCCGGAGTGCCCGGACATGGTGTTCACCGCCAACGCCGCCGTGGTCCGCGGCGACCGGGCCGTCCTGGGCTGCCCGCCGCCCGAGCGGAAGGCCGAGGTGCCGTACTTCCAGGAGTGGCTGGCCGGTCGGGGGTTCGAGGTCATCGAGGCGCCTTACGCCTTCAGCGGCCAGGGCGACGCGCTGGCCTGCGGCGATCTGCTGCTGGCGGCGTACGGCCAGCGCACCGACGAGCGGATGCTGGAAGTGCTCGCCCGGGAACTGGAGTACGAGGTGGTGCCGCTGAGCACGGCGGGCGCCCGCTGGTACGACCTCGACCTGGCCGTGGGTGTCATCACCCCGGACACGCTGGCGTACTGCCCCGAGGCCCTCGACGCGCGTAGCCTGCGGACCCTGCGCGGGCTCGGGGTCGACCTGATCGAGGTGTCCGTCGACGAGGCGGCGCGGTTCGCGCTGAACCTCGTCAGCGACGGAACCACCGTGACCATGACCCAGGGCGCGCCGCGCCTCGCCGCCATGCTGCGCGACCGCGGCCTGGAGGTGGTCGAACTCGTCACGACCGAACTGGCCAAGGGCGGCGGTGGGATCCGCTGCACCGCCCTGACGCTGGACAACCCGCCGGCGAACCGGCGGTCATGACACCGATGGGGAGCAGGCAGGTATGACCACGGGATCTGTGCGGGTGCATCGTGCCGTCGGCGCGGTGCGGGGGCACCGTGTCGTCGGCGCGCTGATAGCGGCGCTCGCGGCCGTGCTGACGGTGCTGGGTGGGGCGGGCACCGCGTCCGCGCACGCGGCGCTCGTCTCCACCGACCCGGCGCAGAACTCGGTGGTGGCGAGGCAGCCGTCCGCCGTCACGCTCACCTTCGGCGAGGGGATGACGCTGCCCGCCGACTCGCTCCGTGTCTTCGACCCGGCGGGCAGGCGGGTCGACGTGGGCACCCCGGGGCACGCCGACGGCAGGGCCGAGACCGCACGGGTCGCCCTGCGCGACGGCCTCGCCGACGGCACGTACACGGTGGCCTGGCAGGCGATCTCCGCGGACTCGCATCCGATCGGCGGCGCCTTCACCTTCTCCATCGGTGCGCCGTCGGCCAGTTCCGTCTCACTCGCGCCGCTCCAGGGCACCCGGACGGACGGCCTGATCTCCTTCCTGTACGGCACCGGACGCGCGATCGCGTACGCCGCGTTCGCGCTGCTTGCCGGAGCGGTGGCGTTCGTCCTGATCTGCTGGCCGGCGGGCGCGTCCGTCCGGCGGGCGCAGCAACTGATGGCGGCCGGTTGGGTCGGCCTGCTGGGCTCCACCGTGGTGCTGTTGATGCTGCGCGGCCCGTACGAACAGGGCAGCGGCATCGCGCCGTCGGCGGATTCCGCGTCGGCGCACGCGGAGGTTCCCGTGGACGAGCGGATCTACATCGCGCTGGCCGCGCGGCTGTTGCTGCTCGTCGCGAGCGGGGTGTTCCTGGTGCTGCTGGTGGGGCAGCTGGGGCAGCCGGGCACCGACGCGCCCGGGCAGCCCGGCACCGACGCGACCGGTCGATCCCGGTCCCGGTCGCGGCTCGGTCTGGCCGGTCTTGTGCTGGCGGTCGGGCTGTCGGCGACCTGGGTCACGACCGACCACGCCTCCGAAGGCCCCCAGGTCTGGCTGGCGTTGCCGGTGACCGCACTGCACCTGCTGGCGATGGCGGCCTGGCTGGGCGGTCTGGTGACACTGGCGGTCGGACTCCGTCACGGACTCACCCCCGCCGCGGTGGGGCGCTTCTCCCAGGTGGCCTTCGTCTCGGTGACGGTCCTGGTCCTGACGGGCCTGTACCAGTCCTGGCGGGAGTTGGGCTCCTGGGACGCGCTGTTCGACACCGAGTACGGTCAACTGCTGCTGATCAAGACCGCCTGCGTGGCCGCCATGCTCGTGGCGGCGTGGCTCTCCCGCTCCCGGCTGGCCCGTCTACGGTCCGACACGGAGGCGGTCGAGGGCGGCTCCGCCCGGGAGGACAGGTCCACGCGAGCGGGCGGCTCCGTGCGGGAGAACAGCTCCACACGAGCGGGCGGCTCCGTGCGGGAGAACAGCTCCGCGCGGGAGGACAGCTCCGCGCGGGAGGACAGCTCCGCGCGGGAGAACAGCTCCGCGCGGGAGAACAACTCCACACGAGCGGGCGGCTCCGTGCGAGCGGGCAGCTCCGCGCGGGAGAACAACTCCGCGCGGGAGAACAGCACCGTGCGAACGGACGACCCCGTGCGGGAGGACGACAACTCCACGCGGGAGGACGGCTCCACGCAAGCGGGCGGCTCCACGCGAGCCGGTCTGCGGCGTTCCGTCCTGGTGGAGTCGGCCGTGGCCGTGGTGGTGCTGGTGGTGACCACGATGCTCACCGCCTCACCGCCCGGGCGGACGGCGGACGCGGAGGGGTCCGCGTCGCAGAGCCCGGCGGCATCGGCCGCGAGCACCGCACCGGGCCGTACCGTCACGGTGAGGATCCCGTTCGACACGGGCGGCCGGACCGCGAACGCCAAGGGCACCGCGACGCTGAGCCTCGCCCCGGCGGCGGCCGGCGGCTACACCGTCGGGCTGCGGCTGACCGACGCCGACGGGGAGCCGGCGGACGAGCCGGAGGTCCGCCTGGCGTTCACGCTGCCCGCCCGGGACCTCGGGCCGCTGCAGGCGACGCTCCGGCCGGAGGGCGCCGGACGCTGGTCGGGCGCGGTCCCCCTCACGCTGGCAGGCAACTGGACGGTGTCGCTGACCGTACGCTCGTCCGACATCGACGAGGCGACGTCGACACGGCAGTTGACGATCGGCGGCTGATGATGGGGGGTGAGCCCCCGGCAGGGCGCCAGTTGACGATCACCGGCTGGGCACCCGACGAAGCGGTCGACACGACCGACGACGACCAGCAGCTGAACACCCGACAGGGCAACCGACACGACAGACAACGACCGACAGCGCAGCACCCGACAGGACGTCAGGCGGCCATCACCGGTTGAACACCCGGCGGAGCGGTCGACGCGGCAGTCGACGATCGGCGGTTGAGTGCCCAGCGGGGGCGGTGACGACCGCCGGTTGACCACCCGGCAAGGCGGCAGACGACCACCCCCAACCGACCACCCACAGCCGACCACCCCCCGAGACGACAGACCGCCACCCGCAGCTGAACCCCCGCCAAGGCGGAGCCCGTAGCGGACCTGACAAGGTGTCCCCGCTCCGCTTTCCGGGCCGGTGTGGCTTCGATCACGCTGGGCAGATGATTCGTCACAAACAAGTCTGGCCGTGGATGATCGCGGCCATCGGATTCGTCGCGCTGGTCGCGGCGGCCGGGTTCCGGGCCACCCCCGGTGCCCTGGTCGAGCCGCTGCAGAGTGATTTCGGATGGTCCACCGGGGTCATCGGCTTCGCCATGTCCGTCAACCTCGCCCTCTACGGCGTCACCGCGCCCTTCGCCTCCGCGCTGATGGAACGCTTCGGCGTGCGCAAGGTGACCGCGGGCGCCATGGCCCTGATCGCCCTCGGCAGCGGCCTGACCGTCTTCATGACCGCGTCCTGGCAGCTCGTGCTGCTCTGGGGCGTGCTGGTCGGTCTGGGCTCCGGCTCCATCTCGCTGGGCTTCGTCGCCACGATCGGCACCCGCTGGTTCGTCAAGCGCCAGGGCCTGGTCACCGGCCTGCTCACGGCGGGCGGCGCGACCGGCTCGCTGGTGTTCCTGCCGCTGGTGGCGAAGCTCTCCGAGTCGCCGGGCGGCTGGAAGACCGCCGCGATCGTGGTGTCCGTGGTGGCCTTCAGCACGGTGCCGATGGTGCTGCTGTTCTTCCGGGAGCACCCCGCCGACGTCGGGATCCCGCCGTACGGCGCGGACGAGATCGTGCCCGTGCCGCCCCCCACCAACAGTGCGGCCCGCCTCGCCATCGACGCTCTGAAGAACGCCGCCCGCACCAGGGTGTTCTGGCTCCTCGCGGCCGCGTTCGCGATCTGCGGCGCCACCAGCAACGGCCTGGTCAACACCCACTTCATCCCCGCCGCCCACGACCACGGCATGCCGACCGTCACCGCCGCCGGTCTGCTCGCCATGATCGGGATCTTCGACCTCATCGGCACGGTCGCGTCCGGCTGGCTCAGCGACCGTTACGACTCACGAATCCTGCTGCTCGCCTACTACGCGCTGCGCGGTGTGTCGCTGCTGGTCCTCCCCCAGCTGTTCGACAAGGAAGTCACCGGCTTCATGATCGTGTTCGTGATCTTCTTCGGCCTGGACTTCATCGCCACCGTGCCGCCCACGGTCGCCCTGTGCCGGGAGTACTTCGGCATGTCCGCCCCGATCGTGTTCGGCTGGATCTTCGCCGCGCACCAGCTCGGCGCCGCCTTCGCCGCCACGGCGGCCGGCCTCACCCGTGACGGCTTCGGCAGCTACGCGCCCGCGTGGTACGTCGCCGGCGCCCTCAGCATCGGCGCGGGGCTCCTGTCCGTGTGGACGAAGCCTTCGGCGGTCGAGGAGAAGAAGACCCTGCTCGAAGAGCCCGCGACCGTCTGATCGTCCACGTGCTCCACCGCACCCGCCCCGCCCTGTTCCGCCCCGTCCCGTCCCGTTCCGTCCCGCAGGTGGCGCCTCCCTGTGGTCCACCGGAGGCGCCACCTCAGTCTTTCGGGCCGGCCACGGGCCACACGCAGTGGGCCACGGGTCATGCGGTGGGTCACGGGTCGCAAGGTGACGGAGTCACTCCGATTCCGTTGACCGTTTTTTCCTGAAATAGGAAGCATGTTGAGTAAACCCCCTTTCATGAAAGGTTCCGTCATGGCGAACAGCCAGCAGGCCAAGGCCGTCCTCCTCCGCGAACTGCACGAGAACGGCGTACTGGTACTGCCGAACGCCTGGGACGCCGGCAGCGCGGCGCTCATCGCCCAGGGCGGCGCCAAGGCCGTCGCCACCACCAGTGGCGGCGTGTCCTGGTCGGCGGGGAAGCCGGACCAGCAGGCGCTCAGCCGGGACGAGATGGCGGCCCTGGTGCGCCGGATCGTCGACGCCGTGGAGGTGCCGGTGACCGCCGACATCGAGGGCGGCTACGGGCCCGCGCCCGAAGACGTGGCGGCAACCGTCACCGCCGTGATCGAGGCCGGCGTGGCCGGCGTGAACCTCGAGGACTCCAAGCCGAACGGCGAGCTCTTCTCGGCCGAGGAGCAGGCGGCCAGGATCCGCGCCGCACGGCAGGCGGCGGAGCGCGCCGGGCTGCCGGAGCTGATGATCAACCTGCGGACCGACGTCTTCCTGTTCCAGATCGGCGCGCCCGAAGGCCGGCAGGCCGACGTGCTGGCCCGCGCGGCCGTCTACGCCGAGGCCGGGGCGGACGGCCTGTTCGTGCCGGGCCTGCTCGACCTCGCGGTGGTCGCGGAGCTGGTGAAGGGCCAGCCGCTGCCGGTCAACGTGATGGCCGGGCCCGGTGCGCCGACGGTGGCCGAGTTCGAGGCGGTCGGCGTGCGCCGGGTCAGCGTCGGCACCGCCATCGCCCAGGCCGCCTACGCCGTGGCCCACCGGGCCGCCGTCGAGATGGTCGGCAAGGGCACATACGACGAGATGGCCGACGCGCTGGACTTCGGCGCGGTGAACAGCAGCTTCAGCCGCTGAGACGGGCGGGGGGAGAGCTTCACAGTCTGAGACATGCCCACGCACGGGGCGCGGGTCGGCCCGGTGACATCGGACCGGCCCGCTTCCTGTGTTTTTCATGTGTATACGAGTCATCCACATCTGTATACGAGAGGTTGGGGGATCGGAATGGGGAGGCCTGAAAAACCAGTGGACGCCTCGGGCGGAGCGGTCGCGGACTTCGCGAGTCGTCTGCGCCGCCTGAGAATCGAGGCAGGCAGTCCGACGTACCGGGACATGGCCAGAACCGCCATGTACTCGGCGTCGGTACTGTCCAGCGCGGCCAACGGGCACCGGCTGCCCACCCTGCAGGTCGCGCTGGCCTATGTGGCCGCCTGCGGTGGCGACCGGGAGGAGTGGCGCCGGCGCTGGCTCGCGGTGGCGGCGAACAGCGGCGTACCGGTGGTGCCGCCGCGCCCGGCCGCACCGGTGGCGCAACCGATGTCCCGGGAGCCGACGGCCGGGGAGGCGTCGTCCGGGGAAGCGATACCCGAGGAGCGTCGGCCCCTGGCGCCGGCGCTCCCGAAACCCTGCCAACTGCCGCCCAGGCCCAAGACGTTGGTGGGCCGCGGCGAGGAGCTGACCCGACTCGGCTCGGCCCCGGCCGGCCCGGTGGTGATCAGCGGTCCGGTCGGCGTCGGCAAGAGCGAGCTGGCCCTGCACCACGCGCACAACCTGGCGCCGGACATGGTGGACGGTCAGCTCTACGCCGTTCTCGGCCCGGTGCCCGAGGGCGGGTACGACGTGACGGGCCTGCTCGGCGAGTTCCTCGCGGCCCTGGGGGTGCCCGCCGAGCAGATCCCGGCGGCGGCGGACCAGCGGGCCGGGCTCTACCGCTCCCTGCTCGCCCAGCGCAGGGTGCTCGTCCTGCTGGAGAACGTGCACTGCGAACGCCAGGTCCGCCCGCTGCTGGTCGACTCCGAGACCAGCAGCACCATCGTGGTCAGCCGCTCCTCACTGCTCGGCCTGCGCGATGTCCACCGGGTCCGGCTGGAGCCGTTGCCGAGGGCCGACTCCGTCGCCCTGATCGCCCGGGGGCTGCCGGAACGCGCTCAGGCCGACCCGGCCGGCGCCGACCGGCTGGCGGAGCTCTGCGGCGACCTGCCGCTGGCGCTGGACATCGCCACCCGCAGGCTGCTCGCGCGCCCCGAGATGTCGCTGCGCTGGGCCGTGAGCAGACTGGACCGCCCCGAGGCGCTACTGGACTGGCTGAGCGTCGGTGACCTCTCCATGCGTGAGGTCCTCAACTCGGCGCATGTCCAACTCAGCGACCAGGCGTCCGACTTGCTCGACCGGCTGGCGAACCTGCCGCAACCGGAGCTGCGGGGGGACGAATCAATCCTCGCCGGAGCCGACCAATTGATCGATGAGTTGGTCGAGGCGGGCATGCTCCGGCCCACCGAACGGCTCGGCGCGTACCGGCTCGATCCGCTGGCGCGGGCCTTCGTCGCGGACCGCGATCCGGCCCACAACCTGCTGCCCCGTCGTTCCGTGCCGTTCCCCCGGATCCGGCCCACGGCCGGGGACCGCCAGCTGACCTGACCCTCCGATCAATTCCTGTCCGATCGCACGTTGATTGTCCGCTCCGGACAAGCCTGCCGATCAACAGCCGCGCTCGCTGTACTCGTCCTACCGAACGGATCCGAACAGCAGAACGGACCGTTCACCTGCCCGCTCGAACGGGCGGTAGGACGAGTAGCGAGGTGGCAGAGAGCATGAGTAACCACGAGGTCGAGGTCCTGGCGATCGGCGCCGGCCCGTCCAACCTGGCCCTGGCGGTCGCGATCGAGGAGTCCGGTGCGACCGGACTCGCGGCCGACACGCTGATACTGGAGCAGCACGCGGACGTCGTATGGCAGCGCAACCTGCTGCTGCCGTTCGCCAGGAGCCAGGTCTCCTTCGTCAAGGACCTGGTGACGCTGCGCAACCCCCAGAGCCGTTTCTCCTTCCTCTCCTTCCTGCACGCCAAGGGCCGACTGGACGAGTTCGTCAACCTCGGCACCTTCAACCCCTTCCGCCGGGAGATCTCCGAGTACCTCCAGTGGGTGGCCAACTCCCTGGACCACGTGGGAATCCGCTACAACGCCAAGGTGCAGGGCGTCGCCCCGCGCAAGGCCGACGACGGCACCGTGATCGGCTGGCGGGTCACCCTCGCCGACGGCGACACCGTGGACACCCGTGACCTGGTGGTCGGCACCGGCCGCGACGCCCGCATACCCAAGGAGTTCGCCGGGCTGCCGCACGACCGGGTCATCCACAGCTCCCAGTACTCCACCCGGATCGCCCAGTACCCGATCGACCGCCCGGTGCGGGTGGTCGTGATCGGCGCCGCGCAGAGCGCAGCGGAGATGTTCGTCTCGGTCCACCAGGACCTGCCGCTCAGCCAGCCGACCCTGATACACCGCTCGATCGGTCTGATGAACTACCAGACCAGCAAGTTCGTCAACGAGTTGTTCTTCCCGTCCTTCATCGACGAGTTCCACGGCAGCTCCCCGGAGACCCGCAAGCAGATCCTCGACGAGATGCGCCAGACCAACTACGCCGGCCTGGCCGCCCCGTTCCTCGACGACACCTACATGATGCTCTACGAGCAGAAGCTGGCGGGTTCCCAGCGCTCCGCCGTCCGGTCGATGACCGAGGTGCTCTCGGCCCGCGAGGAGGACGGCGAGGTCGTCCTGGAGCTGCGCGACCGCAAGACCGGCCGTGTGGAGTCGTACCGCTGCGACCTGGTCCTGCTCGGCACCGGCTACGACCAGCGCATGCCCGCGATGGTCCGGAGCCTGGCCGACCAGGTGGGCCTGGACCGGATCGACGTCAACCGCCGCTACCGGGTGAACCTCGGCGAGGACGCCCGCGCCAACCTCTATCTGCAGGGCTTCAACGAGGCCACCCACGGCATCTCCGACTCGCTGCTGAGCGTGCTCGCACAGCGCTCGCACGAGATCACCACCGACCTGCTGGACCGCCGCAGCGTCGCCGCGTCGGCGGGGGTCCGCTGATGGAGATCCGTCGTCTGGACCGCGCCAACCTGACCCCCGCCTACGGCATCGAAGGAGAACGACTGCGGCCCTGGGACGTGCTCAACGCCCCCTTCGAGGGCGCCTGGTGCGTCGTCCGGGCCGGCGGGGAGTCCACCCCGCACAGCCACCACGAGTACGAGATCTTCATCGCCATGAGCGGCAACGCCGCCCTGGTGGTGGACGGGGTCGAGCACGAGTTCGCCGCCGGCGACATCGTCCACCTGCCGCCGGGCTGCACCCACAAGGTGGTCAACCCCTCCTCCGAGGACTTCGAGTACTACGGGATCTGGTGGGACACCGACATGTCGGAGGTCTTCCTGACCCGCCATCAGAAGGAGACCCCAGTATGAGCAAGCGCACGGCGGTGATCTCTCCCGCCCCGACGGCCAACGGCGACCTGCATCTCGGTCATCTGGCCGGTCCGTTCCTGGCCGCCGACGTCTTCACCCGCTATCAGCGCGCCGCCGGACGGGAGACCGTCTTCGGTACCGGCGCCCAGGACACCTCGACCTTCGTGGTCACCACCGCCCGGCGCCTGGGCACGACGCCCCAGGCCCTGGTCGCCGACTCCACAGCCAAGGTCGAGTCCACACTCGCCGCGATGGGCATCGCGGTGGACGGCTTCACCCGGGACGAGGAACGCTTCACCAAGCAGGTGCTGACCTTCGTCAGCCGGCTCCACGACGAGGGAAAGCTGGTCCTGCGGCCCACCCTCTTCCCCTACTCGCCCAGCACCGGGACCTACCTGGTGGACGGCTTCGTCAAGGGCGGCTGCCCGAACTGCCTGGCGGAGGGCTGCGCCGGACTCTGCGAGAGCTGCGGCCACCCCCTGGCGGCCGGCGATCTGATCGACCCCCGCTCCACCGAGAACCCCGAGGAGGCCCTGGAACTGCGCGAGGTCCCGGTCCTGGTGCTGCCACTGGAGGAGTACCGGGAACGGCTGCGGGAGTACTTCGCGAGCAGCGGCGCCGCGCTGCGGCCACACATGGCCCAGGCCGTCGAGGAGATGCTCGCCCGCCCCCTGCCGGACTTCCCCGTCACCTACCCGATCTCCTGGGGCATCCCCGCCCCGTTCCCCGAAGTTCCCGGACAGTGCGTCAACCCCAACGCCGAGACGATGGCCTGGTCCATCTATACGACCACCGTGTCCGCCGAGGCACGCGGCGACGTCCTGACCTCCGACGACCAACTCTGGTGGCCGGAGTCCGAGACCGAGGCCGTCTACTTCCTCGGCTTCGACAACACCTTCCCGTTCGCCATCGCCGGGGCGGCCATGCTGCTCGCCCTGGAGGACCGCTACGCCCTGCCGGCACGGTTCGTCACCAACGAGTTCTACGAACTGGAGCACCAGAAGTTCTCCACCAGCCGGGGCCACCTGGTCTGGGGGCAGGAACTCGCGGACCGGCTGCCACGGGACGTGGGCCGCTACCACCTGGCCGCCACCAGCCCGGAGAACCAGCGCACCAACTTCGGCTGGTCGGCGCTGGCCGCCGTCACCGGGGCCCGGCTGATCGAGCCGTGGAACCGGGTGGCCGCCAAGGCCGGACGGTGGGCCGGGCAGACCCTGCCGGTCTCCGCCGCCTCCCGCGAGGCCGCCGACCGGATCACCGAGCGGTTCGCCGCCTCCTACGAGCTGGACTCCTTCAGCCTCGTACGGACGGCGGAGACGCTGGCCGAGCAGCTGGGCCGGCTGGACCGCTGGGAGGTGACCGACGCGCAGGCGGGCGACTTCTGCCACCAGGTGGAGACGGTGCTGCGCAACGCCGCCCCGATCCTGATCGATCTCGCCGAGCGGGCCGGGGTCGACACGCGGCTCACCCGTGGTGACCTGACCACCGAGATCACGGTGAGGGAACTGCCACGGCTGGACGGCGGGGCGGTGTGACATGTCCACCGACGCACAACGCGTGCTGGTGGTCGGCGCCGGAGTGACCGGACTGCTCTCCGCGGTGCGGTGCGCCCTGGCCGGACACCACGTCACCGTACTGGACCGGGACGCCATCCCGAACCCCAACTCCACCTCCTTCGACCAGCACCGGGCCGTCCGCGCGCTCGACACGCACGACCTGGCCGCCTCCCGGCGGATCGCGGTGGCACACCGCCGCTGGATGGCACTGGAGGCCCTGACCGGCTCCAAGTTCTACCGCCGGGTCGGCATGATCACCGCCTGGTCGACCGACGAGGTCGACGAGGTGATGGAGGCGGCAGCCGCCGTCAACCTCCCGGTCAGCCTGATCGACCCGGCCACGGTGCCCCACGTCCGGTTCCCCGAGAACTCGGTCGGGGTGCTGGAACGCCACGGCGGCGTCCTGCTCGCCGACCACGCGCTCCAGGTGCTCGTCCGCTGGCTGAACGAGCAGCCGAACGTGACGCTCCGCCCCTGGCAGGAGGTCAAGGCGGTGGATCCGGAGACCGGACGGGTGTATCTGCCCGACGCGGAGTTCCTGGACGCCGATCTGACCCTGGTCGCCACCGGCCCCTGGTCGAAGGAGTTGGTCGACCTGCCGATGGTGCTGCACCGGCAGACCCTGGTCTACCTCAAGCCGCCGGAGCAGCTGGCCTCGGCCTGGGAGAACACCCCGGGCATCGGCCGGATCGGCACCTCGGGCCTGGCCTGGCTGCTGCCGCCGGGGGACGGGACGCTGCTCAAGGTCAGCTCGGCCTCGGTCTGCCGGGAGGCGGACGCGGTCACCACCGGCTCCCCCGTGGAGGAGCGCCGATGGGCCGAGCAGGTGCTGGCCGAGCGATTCCTGACCGAGCCCGACCGGTACACCGTGATCGCGGTCAAGCGCTGCCACTACCTGGTGGACGCCGAGACGGGCGCCGCCCACCTGGTCCGGATCGGCCCCAGCACCTGGGCCCGGACAGCCAGCGGAGGCGACGGCTTCCGCACCGCGCCGCTGGTCGCCGAACGGATTCTCGAAGCACTCACCACTGACTTCCAAGGGGAGACGATATGACGGCCGACGACCGCGTGCTGCTGGTGATCGGCAGCGGGCTCAGTGTCTACCGCGAGTACCTGATCGAGTCCGCCGCCCGGCGGGCGGCCGAGCTGGACCTCAAGCTGGTCCTGGTCAACAACCTCAAGCCCACCTGGCAGCACGACTACTTCGACGAGATCACCGTGGTCAACGTGTTCGACCACGACGAACTCCGCGCCGCCGCCAGGGAGATCGCGGGCCGCCGGACCGTGGTCGGGCTGTTCTGCTACGACGAACCGCTGGTGATGCCGGCCGCCGAGCTGGCCGCCGAGTTCGGAGTGCCGGGCCTGGGCCTGGCCGGGGTGGAGGGCTGCCGGGACAAGCACCGCACCCGGTCGATGCTCACCGCCGCCGGGCTCCCCCAGCCCGGGTTCGAGCTGACCGACACACTGGAGCAGGCCCGCGAGGTGGCCGCCCGCGTCGGGTATCCGGTGGTCGTCAAGCCACGGGCGCTGGGCGCCTCGATGGGCGTCGTGCTCGCCGAGGACGAGACGCAGCTGGACCAGGCCTATCTGATCGCCTCGAACGCCAGCCTGGTCGGTGACGAACCGTACCGGGGCGGGGCGATCGTGGAGGGCTACGCCGACGGTCCCGAGATCAGCGTCGACGGCGTGGTGCACCAGGGCGAGTACCGGGCGATGTTCGTGGCACGCAAGGAGACCGGTCACTACCCGTACTTCGAAGAGGTGGGCCATGTCGTGGACGCGGCCGACCCGCTGCTGGAGGACCAGGAACTGATCGGCGTCCTGACCAAGGCGCACGAAGTACTCGGCGTGGAGAACGGGCTGACCCACACCGAGGTCAAGCTCACCACCTACGGCCCCGTGATCATCGAGATCAACGGCCGGCTCGGCGGGGACCTGATCCCCTTCCTCGGCCGGATCGCCACCGGCATCGACCCCGGCGAACTGCTGGTGGAGGTCGCCGCCGGACACCGTCCGGACACCGCCTTCACCCGGCACGCGGTCGCCGGCATCCGCTTCGGCTACCCGACCGAGGACGCCACCGTCCGCGAGGTACGCGTGCCGACCGACCTGCCGGGGCTGGTGACCGCCTCCCCGATGGTCGAACCGGGCACCGAGCTGCGGCTCCCGCCCGGCGGATACCTGGCCCGGCACTCCTTCGTGGTCTGCACCGGCGAGGACCGCAGGACCTGCGCGGAGCGTCTCGACACCGCCATAGCGGCCGTCGAGCTGGACGCCGAGCCGCTGGAGCGCAAGGACGTGGCCGCGCGGCTGGAGATGCCGGCCGGACTGCTGGACGCGGACGTATGAGCATCGACTACAACGGCCGCCAGTTCCGCAAACTGGCCGCAGCGGACGGGGTGACGGCCCAGTACCACCAGAAGGACGACCTGGTGTGGGCGGACTTCGCCGGTGGCCCGGTCCGCCGGGGGAGCGTCAACGGGATCTGCGAGCCGGACGGCACCCTCCGCCTCGCCTACACGATGGTGCTGGACGGCGGCGACGTCATCGCCGGAAGCACCGTCAACACCCCTGAACAGGACATCGAGTTCGGGCTGCTGCTCCGCGAGGAGTGGAAGCGGTACACGCCGCGCTCCGAGACCGGCGTCTCGTACCTGGCGGAAGTGACGGAACCGGAGGAAGCGGGATGACCGACTGGGAGGGCCTGCGCGAGCAGGTCGACGGAACAGTGCGGCTGCCGGGAGAGCCCGGCTTCGAGGAGAACAGCAGCGCGTTCAACAAGCGCTACGCGGACGTCCGCCCGGCCGGGGTGCTCTCGGTCGCGAGCGTCGCGGACGTCGCCCGGGGCATCGCCTGGGCCCGGGAGCAGGGGCTGCCGGTGGTGGCCCGCGGCGGCGGCCACAGCTACGCCGGCCAGGCCGCCTCCACGGGACTGGTGCTCGACCTGCGCGGTCTGAACACCGTCACGGTGGACCGCGAGCGGGAACTGGTCACGGTCGGCGGCGGGGCCGTCTCCGGCGAGCTGTACGCCGAGCTCCAGCGCCACGATCTGGCGGTCCCGCTCGGCAACTCGGACGAGGTCGGCATCGGTGGCCTCACCCTCGGCGGCGGCGTGGCCGCGGTGTCCCGGGCGTTCGGGCTCACCTGCGACTCCCTCGTGGAGACGGAGGTCGTGCTCGCCGACGGCACGCTGGTCACCTGCAACGAGACCGACCACGCCGACCTGTTCTGGGCCTGCAAGGGCGGCGGTGGCGGCAACTTCGGGATCAACACCTCCTTCACCTTCCAGGCCAGGCCGACGGTCGCCAGCTCCACCTGTCTCGTGGTGTGGCCGCTGGACGACGCCGAGGCGGTACTGCCGGTGATGCAGCGGATCATGCGGGACGCACCCGACAGGTTCGCCGCCCGGATCGGCGTGAGCCGGTCCGGGGACGACGACGGGATCGTCTCGGTGATCGGCCAGCATCTGGGCCCGGCCTCGGAGTTGCGCGAACTGCTCGCCCCCGCCCTGAAGACCGGCTCACCGTCCACGACGGACATCGAGGACCGCAGCTACTGGGAGGCCAAGGACTACCTGCGCCACGAGACATCGGGCGACCCGTTCGCGGTCCGCACCCGGACGGTCACCGAACCGCTCACCGAGGCCGGCGTCGACACCATCCTGACCGCCCTGCGCAAGTGGCCCGGCAGCGGCAACCCCGACGGGGCCGGCATCGCCCTGTTCACCTGGGGCGGCGCCATCAACCGGGTGCCCGTCACCGAGACCGCCTTCCCCCACCGGGACGTGCTCTTCCTGATCTCGATGGACACGTCCTGGTCCACCGAGGACCCCGAGAGGGTGCGCCGGGACAACCTCGAATGGCTCACCGAACTGCACGCCGCGATGGGCGAACACGCCCGGGACGCCTCGTACGTCAACTTCGCCGACCCCGACCTGCCCGAGGCCCAGGCCGCCTACTTCGGCCCCAACCTCGACCGGCTTCGCGAGATCAAGCACCGCTACGACCCCGAGCGGGTCTTCACCTTCAACCAGGCCATCTAGCCGAAGAGGAGACGCCATGTCACCCGATCTGCGCGGCACGATGCGCAACTTCGCCACCGGTGTCTGTGTCGCCGCGACCTACGCGGACCGTGAGAGTCTCCGCCGCCACGACGCGGTGACGCTCAACTCGCTGACCTCCGTGTCGCTCGACCCGCCGCTGGTCTCGCTCTCGCTGCACCGCGACTCCCAGTTCCTGAGCGATCTGCTCGACACCAAGAAGTGGGCGATCTCCATCCTGGACAGCGACGCCGAGCCCTTGGCCCGGCAGCTCGCCAAGGGCCGCGACGCCCGCGCCGAGGCGGTCGCCGCCCTCCCGGCCACCCCCGGACCGGTCACCGGAGCCCTGATGCTGGACGCCCAGTGCAGCCTCGAATGCGTGCTCTGGGACAGCTTCGACCTCGGCGACCACACGATGGTCATCGGTGAGGTGGTCTCCACCGGCAACCGCGACCAGCAGCCTCCCCTGCTCTTCCTGCACGGCAACTTCCACCAGCTGGCGACCGCCACCACCAAGGAGTCCTGACATGACGAACACCCAGGCGGTCCCCAACACCGCCGCCGAGATCCTCGCCGCCGCCAAGGCCCTCGCCCCGCAGCTGCGGGAACGCGCGGTGGAGATCGAGCAGAACCGCCGCCTCCCCGCCGACGTCGTCGAACTGATCCGCGCGACCGGCGCGTTCCGGATGGGATTCAGCAAGGCCTGGGGCGGCCCGGAGCTGACCTCGATCGAGCAGACCGAGGTGGTCGAGGCCCTGGCCTACGGCGACTCCGGGGCCGGCTGGGCCGCGATGATCGGGATGGACTCCGGCCTCTACGCCTCGTTCCTCGACGAGACCGTCGCCAAGGAGATGTTCCCCCGGCTGGACATGGCCACCGCCGGTCTGCTCTTCCCCACCGGTCGTGCCGAACGCGTGGACGGCGGATACCGTCTGACCGGAAGGTGGCAGTTCGGCAGCGGCATCACCCACGCCGACTGGGTGATCTCCGGCGCCTTCATCTACGAGGACGGCGAACCCTTCCTCGTCGACGGCTCGCACGACTCCATCCTGCTGATGGTGCCGCAGGAGGACGTCGAGATCATCGACACCTGGCACACCACCGGCCTCGCCGGCAGCGGCAGTTGCGACTACGCGATCCACGACGTGTTCGTCCCCGAGGAGCGCACCCTCACCTTCGGCGCCGTCCGCAACGGCGAGGGCCCGCTGGCCCAGCCCGAGGTGCACATGCGCAACATGCCCGGCGTCCCGCTCGGCGTCGCCCGCGCCGCGCTGGACTGGGTGCGCGCCAAGGTGGTGGCCAAGCCCGGCTGGTCCGACAACTGGCGGGTGCAGGTCACCCTGGCCGAGTGCGAGGCCGACTTCAACGCCACCCGCAGCGCGGTCTACGGCGCGATGCGGCGCCAGTGGGACGTGCTGGAGGCGGGCGGCACCCTCGACGACCTCACCGCCGACGAGCGCGCCGCGCTCCCCCTGTCCCGACTGCACGCCTTCCGCACCGTCCGCTCCATCGTGATGCGGCTCTACGACGTGATGCAGACCGCCGCGATCTACAAGCCCAGCCCGCTCGACCGCTGGCTCCGCGACACCATGACGATGTGCCAGCACGTGGTGGCCCAGGACAAGATCCTGCAGTCCGCCGGCGCCCACCTCCTGGGCAGCAGGCCCAGCTTCCCGCTCAGCCTCGGGATCACCGGCTGACCGCTTCGGAACACCCACAGCCCCGATTCGCCACGCCCCGGAAGGACTCCCGCCATGACCGAACTCCTCGCACCCGAGACCGAGCTGACCCCCCGTCGGGCACGCCTCAGGAACTATGTGATGTGCCGCCCCGAGCACTTCGAGGTGACCTACAGCATCAACCCGTGGATGAACCCCGAGAAGCCCACCGACAAGGCGCTGGCCATCGCCCAGTGGGAGAACCTGCGCACCGTGTTCGCCGAGCTCGGCCACTACGTCCAGACCATCACCCCCGCCCCCGGGCTGCCGGACATGGTGTTCGCCGCGAACGGCGCCCTCGTGGTGGACGACAAGGTCCTGATATCCAGGTTCCGCCACCCCGAGCGCCAGGCCGAGGCCGACCTGTGGGCCGACTGGTTCCGGGACCACGGCTACCGCGAAGTGGTCCAGGCCGCCTTCACGAGCGAGGGCGAGGGCGACTACGTGACGACCGGCAGAGCCATCCTGGCCGGCAACGGCTTCCGCTCCGACCCCCGCTCCCAGGCCGAGGCCGAGGCGCTGTTCGGCCGCCCGGTGGTCAGCCTGAAGCTGATCGACCCGCGCTTCTACCACCTGGACACCGCGCTGGCCGCGCTCGACGACGACGAGATCGTGTACTACCCGGGCGCCTTCGACACCGAGAGCCTGCGGGTGCTGGAGACCCTGTTCCCGAACGCCGTGCTCGCGGACGAGGAGGACGCCCTGCTCTTCGGGCTCAACCTGGTCTCCGACGGATGCAACGTCATCCTCCCCGAGCCCGCCACCGCCCTCGCGGCCAAGCTCCGCGCCCGTGGCTTCCACACCCAGCACGTGGACCTGTCCGAGCTGCTCAAGGCGGGCGGCAGCGTCAAGTGCTGCACGCTCGAGATCCGCCACTGACCCCCTCCCCCTTCGTTCCGGTACAGGAGAAACACCATGAGCGAGCAGCCCTGGATCATCGTCGGCTACGTCAATGTCCTCCCCTACATCAAGGAGTTCGCCCCCGGCTCGGTGATCGTCGTCGACGAGCCGGACGTGATCCGCAAGTGCGATGTCAAGAACGCCCTCGAAGGCGCCCCGATGCTCCGCGAGCTGATCGAGTGGGAGTACCAGCTCCCGGCCGCGGCGGACGAGTTCTTCAACACCTATCCCGACCTCGACCCGGCCGTGGTGGCCCCGCTGGTCGAGTACGCCACACCGTTCGCGGCCCGGCTGGCCGAGCGTTACGGCCTGCCGGGGGCGGGGGCCGGAGCGGCCCGGATCATGCGGGACAAGTCGCTGCTGCGCCGGGTGACCAGGGCCGCGGGCGTCCTCAACCCCGCCTCCCAGGAGGTCACCTCCCCCCAGGAGGTGCTGGAGTTCTCCGCCGCCCACCCCGGCTCGCTGGTCCTCAAACCCGCCAACCGGCAGGCCTCCGTCGGCACCAAGGTGCTGCACTCGCTGGACGACCTGGACGCCGTCTGGGCGGAGTGCACCAGTCAGGACGAGGGCGACCGGGTGCCGGACCGGGAGCGCGAACTGCGGATGCTGATCGAGCAGTACGTGCACGGCGAGGAGTACAGCGTCGAACTGCTCGTCAGCGACGGGGAGGTGCTGTTCTCCAACGTCACCGGCAAGCTGCTCTATCCGGGCCCGCGCCCGATCGAGCTGGGGCACACCGTGCCGGCCGCCGGCATCCCGGCTTCGCTGAGCGAGCTGCTGGTGTCCCAGACCGAGACGGTGCTGCGCGCGGTCGGCTTCGGCAGCGGCATGGTGCACTGCGAGTGGATCGTCAGCGACGGCCGCCCGTATCTGGTGGAGTGCGCCGGCCGGTTCCCCGGCGACGGCATCCCGATGCTGATCGAGGACGCGTACGGGATCAACCTGGCCGGGGCGTTCTACACCGTCATGCAGGGCCGCCGCCCGGAGCCGCTGCCCCGGCAGGCGGCGGGCGGTGCCGCGATCCGCTTCATGGAGGCGGCACCCGGCGAGGTGGTGTCGGTCGACGGCGCCGAGGAGGCGGGCCGGCTGCCGGGCGTGCTCTCGCTCTCCCTGCACCTGAAGCCCGGCGACACCGTACGCGAGCTGCAGAGCTCCTGGGACCGGGTGGGCTCGGTGATGACCAGGGGAGCCACCTCGGCGGAGGCCCTGCGCAACGCCGAGGCGGTGATCGACACGATCCGGATCACCACGGTCTGAATGCGCCGACACCAGGCACGTCCCCGCGACCGGTCGCCCACCACCAGGGCCCCCTCGCCACCGCCCTCACGGGAGCGGTGGCGAGGGCGTTTGTGGGAGCGGTGCGCCGGCCCCCTAAAGCACAGGGGCGCCCGGGGTCTTTCAGGGGCGCGGGGCTGTATCGATTTGCGGCTCCGCCGCGTGGGCGCGACCAGCCCCCACTCACCCGCACCCGCCGGACAACCCCCACCCCCGAGCTCCCAGGCACCCAAAGGCCGAGGTTTCGCACGCCCCATTGACGCGCCCGAGCCTCCCACATACCTTCGCCCGTCGAAGCGCTTCGACGTCACGCATCGAAACGATTCGACGGCACCGTTCGAAACACGGTACGGCCGCGTGACGCCCCGAGATCCATCCGACTCCCCTGGAGGCACAGGATGTTGACGGCACGAAAGCGTACGACGGCGGTGGCCGCGGCGGTTCTGAGCGGGGCCCTGCTGCTGGCGTCCTGCGGCGGCTCGGAGAGCGGGTCGGGCGACGGCGACACGCTCCGGCTGTGGCACTACGAGAGCCCCGACAGCGCGATGGGCGTGGCCTGGGCGGAGGCGATCAAGGAGTTCGAGAGAACGCATCCCGGGGTCGAGGTCGAGTTCGAGGAGAAAGGTTTCGAGCAGATCCAGAAGACCGCCCCGATGATCCTCAACTCCTCCGACGCACCCGACCTGATGGAGTACAACAAGGGCAACGCCACCGCCGGGCTCCTCTCCAAACAGGGCCTCCTCACCGACCTCACCGGCGAGGTCACGAAACGCGGCTGGGACAAGAAGCTCAGCGCGGGCGTCCGCACGACCAGCCAGTACGACGCCGACGGGGTGATGGGCTCCGGCAAGTGGTACGGCGTGCCGAACTACGCCGAGTACACGATGGTCTTCTACAACAAGGACCTCTTCGAGAAGTACGGCATCGAGGAGCCCACCACCCTCGCCGAACTCACCGCCGCGATGGACGAGTTCGTCGACGAGGGCATCACCCCGCTCGCCAACGCCGGCTCCGAGTACATGGCGCAGCAGTACCTCTACCAGCTGGCGCTCAGCAAGGCGGACCGCGCCTGGGTGGACTCGTACGAGCTGTACCAGGGCGAGCCCGACTTCCATGACGCGGCCTGGACGTACGGTGCGCAGACGTTCGCCGACTGGGTGAAGAAGGGCTACATCAGCGAGAAGTCCAGCGGCACCAAGGCCGAGGACGCGGGTGTCTCCTTCATCCAGGGCAAGTCGCCGATCCTGTTCTCGGGGAGCTGGTGGTACGGCCGCTTCAAGACGGAGACCAAGTTCGACTGGGGCACCTTCCTGTGGCCCGACACCGACCTCACGCTCGGCTCCGGCGGCAACCTCTGGGTCGTCCCCAAGGGCGCGGGGAACAAGGAACTCGCGTACGACTTCATCGACATCACCATGTCGGAGAAGATCCAGAACCTGCTCGGCAACAAGGGCGGCGTCCCGGTGGCCGCCGACCCGGCCGCCATCACCGATCCGCAGGCCAAGGATCTCATCGCCGACTTCAACACCCTGTCCGACAGGGACGGCCTGGCCTTCTACCCGGACTGGCCGGTCCCCGGCTACTACGACGTCCTCGTCTCCGAGACCCAGAAGCTGATCACCGGCGGCACGAAACCGGACGCCTATCTGGACGCGATCGGGGAGGCGTACGAGAAGGACGCGCCGAAGCGATGACGGTGACGACCGTCGAACGGGGCGAGCGGGCCGTGGGCAAGCACGACCACTCCGGCCCGCGCCGCCCCCGCGACTCCTACGCCCTCTTCCTCCTCCCCGGTGCCCTCGCCTTCCTCGCCGTCGTCGTCGTGCCGTTCCTGATGAACGCGGGCGTGAGCTTCACCGACTGGCAGGGGGTGGGCAGCCCTCAGTGGTCGGGGCTCGCCAACTACCGGGAGCTGATGGACGACGCCGACTTCTGGGCGTCGTTCCGGCACAGCCTGTTCATGGTGGTCGCCATGGCCGTCGTACCGACGGCCGTCGGACTCGTCCTCGCCGCCGCCCTGTTCGACTACATCGGCAAGCACTACGGCTCGAAGGTCGTCGCCGTGCTGCGCGCCTGCTTCTACCTCCCCCAGGTGCTGCCGATCGCGGTCGCCGGCGTCGTCTGGAGCTGGATCCTCGCCCCCGAGAACGGCTCCCTCAACGAACTCCTCAAGGCGGTCGGCCTCGGCTCCTGGCAGCAGGACTGGCTGGGCGACCCCGACCTCGCGCTGTACACCGTGATGGGCGTGATGGTCTGGGTGCAGCTCGGCTTCCCGCTGGTCGTCTTCATGGCGGGCCTCGGGCGCGTCGACCCCCAGCTGTACGAGGCCGCCGAACTGGACGGCGCCGGCTGGTGGCGCCGCTTCCGGCACATCACGGTCCCCCAGATCCGCCCGGAGATGTACGTCGTGCTGACCTGGTGCACGATCGCCGCGCTGAAGGTGTTCGGCGCGGTGTACGTCCTGACGAAGGGCGGCCCGGGCGGCGCCACGAACGTGCCCTCGTACTTCTCCTTCACCACGTTCTTCGAGAAGACGCAGGTCGGCTATGGCGCCGCGATCTCCACGGTGCTCACGGTGCTCATCCTCGCCCTCTCCCTGATCGGCCTGAAGTTCCAGACCCGCGCCGAGGACGCCGAGGAGGGGCCACGCGCATGACGACAGCCGTACGCCGTTACCCGGTGCTCATCGCCCTGGTGATCGCGGCCCTGTTCATGGTCGTCCCGTTCCTGATCGTCACCGTCAACGCGCTCAAGTCCCCGGCGGAGTACGCCCAGAACGGGCCCCTCAGCCTCCCCGAGGGCGTCCATCTCGACGCTCTGAAGGACTTCTGGGAGCGCGTCGACTACGGCCAGAAGCTCATCAACTCGCTTCTGATCAGCGGTTCCGTCGCCGCCCTGGCCGTCGTCCTGTCCATCCTCAACGCGTACGCGATCGGCATCGGCCGCATCAGGGGCCGTACCTGGGTGCTGGCGTTCTTCGTGCTCGCGAACATGCTGCCGCACGAGGCGCTGGTCTACCCGATCTACTACCTGAGCAAGGAAGCGGGCCTCTACGACACCCGTCTGAGCGTGATCATCGTCTTCACGGTGATCCAGGCGGCCTTCGGCACGTACCTCCTCTCCGCCGTGCTCGGCACGTTCCCGCGCGAGATCATCGAGGCGGCCCGCATCGACGGCGCGACCAAGTGGCAGATCCTCTGGCGGATCGTCGTCCCCGTCAGCCGCCCCACCCTCGGCGTACTCCTGGTCTTCTTCTTCATCTGGACCTGGAACGAGTTCCTGCTCCCCCTGGTCATGCTGATCTCCAACGACAACCAGACGGTGTCGGTGGCACTCGGCGTCCTCCAGGGCCAGCACCTGATGGACGCGACCATGACCAACGCGGCGGCGCTCCTGGGCGTCCTGCCCGCCCTCGTCTTCTTCCTCGTCTTCCAACGCACCCTCACCCGCGGCATCGCCGTGGGCGCCGTGAAGTAAGGACCCCCCACATGAAGTTCACCGATGGTTACTGGCTGCTGCGCGAGGGCGTCACCGCGGCGTACCCGGCCGAGGCCCTGGACGTCACCGAGGCGGACGGCGTACTGGAGATCCACGCGCCGACCAGACCCATCCGCAGCCGCGGCGACCTGATGACGGGACCGGTGATGACCATCCACGCGCACACCCCGATGCCCGACGTCATCGGCCTCACCCTCACCCACTTCTCGGGCGAGCAGCCGCGCGGCCCCGAGTTCGAACTCACCGAGGACGAGACCACCCCACAGATCTCGTACGACGACGACCACGCGACCCTGACCTCGGGCGCCCTGTCGGTCCGGGTCGCCCGCGGCGGCCCCTGGCACGTGGAGTTCCTGGCCCACGGCCGCGCCCTCACCGGCAGCGGCCACAAGAACATGGGCATCATGCGCGACGCCACCGGCGCGCACTATCTGCGCGAGCAGCTCAACCTCGGTGTGGGTACCTCCGTCTACGGTCTCGGCGAACGCTTCGGCCCGCTGGTCAAGAACGGCCAGGTCGTCGACATCTGGCAGGCCGACGGCGGCACGTGCAGCGAACTGGCGTACAAGAACGTCCCGTTCTTCCTGACGGACGCGGGCTACGGCGTCTTCGTCGACCACCCCGGCAAGGTGTCGTTCGAGGTGGCGTCCGAAGTCGTATCGAGGGTCCAGTTCAGCGCGGAGACCCAGGAGTTGACGTACTACGTCATCTACGGCCCCACCCCGAAGGACATCCTCCGCAAGTACACGGCGCTGACGGGCCGCCCGGCGCTCCCGCCCGCCTGGTCGTTCGGCCTCTGGCTCTCGACGTCCTTCACCACCTCCTACGACGAGGAGACGGTGACGTCGTTCATCGACGGTATGCGGGAGCGCGCGCTCCCCCTCTCCGTCTTCCACTTCGACTGCTTCTGGATGCGCGAGTTCCACTGGTGCGACTTCCAGTGGGACCCCCGGGTCTTCCCCGACCCGGAGGGCATGCTGGCCCGCCTCAAGGCGCGCGGGCTGCGGGTCTGCGTGTGGATCAACCCGTACATCGCCCAGCGGTCCCCGCTCTTCGCGGAGGGCAAGGCCGCCGGATATCTGCTGAAGCGGCCGGACGGCAGCGTATGGCAGTGGGACATGTGGCAGCCGGGCATGGCCCTGGTCGACTTCACCAACCCGGCGGCCCGCGCCTGGTACGCGGCGAAGCTCGAAGCGCTCCTCGCCCAGGGCGTCGACTGCTTCAAGACCGACTTCGGCGAACGGGTCCCCGTGGACGTGACCTGGTCCGACGGCTCGGACCCGGAGCGGATGCACAACTACTACACGTACCTCTACAACCGCACCGTCTTCGACGTCCTGCGCAAACACCGCGGCGAGGGCGAGGCCGTCCTCTTCGCCCGCTCGGCGACCACCGGTGGCCAGCGCTTTCCCGTCCACTGGGGCGGCGACTGCGAGGCGACGTACGAGTCGATGGCCGAATCCCTGCGCGGCGGCCTGTCGCTCGGCCTGTCCGGCTTCGGCTACTGGAGCCACGACATCGGCGGCTTCGAGGGCACCCCGACCCCCGCCCTGTTCAAACGCTGGATCGCCTTCGGCCTGCTCTCCTCCCACAGCAGGCTCCACGGCAGTTCCTCGTACCGGGTCCCCTGGCTCTTCGACGAGGAGTCGGTCGACGTCCTGCGCACCTTCACCCGTCTGAAGCTCAGCCTCATGCCCTACCTCTACGAGGCCGCGCGCACCGCCCACACCGAGGGCGTGCCGATGATGCGGGCGATGGTCCTGGAGTTCCCCGACGACCCCGGCTGCGCACACCTGGAACGCCAGTACATGCTCGGCCCCGACCTCCTCGTCGCCCCCGTCTTCAGCGACGAGGGCGACGTCACGTACTACGTCCCCGAGGGCACCTGGACCCACTTCCTGACCGGCGACACGGTCACCGGCCCCCGCTGGGTCCGCGAACGCCACGGCTTCGACAGCGTGCCCCTGCTGGTCCGCCCCGGCGCGGTCGTCCCGGTCGGCGCGGTGACGGACCGCCCCGACTACGACCACGCCGACGGCGTCACCCTCCGCGCCCACCGTCTGGAGCGCGGCGCCCAGGTCACGGTCCCGGTGGCCGGCATCACCTTCACCGTCGTACGCGAGGGCAACGTCCTACGGGCCTCGTGCAGCGACCCGAGGGCACCGTGGGGCCTGGCGGCGGGCGACCGCGAGGTCCGGGCCCGGGCGGGCACCGGTTTTCTGACGATGGAACTGGAACGGGAACCCGAAGCAGAGCCGGGTCCGGGCCTGGACGCGGAAACGGCAGGTGACGCGTGATGGTGAAGATCACTGATGTGGCCCGGCACGCCGGCGTCTCCCCGAGCACCGTCTCCTACGCCCTCAGCGGCAAACGCCCCATCTCGGCGGAGACCCGTGCCCGGGTGGAGGCGTCCATCCGCGAACTGGGCTACCGCCCGCACGCGGGCGCCCGGGCCCTGGCCAGCAACAAGTCGAACGTCCTGGCGATGGTGGTGCCGTTACGCCCCGGCATCAACGTCCCGGTCGTCATGCAGTTCGCGGTCTCGGTGGTCACCACGGCCCGCGAACACGACCACGACGTACTGCTCCTCACCCAGGAGGAGGGCGAGGAGGGCCTGCGCCGGGTGGCGGACACCGCCCTCGTGGACGCGTTCATCGTGATGGACGTCCAACTCCACGATCCCCGCATCCCGTTGCTCCGTGCTCTGGACCGCCCCTCGGTGATGATCGGCTTCCCCGCCGAACCGTCCGGCCTGACCTGCATAGACCTGGACTTCAAGGCGGCGGGCGAACTGTGCGTGGAGCACCTGGCCGGCCTCGGCCACCGAGTGATCGGCCTGGTCGGCTCGCCCCCGG
>NZ_AEJC01000375.1 GCF_000317595.1 Streptomyces ipomoeae 91-03 | reverse complement strand
GCGACCGCTCCGACCGCGACTACCCGGCCCTGGTCACCGCCGCAGTCGGCCTGTAGCGGCCGTTGCCGTGGTGCTGGGTGCTGGGTGCTAGGTGCTGCGCCGTCGTCGCCGTCGGAGTCCGGCCAGACTGTGCCCCCGGTCCCCGATCCGACCTGATCCATGGCGGCGGCGAGGCCCTGGGGCCGGGGCGTGCAGCGTCCCGGACAACCCCGGACAAGAGCCCGACCAGCACGGACACGGCACCTTGTGTCCGGGACACCGGGTGGGTATGGATCTTTCCTCGCCCTCCTGCCACTGTCGGTTCAGTGAGGAATGAGGAATCCGATCACCGGGCAACCAGGGGGAATCCATGCGGAGACGGCCACGAGGAATCGTCGGGGCGGCGGCCTGTTCGGCCGCGTTTCTGGGAGTCGCGCTGCTGACGGGATGCGAGGGCTCTTCGGACAGTACGTCAGATGCGGCGGCACCCTCGGCTCCCGCCTCAGCGAGCAGCGGTTCCGCGACCGATGGCGGGAACTTCCGCAATCCGACGTCGGCGGAGTTGGACTTCACGTGGTTCCCAGACGGCGACACGATCCTCTCCCCGCTCGGGATCCGGCACGGCGAGGCCCTGATGCCGACCGTGAACCAATGCGACGGCAGCATCGCCTTCGGGGCCGAGGTGAACATCTCCTTCCCCTGTGGCACCGATCGCGCTCAGGGAACACTGACGATCAATGAGTCCGGCGACAAGATCAAGATCTCCTGGGCCGGTGGCATCACCGACACCTTCGTCAAGCGGGCTGATCTCACCGTCCCCGATCCGACCATCACCGGGACACCGGACGCGGACGACCTCCAGCGACAGGTCGATGAACTGGAGGACATGGTCGACGACTTGGAGGGCCTCGGCGGCTGACGGGCCCCGTCCCGGACCTCCGCCGCTGCGGCCGGAGAGATCCCCGGCCGCAGCGGCGGATGACGATCTGTGGAGTCCTTTGGTACGTCGACGCCCACCAGACCATCGCCGGCCTCGTCTCCGACCGCGCGGCCCAGCGAACCACTCGGCGCAGAACGAGCACCGAACTCGTGCCGGCAGTGACGGCGACAGGGCCGTCCGGTGTGCGAGCCACCTGCAAACCGCCGAGACGGCCACCGACCACCAGTCGCCGATGAACCGAGTCGATGAGGCGTCAACGCCCGCACGAGTCGGGAAGCTGGAGGCCCACGCCGTCTTCAAGGCCCTCGCCACACGCGTCGAACGGATCGAGCTGACCGGGGAACCGGTCCGCGTGCTCAACAACATCACCCGAGGGTTCAGCAGTGGGCCCGTACGAGTCAGTGGGCCCGTACGAGTCCGCTGACGCCCCCGGCCACACTCCGGTCCCGGGCACGTTCGTGGGACAGCCGAGCGTCATCACGGCCCGATGGCCGAAGAACGTCGTGGAACGAGGTGCTCATCGGGCCGCGGTGACCCGCCCGGCCGCATGGTCCGAGCCGACGCGCGTCGGAGCGATCAGGCGATCGAGGAGAGACGCGGGAGCAGGTTCTCCGCGACCCCCGTGGCGAACTCGACCGGGTGACGGTCGGGCGTCGCCAGGACCTCGGACACACCCAGGGCGGCGTACTGCTCGATGTCCGCCAGGGTGCCGGCAACGTCCGCGAGGACCGGGCGGACCAGCAACACCGTCTTCTCGATGCTGTCGTAGTCACGGCCCTCGTCGTCGCAGTGCGCACGCAGTACGTCGAGCTTGTGCGACACCTCCGCCGGAGTGGTGCCGAACAGGTTGCACGCGTCGGCGTAGCGGGCCACCAGCCGCAGCGTCTTCTTCTCTCCGGCGCCGCCGATCATGATGGGCGGGTGGGGGCGGCTGAGCGGCTGCGGTACACAGAGCGTCTCCGCCAACTGATAGTGCTCGCCCTCGAAGGGGCCGTTGTCGTCGCTCCACATCTGCAAGCAGATCCTGAGCGTCTCCTCCAGCCGCTCGAAGCGCTCGGCGACCGGCACCACCGGGACGCCGAGACCGAGTTGCTCCCGCTCGTACCACGAGGCGCCGATGCCGAACCGGCTTCGACCGCCGGAGAGCACGTCCAGCGTGGTCATCGTCTTGGCCAGAATTCCGGGGTAGCGGTACATCACGCCGGTGACGAGCATGCCGAGGGTCATCCGCTCCGTCACCGCGGCCAGGTACCCCAGGGTCGTGTAGCCCTCCAGCATGGGCTCCTCGGCGGGAGCCAGAGCGTCCATCTGGAAGTAGTGGTCCATCACCGTGAACGACGCCACACCGGCCTGCTCGGCGACGCGGGCCGTCTCGGCCAGCGTCGGGGCGATGAGTGCCGGGTCGGCGGGGGTCGAGTAGTTCCAGTAGTGCAGGCCGAACTTCATCAGGTCGTCCAGGTCCTTTTCGTGTCGGTCCACTGCGGCGCCGTGACACCGTGCCCTTCCCCTTGCGGGAACGGCTCAAGTGGCACGGCAGGCTCTAACCGGAGGACACTCCGATTGACTCGGAGCGTAACCGGAGAGTCCTCCGGTCGTCCAGGAGTGCGTCTGTTCTCAACCATGCCAATCCCGGGGCCGACTGACCACAACCAGGTTCCCGCGCTCCCGACAGGTCCACCCGTGCCGCCTACGGCTGACAGCGGCACCGAGCGTGCGACCGTCTCACGCCGTCCGCGTCGACCCGTCCCGGCCAGCCCCGTAACGGAGGCCGTCGAGAATCAGGTCGAGCATGCGACCCGCCCTCTCACGATGCACCGGGTCGTTGGCGATGAGGGAGACACCGCCGAGACTGAAACCCACATCGAGAGGGTCGACATCGGAGCGCAGGAGGCCGGCCTCGGCACCGGCGTGCAGCAGCGTGCCGATAGCGGTGCTGAGCCGGTCGAGAGTCTCGGCGAAGGGGTCCGCGCCGGAGGCGACCACCGCGCGCAGCGCCTCCGCCATGCCGCCCTTGGCGGCCAGGTAGTCGATGAACCGGTCCATCCACAGCCGCATCGCCTTGTCGGGCGGATTGTCGGCCAGCAGTTCGGCGGCACTGTCGCACACGCGGGCCAGTTCGTTGCGGTAGGCGGCCTCGATGAGCGCCTCTCGGGTGGGGAAGTGGCGGTAGAGCGTACCCGGGCCGACGCCGGCCGCCTTGGCGATCGCGTCCAGCGAGGCGTCGGCGCCCCGCTCGGAGAAGGCCCGCGTGGCGGCCGCGAGGATGCGCTCCCGGTTGCGGCGGGCATCGGCGCGCAGTGGGCGCGGGGTGCCGGTCACGACTGCTCCTTCTCTCGTCCGCACAGTCCCTCCAAGGTAATCGGAGACATCTCCGATTATGATTCAGGACAACAAGATAAATGGAGAGATCTCCGTGCGCCGCCACGCCGCTCGAGATGGCGGGTGTCGCCGAGGCTGACGACCTGGAGGTTGTGAGGGAAATCGTCTTCGCGCAGCGTGGTGATGCTGCCGGAGGGCGCCCGGAGATTGACGTGACCCAGTGACTTGAGCACCCGGTGACTTGGGCGGCATTTTGATCCAGGTCGGCTGCACACCGAAGAGATCGGCCACCTCCTCGGCCGTCCTCCGGGCACGCCGCAGATCGGAGGAGACCACTTCCCCCTCGGCACCCTCGGGGATCCGAGCCCGCAACTCCTGTGCGATCGAGGCCGCCGCGCGGATACCGGCGGGCGTGAGGTGCGAATCGATGAAGACCGTCCTGCCGCCGAACTCCGCGCCGCTGAAGGAGACGTGCCGCCGCCGGCGAACCGGTGCCCTGTCGGCCAGGGCGACGAAGGGGCCGCGGCGGCATGGCCGCGAGCTGGAACTGTTCCGGGCCGGGGCAGCCGTCCGGATCCCCGATCGTCTCCCTGCGTTCGAGCAGCCGGCTGCCGACACGGTCGAACATCGACAGCGTTGCTGGAGGCATCTTCGCAGCGACACGAAGGCGAAGCCGTTGGCCGCGGCGGTCCGCTCGGTGCTCATGACGATGTGACTCGCGGCCGGCGAAGAAGTGGCGCTCCGGACCCACTTGCAGGAATGGCGCGGGCCCCAGGTCTCCTACTGGGTGAGTCCGGCCTTGTCGCAGGCGGACCGGAGCGCGGGGGTGCAGATCTGGTCGATGGTGTACACACCGTCCTTGACGAGTGTCTCCTCGATGTCGCTGACGGTCACCGCGCTCGGAGCGAGCAGGACGGACGGGATGTTCTCGGTGGTGGGGCTGTCCATCGTCGTCGGGGCGCTGTCGCGGAGATCCTCGCCGCGTCCCAGTGCGACGGCCATGGTGGCGGCTGCGGCGGCTTCCGCCCCGAACGGTTTGTACACCGTCATGTACTGCTCGCCGATGACGATGCGCCGCACTGCGTCGAGGTCGGCGTCCTGACCGGTGACGGGAGGCAGCGGGTGGACACCGGCGCTCTTGAGAGCGGAAATGACGCCGGCGGCCATGGCGTCGTTGGCCGCCAGGACGCCGTCGATCCGGTCCGGGCCCAGGGCCGCGATGGCAGCGGACATGTTGGCGTGGGCGCTCTCCGTACTCCAGCCCAGGGTGTCGTACGACCTGCCGATCTTCACCTTGCCCGCGATGACGGACAGGGAGGCCTTCTTGTACCACGCCGCGTTGGGGCTGGCCGGATCGCCGTTCATCATGACGATCTGGCCGCCGTTCGCCCTGTCGCCCATCGCCTTGAGGAGCGCCTCACCCTGGAGCCTGCCGACCTGCTCACCGTTGAAACTGACATAGCCCGAGATCGGGCCCTCGGCGAGCCGGTCGTAGGCCACGACCGGGACATCCGCCTTGCGAGCCTCCTGGATCGAGGAGCGGACCGCCCTGGTGTCGGCGGCGTCCAGGATCAGGACCCTCACTCCCTTGGTGATCATGGAGGTCACCTGTTGCCGCTGCCTCGCCGCGTCGTTCTCGGCGTTGGCGTACTCCATGGTGCAGCGGGGACACAGCTGCTTCAGCCGCTTCTCGATCAACGGCTTGTCGGCATGCTCCCAGCGGGGTACCGCTTTGCTCGGCAGCAGCAGCCCGACGGAGAAGCTGTCCGTGCCCGCCTCGTCGTCTCCTCCGCAGGCGGCCAGCGACATGGTCATGAGTCCCGCGACGAGCGCCGCGACGACGTGCCGTGTACGAGTTCTCATGGCAGACCCCCTGATTCCGTTCGGGGTCCCGAGTCCGCGGGAGCCGCCTCGCGCCGCGGCACGACGATCTCGCTCCATACCTGCTTGCCGCCGGCCACCGGGACCGAGCCGAAGGACTCCGACATCGCCTCGACCAGAAGCAGACCGCGACCGCCGGTCGCCTCCCAGTCCACGATCACCGGCTTGGCGGGCGCACGCGGCGAGGAGTCGCTCACGCACACCCGCACCCTGTCCCCTCGGAGTATCAGATCGAGGCGGACCTGCCCCTGGGTGTGCACCAGGGCGTTGGTGACCAGTTCGGATACGACGAGCAGCACCGCATCGGCTGCTTCCTCGACTTGCCACCGACGCAGGATGCGCGCGGTGAAACGACGGGCGTGCATGACGGCGTCGGGCAGCCGCCACGCCACCCAACCGGCCTTGATCGGCCGGGTCTTCATGCCGTCGTAGCGCAGCAGCAACAGCGCCACGTCGTCCTCACGACGGCCGAGGTCGCCGAGCAGTTCGTCGGCCATCCGCGCCGGATCCGCCGGATCGGCCGCGGCGAGCGCGGCGCGCGTCCGGTCCATGCCCGCGTCCAGGGGCAGGTCGGCGGCCTCGACCAGACCGTCGGTGACCAGGGCGAGCACCGTGCCGGGAACCAGTGGGACCGCGGTCATGGGGAACTCGGCCTCCGCGAGAATGCCGAGCGGGGGCCCGCCCTCGACCTGGACCTCCTCGGTACTGCCGTCGACATGCCGCAGCAGCGGTGAGAGGTGCCCGGCCCGGACGAAGAGGATGGTGCCCTCCTCCATGTCCAGTTCGGCATAGCAGCAGGTGGCGAACAGGTCGGTCTCCATACCGACGAGGAGGCGGTTGGCGTGGGAGACGACCACGTCGGGCGGGTGGCCCTCCACCGCGTACGCCCTGACCGCCGTACGCATCTGTCCCATGATCGTCGCGGCTCCGGCACTGTGTCCTTGCACGTCACCGATGACCAGCCCCACGCGTTCCTCGGAGAGAGCGATGACGTCGTACCAGTCACCGCCCACCTGCAACCCCCGCCTCGCGGGCAGATAGCGGGCGACGGCCGTTCCCCCGGGCAGGTCGGGGAGACGCCGGGGCAGCAGACTGCGCTGCAGCATCGTCGCGAGTTCCTGCTCGGCGTCGTGCGCGTGCGCACGCTTGAGGGCCTCGCCGACGAGCGCCGCGGTGGCGGTCAGCAAGGCACGTTCCTCGGGGGTGAACTCGTGCGGATGATCCCAGCCGACCAGACACACCCCCACGACCCGGCCCCTGGCGGGAAGCGGCAGGACGGCCAGACCTCCGGTACCGATGCCGGCGAGTCCCGGCTCGAGGTCGGTTCCGGCCGGCCACACATCCATACGCCCGTCCCGCAGCGCCATCCGAAGGGTGGGCAGGGCACTGACCTGCGCCTCGGGCCACTCCGAACGCCACTCGGCACGCCATGTCTCCGACCAGGCGGCGGGCTCGGGCGGGACAAGCGTCGTGGCCATGAGCCGGTCACCCTGCAACTCGGCGAGCGCCACCCGGTCGGCGCCCAGCCGCTCACGCAGCGTGGAGACCACGACTCGGCCGACGTCACGGACGGTTGTGGCATCGTCGAGTTCCGCTGTCAGCCACTGGATTCTGGAGACGTCGTCGGCGCTCCGGACCGAGATGGCCGTCACCACGCCCAGCACTTGCTCCGGCCGGCCATCGGTGCTCATCGCCACTCGGCAACTCAGGCTCAGCCAGCGCATCTCACCGGTGGGGCAGCGGACACGGAACTCCAGCTCCCGCCCGCCGAACGTCTGCGTGGACGGCTCCAGGACCGACATCAGCGCGTGCATGTCCTCCGGGAGGGCATGTGCGAGCAGGGTGTCCGCCTTGCCGTCGAAGTCGTCCGGCGTGATGCCGACCAGCTCCAGCAGAGTCTCGTCGGCTTCGATCAGGCCGGTGTCCGGCACCAGGACGAAAGAGCCGACGCTCAGACTCCGCAGCGCGGGACTCAGCAGCGGCGACGACGCGGATCGGCCGGTCCCGGTACGGAGCATGCCGGCGACGGCGTCGGCGTACCGCTCCAGGAAGCCCCGTTGCTCGGTCTCGAAACCGTCCGCTGCCTCCCCGATGACGACGAGGCAGCCCAGCGGTCTGTCCTCTGTCCCGAGCCCGAGTGGGAGCGCACCGAGCGACGCCTCCGGTCCCGGCGGCGCCGGCCCGCCCTCGGGGCAGGAGGCGAGCGCTGCGGGGTTGAGCCACTGAGGCCGGCCGGTGCGGATCGCGTGCGCCGCAGGTGAGCCACCGGACAGGGGCAAACGCTCCGGCAGCCCGTACACGGACGTGGCGTATCCAGCCGTTTCCACCAAGCGAAGCTCTTCGTTCCCGACACCGGGCACATAGACCGCTATGACCGCCGCTCCGGCGAATGCCAGGGCCCTGCCACTCATCGCGGCCCCTGGCACCGGAGACGGTGAACCGGTGTCTGCGGCGCCGGCCTCGGATGCCCGCTCTGGAACTCCGGCCTGGGCACAGCCGTCATGAGGCATGTCCGTCCGCAACCTGTCCTCCCGTCCAAGCCGGAGGCGCCGACAAGATCGGGGCACTCTTGTACCAGAATCGCATATATGGACTAACCAGACAGATCCACTGGATGGTCATCGACAGCCGCGGAGTCCCCCGCACCGGCCATCGACGGCCGGAGCCTCCGCATTCGCAGATCACCGCGGCCGATGTCACACTGACGACGTGGTGACGCGCCGCGTCGGCCCGGACCGTGTTGAGCCAGGTGCGTACCTTCGCCGTTTCCTCATGAGCGCACCGCCCCGGCCAAGCCCGACGGGAGACGTCGGCGTGGTCGTGCCGGCCCCATCAGCCGGTCACCCTCCCCTCGCCACGCACGGTGGAGGACAAGGAGGTCTGTCACATGAAGGCCTGCATACGGGACGCGGTCATCGCCATGACCATCGTCTCGACGGCCGTCGCTCTCGCGGCCTGCGGGAGCGGTGCCGGGAACGACTCCGAAGCGGGGAACGCGCCGAAGATCGGTCTGCTGCTGCCGAGCGCCACCACGGCCCGATGGGAGGGCCAGGACAGGCCACTGCTCGAGAAGAAGATCAAGGAACTGTGCGACAACTGCACGGTCGAGCACGGCAATGCCAAGGGCGACGTAGCCGTCCAGCAGGAACAGATGGACTCGATGATCACCAGAGAGGTCGACGCCATCGTCCTCGTGGCTGTGGACGCCAGATCGCTCGGCGCCGCGGTCAAGAAGGCGGCTGACGCGGATGTCCCGGTCATCGCCTACGACCGCCTCGCCGAAGGCCCGATCTCCGGCTACGTCTCCTTCGACGGCGAGGAGGTCGGCAGGCTCCAGGGCAGGGCGCTGCTCACCGCCATGGGTGACCGGGCGAACGGCGGCCAGATCGTCATGATGAACGGTGATCCGAGCGACCCCAACGCGGTGTCGTTCAAGAAGGGCGCGCTGTCCGTACTGGAGGGGAGAGTGAGGATCGGCAAGACGTACGACACTCCCCAGTGGAGGCCGGAGACCGCGAACATGAACATGTCCAGCGCCATATCCGCCGTCGGCGCCGACAACATCGACGGGGTCTATGCCGCCAACGACGGCCTCGCCGCCGGCAGCATCTCGGCCCTCAGAGCGAACAAGGTCGATCCGCTGCCCCCCGTCACCGGGCAGGACGCCGAACTCGGAGCTGTGCGGAATGTCGTGGCCGGCAGTCAGTACATGACCGTCTACAAGCCCTTCGCACCCGAGGCTTCCGCCGGTGCCGCCATGGCCGTGGCGGCGGCCCGCGGGGAGAGTCTCGACCAGGCGGCGACAGACACAGTCAGGACGACCAGCGGGAGGGCGGTACCAGCTGTCATGCTCACCCCCGTTTCGGTGACCGCCGACAACATCAAGGAGACCCTGGTGAAGAACGGTGTGTACACGATCGAGCAGGTCTGCATCCCGCAGCTCAGGGCCGCCTGCGACAAGGCCGGGCTGACCTGACAGGCCGCTTCCCACCAGGCCCGGACTCCGGTGAGGAGATGGTTTCCGTGTCGGCTCCCCCCTTGCTGGCGCTGCATGGAGTGTGCAAGCGCTTCGGCGTCGTCGACGTCCTCAAGGACATCGAGCTGGAGATCCACGCCGGCCAGGTCGTCGCCCTGCTGGGCGACAACGGGGCAGGCAAGTCCACACTGGTCAAAGTCATCTCCGGCGTCACTCCCGCGGACAAGGGCGTCATCGAGTGGGAGGGCGGGACCGTCCACATCAGGCGCCCCTACGACGCCCGGAACCTCGGCATCGCCACCGTCTACCAGGACCTCGCCCTGTGCGGGAACCTCGACGTCGTCGGCAATCTGTTCCTCGGCAGGGAGATCCGCCGGTTCGGGTTCCTCGACGAGGTGGAGATGGAGCGCCGCACCAGCGACCTGTTGGAACGCCTCACCAGGGGCATCCCCGATCTGCGGGCGCCCGTCGTGTCACTGTCCAGCGGCCAGCGGCAGACCGTCGCCATCGCACGCTCACTCCTGGGCAACCCACGAATCCTCCTTCTGGACGAACCGACCGCGGCTCTGGGATTCGAGCAGACCACCGCGATCCTGGATCTCGTCGAGCAGCTGCGCGACCGCGGCCTGGGAGTCCTGCTCATCAGCCACAACATGGGCGATGTCAAAGCTCTCGCGGACCGGGCCGCCGTGCTGCGCCTCGGTCGCAACAACGGCTTCTTCGACGTGAACACCGCGTCCCAGGAACAGATCCTCTCCTCCATCACCGGCGCCACGGAAAACATGCCCCGCCGGATGATCCACCGGGAGGCGGGGATGTGAAAGAAATGGGTGGCATGGCGGACGAACCCTCCACACCCACCCCCAAGGCCCCTGGGCCACACGGCACGCGAGCCGTCACCCGCACCGTGGAGCGCTGGGTCGCCCTCTTCCGCCGCAAGCTGAGCGCCGGTGAACTGGGATCGCTCCCCGTCACGCTCGTCCTCGCCGCGGTCTGGATCACCTTCCAGGCTCTCAACGAGAATTTCCTCTCGCCGCGGAATCTGTCCAATCTCAGCGTGGACATCGTGGGCACCGGACTCATCGCGGTCGGGATCGTCTTCGTGCTGCTGCTCGGAGAGCTCGACCTGTCGGTCGGCGCGATCAGCGGTCTCGCGGCAGCCGTCTTCGCGGTTCTGAGCGTGAACAACGGCGTACCGGAATGGCTTGCCCTCATCGTCGCGGTGCTCTCGGGTACCGCGGCGGGAACCATCCAGGGCTTCTCCTTCGCCCGGACCCGGGTGCCGGCCTTCGTCGTCACCCTCGCGGGCCTGCTCACCTGGAACGGCCTCATGCTCTACATCCTCGGCACCAGCGGCACCGTCAACCTCGACGAGAACGGACTCGTCGCCAAGCTGACCAGCTACTACTTCACCAACGACGGCGCCGCGTACGGTCTGGCGGCGATCGGCGCGGGCATGGTCTTCCTCGTGTCCTACCAGTACAGGCGGCGCCGCATGGCAGTGGGCATGCCGCACCGTTCGCTCCGGGGAATCGCGGTGCGCACGGGTGTGGTGGCGGGAATGGCGTTCGCCGCCGCGTATGTGCTCAACCGGTTCCAGGGTCTCCCGCTCGCCCTCCTGATCTTCCTCGTGATGGTGGCCGGCCTCGACATCGTCCTCCGCCGCACGCACTACGGGCGACAGGTGTACGCCCTGGGCGGCGGCGTCGAGGCGGCCCGCCGGGCCAGCCTCAATGTGACGCGGGTGCAGACCGCGGTGCTCGCGGTCTCGGGCACCATGGCCGCGCTCGGCGGCCTGTTCCTGGCCTCGCGCATCACCTCGGTGAGCCAGAGTTCGGGTTCGGGCGTCCTGCTGCTCAATGCCATCGCGGCAGCCGTCATCGGTGGCACCAGCCTGTTCGGAGGACGCGGGACGACCTGGTCCGCGGTGCTCGGCATGCTGATCATCCAGTCGATCGCCTCGGGCATGGCGATCACGGACACACCCGTTGCCGTCCAGTTCATGATCACGGGAGGGGTGCTCTTCGCCGCGGTGGTCATCGACTCACTGTCGCGACGCTCGCAGGAGGCACATGGGCGGGCCTGACATGCCGACACACATGCCGTGGCGGCGCGCGAAGCCGGAGCGACGGGCGAGCGGATCGGATCACGGATGGCCGCGCACCGTGACGGCCGCGGAACGCCGAACGTGATCGGGGACCTGGCAGGACTCCGTCAGGTCTTCCCGGCGGGCCTGTTCGGGAGCATGTTGGGTGTGTGGACGCGCATGGGAGTGTGCGCTCAGTTGTCCCGCCGCCACATGTCGTGCAGATGGCGGCCCAGCAGCGGGCCGCCGAACACCACGAAACCGACGCCGATGAGCCAGGACTGGACGATCAGCATGGTGCCGACGGCCCCATAGGTGACCGCGTTGCTCACGATCAGCGGTGAGAACACCTGGTCCGAGAACCAGCGCAGGCCGCCCAGCCCCGCCATCGTGGCCACCGCGCCCGGGAACAGGGCACCCCATGGCACCCGCTCACCCAGCAAGAAGTGCTGACCCCACCAGAAGAACAGCACGCCGAACAGCGTGGCGAGCATGATCCGGACGACCGACTGCGCCAGCCCGTCCCGCAGCACCGCCCCACTCTGCGTCTCGGCGAACAGATAGCCCGTCAGTGCGGCAAGCCACACGACGCGGCGCCACACGTGGTGCCACGGGCCCGCGGGCACCTCCCAGATCCGTTCATAGCCGTTCTGCACACTCGCCGCGAAACTGACGCCGAACAGCGCCACCAGCAGCCCGCTGAGGACACTGGTCGCGCTCAGCACCTTGCGCGGCGCGGCGAACAGTTCGCGCACCGCGTCGGCCGGGCGTCCGGACAGACTCATCCCGTCGATCACCCATAGGGCGAATCCCCGTTCCTTGAAAGGGAGCGCCGCCGCGACGACGATCAGCAGCGGGACCAGGGTGACCAGGCCCAACGCGGAGAATCCCATGGCTCGGTGCAGCAGTTCCAGGTCGCTGCCGTGCCGCCAAAGCCGTCCGACGGCCGAGTCGTGCCAACGGGCCCGCAGACGGTGGTGGTGCGGCTGCGACTCCCGCGAAGCGCCGGAGCCGGAGGCGTCCTTCACGCGTGCCTCACTTCCCCGGCGCGCCCGGAGGGGTGTGGTGGGGTCATGGCCCAACGGATGGTCCGGGTCAGGGCCTGGCCGGTGGGGCGTACGGCGAGGTCCTCGACGACCGGCACGCGGGGCAGCCACAGCATGCCGCGGGCCCAGGGCGGGAGCAGGGCGACGGCGTTCGCGGCCAGGGCGCCGTAGAACGGCCGTACCGCAAGGGGCAGGGGAGGCTGGAACAGCAGGAAGCGGGCGGCAGCCCTGGCCTGGGATGTGGCCCGCAGTTCGGGCCGGTAGGCGATCAGGCGCTCGGACAGCTCGCGGCGGTCGCGCGGTGGGTCGCTCACCCCCAGCGCCTCGGCGACACGCGCGGTGTCGGCCACGTAGGCGTCGTAGCCGACGGGATCCAGCGGGCGGGCTCCGTACCGTTCGTGGGCGCGCAGGAAACTGTCCGCCTCGGCGGCGTGCACCCAGCCGAGCAGTGCGAATCGGCCGCGTGGTACGACAGGCCCTCGGCCGTCGTCCGCGGATCCGTTCGTGGATGCGGCGGACGTGGTCGACCGACCGCTGGGCATCCGCGGCGGTGCCGTAAGTCGTCACGGCCAGAAAGTGCTGTGCGCTGCAGTCGGCTCATGGGTCGCCGCGGTAACCGGAGTGCCCGGCCACCGCCGCCATGGCGAGCGGATGCAGGGACTGCAGCAGCAGTGCGCTCAGCCCGCCGATGAACATCGAGGCGTCACCGTGGACCGTGCGGATCGGGCGGTCGGGTCCGAACCAGCGCGGTCCGGGGGTGTCATGGATACGGGCACGCGCCGCCGGTCCGTCGGGGCCGGCGACACGGCGGAACAGGGCTTGGCCCAGCTGTTCACGGACTACGGTCAGCACGGTCGGCCTCCCCTCTCTTGTTGCCCAGTGTCCGACACACCTGACCGAACCAGGACATATCAGCACGGTTTACCAGCCGATGGACGCATGTCGTGGGCTCACGACCCGAGGCCGGCCGCACCTGGGGCACTGTGAACATCACCCACCCATTGGTCTTCGTCCTGGCTCTGGCCGCGTGCGCGGTCCTGGCCGGAGCGAAGTCTCCGGCCGCGATCGCGGGGCGTGCCGCGACGCCCCGCCCCATGTCCTGGCCCGGCCCGGTGGTCCGTGCCGGGGACCGGATACCGGACCGTCCGACCCGGCCGAGCGAGTCCGTGACGGCGCGGCCGAGCAGGCCGACCCGCCCGCACCCGGGCTCGCGGTCGACGGCAGGACCGGGCGGCGCCCGGCGTCCCGACGGCACCCAGGCACACTCTCTGTCCGCGATGAGCGACCGCGGCCTGGGCCTCGTCCAGCGCGAGCGTCGGCGCGACGCGCGGCCAGAGCCCCGCCCGGTTGTGTGTCCCGGGCGCGCCCCAAGGAGTCATCGCACGGCGAAAATCGCCGCAGCCCCACCCCGCTGACCAGTACTGCGCGAGCGCGGCTTCAACGCCGTGGCCCATTTCTGCCCCATGCCGATGAGCAGGCGGTTGGTCGGTCGCGGGTGTGGCGGCGGAGTGCAATGAATGTGTCGGTGGGAGCGGCCATGTGTGTTGGTGAGTTCGGGCAACGCTCGCGGGGCTCGGCCGCCGAAATGTCGGCGGGTTCCCGGCAACACCGGGGCTCGTCAGGGCTGGGCCGGTCTCGATGTCAGCCTCGGCCCTTACCATGCCCGGTTATGACCGATGACGTGCTCAACTACTCTCGGCCTGGGCCCCTCACGAGCCTGGACTCGACACAACTCCGGCTCATTGAGGGGCTGCCGGACGACCCCGTGGGCATCTGTGCCGCCGTACAGAGCCTGGTCATCCAGCCCACGGACGCCGCGGCGTCAGGAGTTCCTGAAAACCGGATCACCGAGAAGAACATCCGGCCGGTCAACGAGCTGATCGCCGCGTTGACCGCCCTGGACCCCGCTCCGCTGCACCGCCCCCGAACGCCCGAAACGCGGGTGATCGGCACCTGCCGGCACTTCGCCACCATCGCTTGCGCGATCCTGCGGGCGCGAGGTATCGCCTCCCGTGCCCGGTGCGGTTTCGGCACCTACTTCCAGGAGGGACGGGGCCTCGACCACTGGATCACCGAGTACCGGGACGAGGACCGGCATCGCTGGGTGCGTGTCGACACCGAACACCTCGGCAAGGGCTTCGTCGAACGCCCGGACGACCTCGCGCCGGGCGAGTTCCTCACCGGAGGCGAGGCATGGATCCAATACCGCAACGGGTTGATCGACCCGGGCACGTTCGGGGTGGCGGGCACCGATCATGCCTGGGGACCGGCCGAGATCAGCGGCAACGCCGTCCGCGACCTCGCCGCGCTGTGCAAGCAGGAGACCCTGAACTGGGATGAGTGGGGTCGCATGACCGCGGCCTACGAGGGCAGGATCGGATCCGATGACGACCGGCTGATCGACTTGGTCGCCGACGCCTGCGCCAAGGACGATCCACCGACTTTGACCCGCCTGTTCGCCAACGAGGACCTGGCAGTTCCTCAGCACATGGTCAATTGAGCAGGGCGGGGACCGGACACCGAGCCTCGCCCACCGCGCCGGCCCCCGGCCTTTCTCAGCTCACGGCGGCCTGTTCGGCCTCGGCCTCGGCCCGGGACCGGGCGAGGCGGTAGGATTCGGTGCCGGTCTCGATGGCCGTGCCATCGAAGGTCAGCCAGTCGTGGTCGCTTCGTGGACGCGTACGCCGTCGAAGCCGAGCAGCCGTCGGCCCTGGCCGAGGCCTGTGAACGGCACTGCTCCGTGATACCGAGTTCTCTGATCGGGCCCGGATCAGGCCCTCATGACACCGGAGTCGGTGTCAGTTCACGGACGGGGCTTGCGTGCGGTCCCGCACGATGATCTTGCCGGTGTTCTGGCCGCGCAGCATGCCCAGGAACGCGTCCACGATGCGCTCGAACCCGTCCACCACCGTCTCGTCCAGAGCGAGCCGGCCGCTCTGCAGATGCGGTACCGCGAACTCGTACAACTCCTCCTGCACAGCACGGTGGTTGCTGACCAAGAAGCCCTCCATGCGGATGCTCTTCTCCACGATGTCCGCATGATTGAAGCGCGGCGGGGGCGCGGCGGGGGTGTTGTACTGGCTGATCGTGCCGATGCGGACGACGCGCCCGAAGTCGCGCAGCGCTCCCACCGCCGCGGCCAGCTGCTCGCCGCCGACGTTGTCGACGAACACGTCGATGCCGTCCGGTGCGACCTTGCCGAGCAGGTCGGCGGCGGGCCCGTTGTGGTAGTCGAAGACGGCGTCATAGCCGACCTCCCGCGTGAGATGGTCGGCCTTCGCTGCCGACCCCGCGCTGCCCACGAGCCGTCCGACGCCGAGCAGCCGGGCGAACCGCCCGGTCGCCGTGCCGACTCCGCCGGCCGCGGCCGACACGAACAGGTCCTCGCCCTCCTGGAGCCGGGCGATGCGGGTCAGGCCCACATAGGCGGTCAGGCCGGTGCCACCAAGGATGCTCAAGTACGCGGTCAGGGGCACCCCGTCGAAACGGGGCAGCCGCCGGATCTCCTCGGGTGTGACCACCGCGTGCGTGCGCCAGCCCTGCCGGTGGAACACGATGTCACCCTCGGCCAGCCGAGGCGTGCGCGAGGCGACGACCCGCCCGATGGTACGGCCCTCCAGCGGTGCGTCGAGCGCGAAGCCGCCGGGCACGGCGTCCATCATCTCGCGGTGGTAGGGGTCGACGGACCAGTAGAGGTTGTGCACGAGCGCGCTGCCGGCCGCGGGGGCGGGGGGCGTGGACTCGACGAAGGCGAAGTGCTCGGCGGTGGGAAAGCCGTGCGGGCGAGCGGTCTGGTGCACGGTGAGCGCGGTGTCGTTCATGACCGGACCGTAGGGCGGGAATGCTCCTGCTGGGCAGCCGGTTGGGCTCATGCGACACACCGTTCCATGAGCAGTTCTCATACGCCGAGGTGAGCGCCCCATGGCCCGTACGACCGACTCCGATCTCGCCCCGCACGAACTGCGCGTCCTGGTGGCGGTCGCGGACACCGGCGGTTTCTCGGCTGCGGCCGTCGCACTCGGTCTGACCCAGTCCGCGGTCTCCCACTCGGTGCGCGGCAGCGAGCGCAAGATCGGCGCCGTCCTCTTCGAGCGCGGCCGTACCGGCGCCCGCCCCACCCCTGCCGGAGAAAGGGCCGTCGTACACGCTCGCCGCGTCCTCCGCCTGCTGGACGTCCTGACCGCCGAGGCGCGCGGCGCGGCCCGGCCGGACGCGGCGGAGGGTCCGCTGCGGATCGTGACTTTCCGCAGTGCGGCCCTCCACCTGCTGCCGCCCGTCCTGCAGCGGCTGCGCGCCGGACACCCCGGGATCGAGCCGCGGGTGCGGATCGTACGCGAGGTGGGGCGCGGTGCCGCCGGCGAAGTGGCTGATGGGAATGCCGACATAGGCATCGCCACGCTCGGCGGCTCCACGCCGCTTCCCGCGGGTCTGGTCGCGAACGGGCTCTTTGAAGAGCCGTATGCCCTGGTGCACGCGGCGGGCCACGCCGCCCCGCGTTCGCTGCCCCTGGTCGACTGGGCCGAAAACTGTGGCTCGTACACCCGCGACTGGTGGGCCGCACAGGACTGGATCCCGGAGGCGACCGTCGAGGCGGAGGACGACGGAGCGGTCCTCTCCTTGGTGAGCGGCGGTCATGGAATGGCGATCATGCCCGCGCTCTCCTTGGTGGGAGCACCGGACTCGGTCGGGATCACCGATCTCGGCCCCAAGCGTCCGACACGCCATGTCGGCTATGTGACCACCTCCGAACTGGCCGGATCCGCAGTCGTGCGCGCCTTGGTGAGGGAACTGCGTGCCACGGTCCCCCAGGGATGTGAGCGTTCGTAGCGCGAGGCTCGATCAAGTCGGCTGCGTGACGCGGGTGTGACCGGTGGTGGTCGACGGCTGCGGCCAGGTTGGGGCGCCCGCGCCCACCTGGTCCACCCCGTGAACGCCACCCGATAATGGCAGGCACGACCTGCTCCGCGCCTACGCGGCCACCCCGGCCGCAGCCGACACTGCGGCGCCTGTCCGCCCTGCCGCACCGGGGTGCGGCACGAGATGCGCGGCACGAGATGCGCGGCAATCCGGCTCGACGGAATCTGGTGTGCGTGAGGCGTAAAGGTGCGCGGGGCGGTGACGGCTCCGATGCGGAGAGGGTTCTGGACGAGCTCTACGTCACACCACCACCCACCTTCGTCGCGCGGCGTGAGGAGCTGGCTGCCCAGGCCAAGGCAGCCGGACGTGTGGAGGACGCCCGCCGGATCCATGCCGCCCGCCGTCCCTCGCTCGCGGCGTGGGCGGCGAACCTGCTGCTGCGCTCCCAGCCACAGGAGAGCCGGCGATTCCTGGAGCTGGGGCACGCGTTGCGCGAGGCCTACCAGAACCTGGACGCCGGCGGGATCAAGGAGCTGTCCGAGCAGCGCCGGAGCATCGTCGTCGCGCTGTCCCGGCAGGCCAACGAGCTTGCCCGTGAGGCCGGACATCGGCTGTCGAACACGGTGCGGCGGGACGTCGAATCCACTCTGCGCGCCGTGCTCGCCGACCAGGACGCGGCAGATCTGTGGGCCACCGGCCGCCTGGAGAACGCCCTCACCGAGCCGGCGGACTTCCCCTCCCACATCGGAACGACCGAGCCACCTCGGAAGCCTGCCCGGGCGGTCACCGCGGCGGATTCTTCGCGGACTCGGCCGAAGGACGAGCTCGCCGAGAGGCGACGCCAGAAGCAGGAACAGCTCCGTCAGGCCCGGCAGGCGGTGAGGGCCGCCGATCAACGGCTGCGTGATCAGCGCACCGGGCAAGCAGCGGCCGACGCATCGCTGAAGCGAGCCCACGACCGGCACGACCAAGCCCGCCGGCAGATTTCGGCCGCGGAGCAGCAGCTACGGCAGGCACGCGAGGAACTCCAGCAAGCGGACCAGAAGGAGAAGGAGGCCGAGGAACGGCACCGGGTGGCCGCTGACGCCGTGACCCAGGCTGAACAGTCAGCGCATGAGGCAGCGCAAGAGTTGGAACACCTGTCCGGACCTACGTCCAGAATAGGTGACGGGACGGCCCCGGGGTGACCGGACGGATCCGGGGCGACGGACGAATCGGGGGTGACGGGACGGCCCCGGGGCGACGGACCGCCGGCCTGCCTCTCGGCTGCCGGGCTCTCCCCCACCCGCCTGCGCCCGGCGCGCCATGGGCCGGTCTTCCGGGCGCGGTACGGCGTGTCGCTCAGTCCGGCGTTCGCTACCGCCCCACCGAGCAGTCGAGGATGCGTCCGTCCGCGGTGCCGATCAACAGTCGACCCGAATCGGTGAGTTCGAGAGACAGCGGTACGACGCGCCGGCCGCCGATCTTCAGGTGGTGCCGCCAACGGACCGTTCCGTCCGAGGCGTGCAGCGCCACCAACTCGCCGGTGTTGAAGGCGACGTAGACCGTGTCGTCGTCGCCGTCCAGGGCAGTTACGGGGTACTCAGTGGTGAACTCCCAGCTGACCGCTCCGTCCGCGAGGCTCCGTCGTACGACGGAGGCACTGTGGCGGAGCGCCGGGAAGGAACTGTGGTACATGGCTACCGCGTGGACCAGGTCCCGGCTCTCCGGGGGACCGAGCTCAATGCCGGGTCCCGCGAAGAGATGCCTGGCCGGTGACTGCCAGTCGAGCGGGAACAGCCGTTGCGGCACGGGGTCGTCGTCCGGATCGACCGCGACCACCCACTTGTCCCGCGACGGCGCGCGCTCCTTGCCTTGGAGGAAGAGCAGCCGGTCGCTGCGGCGGACGGGGAAGAAATGGTTGCGGGAGTCGGACCCGCCCAGTGTCACGGTCCCCTGCGGGATGTTCTCGGAAGGCGGTATCAGGGCGACCGGCTGAGGGCCGTCCTGCTTGTCGGGATCTGCCGGACGGAGCGCCAGCCAGCCGTCCTGACGCGTGGTGATCGTGACGGAGGAGCCAAGTGCCAGGGTGTCGAGCGTCTTCCCGTCCGCGAGGGACACCCGGGCGACCAGCGGTGACTCGGTGCCCTCCTCCCGGCCCACCCGGCGTTCCGGCCGCCGCTCCACATTGACCCAGGCGTCGAGGTCACGGACGACCAGTTGTCGTCCGCCCTCCTCGTCCGGAACGCACCAGTCCAGACGCCCGTCCGGCAGCCAGGTCTCGGCCAGCACGCCCTCCAGACATGCCAGTACGCGCCCGTCCGGCAGACCGTGGACGTCCCACACCTGTCGGCGGAGTTCCCAGCGGGACTCCCCGGCCAACTGCTCGACGGCCCGACGGGCTGCCACCCGGTCGGGCAGGGGCCGCTCGAACTCGACCCACTGCCCGCTCAGTTCCTTCTGCTGCACCGAACCCCGGGGCGCGGCACCCCAGTCGGGCCGCTCGACGACGACGTCGTACGCGTGCGAGTCCGCCTCGTCTCTGTCGTCGTAGTCCGTCGCGGCCACCATGAGCCGCAATGTCCGAGCACTCTCCCACTCCACCCGCAGAACCTCGCGCGGCCTGCGCATCATCGAGCGCGACCGCCCCGACTCCAGGTCGATCAGCAGGAGTTCGCCCTCGTAGTAGTAGTCCCCGTCGTACGCTCCGGTGCCGACGGCCACGAGCGGAAGCGTCGGATGGATGGCGAGAGAGTGGACAGGCCAGTGAGACTCCACGAGCCGGCGGCAGCGCAGATCATCCGTGCCGTAGACACCCACCCGGTACGGTTGCCACCCGTAGCCGGCGGTGCTGTTCCCGGACCATTTCAGGTACCCCAGGTCGCCGCTCACGACGGCGAGGCCTCGGTCCTCGCTGACGGCAACGGCAGACGGCGTTCCGATCTCGGCGAAGGGGCGGTCGCCGAGGACGCGGCGGACGGTCAGAGTGTCGGGCATGGGCGCCATCATCGCTGATGAGGGCGCCCGGGGCGCAGCGGGGTTGATGCTGGGGCCGGACACGAAGGAGTGGGGGCGGGCCCGGGTTCGTCCGAACTCGCCGAACCGGCGACGTTTGCCTTCCCTCAGCATCCCCACCCACGACGCCACCCCATGAGCCGGGATCGCCGTCTACGCGCCGGAACAGGGCGTGGTACGGATGGTCCGGCGCCGCATGATGATTCGCCCATGCTCCCCACGAACGAGAAGTGGAGGCCGGTGCTCAGCACCGGCCTCTGCGGTTGTGGCTGTGCCTGTCTCCGGGCCGTCGAGGGGCACGGTGACGGTTGGGGCTGCCGGGTGCGGCAGCGGGTGACGTCCGGCCGCAGCCGCGGTCGGTACGTGTGTCCCATCGGCGGGCGGTGGTCAGTTGGGGTTGTCTGCGTGCGTGAGGGTCGTCCAGGCGTTGAAGTAGTTGTCCGTGCCGGACGGCCGGTGCGCCTCGGTGTACTTCTGGGTGTTGGACATGCTGATGCCGAGGCGGTTGTGGAGGGCGTTGAAGGCGACCTCGGTGATCCGGCCGAGGCCCTTTTTGATCGAGCCGCCGCACAGCCAGGCAGGTACGGCGGTGCCGTTCTCGTAGGAGGTGTGGAGGCCCAGTGCGTGGCGCAGCCGGTCCTGGATCCTCGGATAGAGGTCCTGGCCCTGGATCCGGCTGGTCTCCGCGATGTCTGCCATGGAGGCGATGCCCCAGCCGGTGTGCCCGAAGTCGCGGCAGGTCTCCTGGGCGAGGCCGTCGGTGAAGGTGCTCTGGCCCTGCCAGTACTTGATGATCTCGGCGCTGGTGTCGATGCTGCTGCCTGCGGGCGGTCGGGGCAGGTCACCGTCACTGTTCAGGTAGATGTATGCCGGGACGCGGGCGAGGTAGGTGCTGACGGCCTTGTCGTAGCTGGCGCGGTCCTCGATGAAGACCGAGATGCCGATCGCCGCCTCGGTCATGACCAGTTCCCAGTTGCCGTTCTTGGTCGCCGCGCCCTTGATCACCTCGGGGAGGTACACGTTGCGCAGCATGGTCGCGAAGCGGCCGGCACCCGGCCAGCCGCCGTCGTAGGTGTACTTGATGATCTCGGCGGCGCGCGGCCAGGTGGAGCCGGCCCAGCCGGTCTGCAGCGGGGCGTTGCTGTTGGTGTGATCGGTGATGGTCGCGGACCATGCGTCCATGATCTCGATCGACTTCTTGGCGTATCTGCTGTCTCGGGTGAAGTACCAGGCGAGCGCCTGTGTGTAGGCCGCGATGGCGTCCTGGCGCTCGTCGGTGCAGCCGTGGTTGGGGTTGGACGACGAGCCGCACTCCACTACGGCCCGCGGCTTGGCGGTACGCGACAACGAAGCGCAGGAGCTGGCCATCATGGCGTCGTACGCGGCCTTCCACGGCTGTTGGCCGGCCTGCACTTTCGACCGGGCGTGGTCGAGTTGGCCCCGGCTCACCAGCACACCGGGGTGAGTGAAGGTGGCCGGTGCGGCCGTCGCCCGGTGGGCCGGGCCGGTGAACTGAACGCTCAGCAGGCCGGCCAGCAGGGCGAGAACACTGAGCAGGGCGGTTCTGGTTCGTGCCATCCGGTGACCTCTTCCATTCACGAGTGAGAACTCAGTTCCGAATACAGAAGCTTGGTCCGGACCATAAGAAGTCTTCGTGGACATGTCAATGCATGCTCGGTGGTCCGTTGTGTCTGTTCGCGGTGGGTGCGGGACGGGTAACGGGCGGCACGACCGTGGGCCTGCGGCGCGGCCGACTCACCGACATGGCGCGCGGCTTCGGCTTCAGCGCGGGCCTTGGATGCCGGGGGCTGGGGCGACTCCCCCACTGTCCGCACACGTGCATCGTGGCCCGGACTTGGGCAACCCGCGTTGCCCGTACGGCAGTCGGGATCTGGACAAGAGCCGGGCAGACCTGTGACCAGCCCGGACACAGACCGGTTGTCCGGGGCTGCCCGGAAAATGGGGTCGGCCTACCCTCGAACAGTGGCCCACAGGGCGGCCAGGACCACCACCGCGGCAGCGGTGACCATCACGGTCCGCGCGGCCGGGGCGGCGCGTCGTAGCCGGCGCCCGGTGCAGCCGTACCGCTCCTGCGCCGGGACATCGACCGTCAGCCGGTAGGCACCCGGCGTTCCGGCCGGGAGGCCGGATGCCGCGGCGCCGTCATCGTGGTCTGGATCCATGCCTGACCAACGGCATGCCGCCGACTGCGGAAACGCTCCTGTCACCCGAATGCCCGGACAGAGTGCTCGCGTGTCCTGCGGGCGGCCTACCGGTGGGTGCGACAGGGCCTGCAGCTCCTGGAGGGGACGGCCCGGGCAAAGGCCCCTGGGGGCGGGACTTGCCTGGGCCATCACGATGCAGGGGACATTCCGGCAGGGAGTGGTGACGGGGGTCGGTGGGCGTCGGGTGCCCGCCTCCCGCGCCGGTAGCGCGCTCCCTGGTGACGACGGACTGGATCCAGTTCGCGAGCATCGAGCGGCCCGACTCCTCGCCGCGGCCCGGGCCTCCCACCGCCGCAGCCCTCGAAAGACCCGGTTGCCGAATCTGCGGCGAGGGCAGCGCTTGTCATCTCTGTCCACAACCGATGTGTTGCTACGTCATGTTCGTATGACCACGGTGTCCTGTTCCGGCGACGGGGGTCACCAACCGACCTGCCTGGCCCTCCTCTTGGTCACAGAGCGAAGGAACGGCAAAAGCCCCGCCGACCCCCGCTGACTCCCCGCATCGGAAGGGCTCCCGTGATGAACCGCCACCTGCGCAAGGCCGCCGTCGTCACCGCCGCGATCACCGCCGGGCTGTTGATGACCGCCTGTCAGAACGGCTCCGCGGCCGGCGGCGACTCGTCCTCCGGCAAGGAAACCAAGGAGTCGACCGCGGTCACGGACAAGGCGGCGGCCTCCAGCGACTCGAAGAGTTCCACGTCCAAGGGTGTCAGCGGGACGTTCAGCAACGGCACGGTCACCTACCTCGCGCCGGGCAAGTACATCGTGTCCGCCCCCGGCAAGGACGACCAGCAGTTCTTCGTCGCCGGCGACACCGTCATCTGGGGCTACGGCCAGGTCTGCGGGGGCCCGGGAGTAGGGGAAGGGCAGGAGGGCGGTACCCGGTGCACCGAAGCCGAACTGGAGACTGCCGCCAAGAAGGGCTTCACCGCCGAGGTGAAGATCACCAACGGCATCGCCACCACCCTCCATGACACTCCCCAGCAGTGATGCGGCGGCGATGCCGAGCACGCGGGCAGCTTGCCGCCGAAGGCCGGTTCGGTGCTACTTGAGGTACCCGGCGAGCGGCAGGTTCTGGCGGCGCACATCACCGGCGACGAGCCCGGCGATCCGTTGCGCACCGTAGGTTTCGAAGTGCGTGCGGTCGTTGCAGAAGAAGGCACCCACCGGACCCGATCCGAAATCGCCGTTGTGCGGGCAGAAGCGCAGGCTGTTGTAGAGCGACACGCTCAGCGTCTGCAGGTCGATGACCGGCGCCCCGGTGGCGGATCCGGCGGCGAAGGTCTCGTTGACGAAGCCGCGGTTCTTGGTCGCCGTGCTGCCGGAACAGGTGATGGCGGCCACCGGCGTGAGCAGAACCGGGTGCGCGCCCCGGGCCAGAGCGGCCCGCGCCATCATGGTCATCAACTGCTGGTACCGGGCAGGGCCGACGTGCCGTGGGCAGGTCGAAGAGGAGTCGTTGATGCCGAACTGGAGGAACAGGTAGTCGCCGGCCTTCATCCCGGTGCTCGCGTTCAGCATCGCCTGCCAGCGTGACGAGTACGTGGTGGAGGTGAGGCGGCACTCACCGTCCGAGCCCATGGTGCTGCTCACATTCGACTCGTACAGCCATGTCTGGATGCTGCGACCGCCCACCGCTTGGTTCTTGACGGTCACGTCGCTGTTGAACAGGGCGTCGAACTGGCTGCCCCAGCCGACCGGACAAGGAGCGGGGCCCGGGTTCGCCATGGTGGAGTCGCCGGCCAGCCACACGGTGACCGGCTCGGCCGCCGCTCGTGCGGCCGGGGCCGCGGCGCGCGAGACGCCGGTGCAGTTCACCGCGACGCTGTCGGCCGCCGAGGCGGCGCTGACGCCGAGGCTCGACAAGGCGATCACCAGAGCGGTCGTGATGAGTGTCCGAAGGTTCTTCATCGGGTGTCCCCCACGGGTCGGTCAGCGCAGGTACGTGGCCAGGGGCAGGTTCTGTTCCCGGATGCTCTGGAGCAGCAGCTCGCCGATCCGGGTCGCGCCGTACTGCGAGAAGTGGGTGTTGTCCGTGACACCGTCGACGGAGGAGCGCAGAAGAGCTGTGCGGAGGCGGACGGGCCGAGGGATTCGACCAGCACCTTGCTCCTGGCGGTCAGATCGATCACCGGCACCCGCTGCGCCGTACCGACCGCGCGCATCTCGGCGGGCAGGTTCACGCCGACGCCGTGACGTGCAGCGCCGTTGCCGTGAGCCGGTCGCCGTCGAACAGCCGGCGGACCGGTGGCGTCACCAGGACCGGGACGCCGCCCTTGGCACGGACCTGCGTGATCATGGAGGTCAGGTTGCTCCGGAAGGCGGACGCGCTGGTCTGCTTGTCGTTGTGACCGAACTGGATGAAGACCGGGTCGTTCGCCCTGACCTTCGACAGCAGCGCCGGGAAGAGCGCCGAATTACTCAGGAAGCTGCCTGAATTCTCCCCGGAGTCGGCGTAGTTGGCGATGACCGCGCCGGGACGCACCGCCGTCGTGATCATCTGGCCCCATCCGGTGTACGGGGCGGCCGGCTGGTCGCACACGGTCGAGTCGCCGGCCAGATAGGCGACCACCGGCTGGGTCGCCGGCTTCACCGAGACGGCCGAGACCTGCGGGGTGGCTCCCGTGAACCGGATGTCCAGACCGGGATTTCCGGTGCCGCCCTGGCCGGTCGGCTGCCCCTCCGGTTGGCGCACATTGATCGTGAACGAGTACGTGGCGACGGCTCCGGCCGCCGTTCTCGTCGCCGGGAGCATCAGACGCCGGGCCTCGACCCATATCTCGGTCTGCCCGGCGGAGGCGCCGCCGATGGAGACCGTCACGTCGTAGTTGCCCGGCGAGACCCCGTAGTGACAGGTGATCGGCGAGGTGCCGGAACAGCCGGCCGGCAGCGCCCGCGGCGCGTCGGCGTCGGCATGCGCCACACCGGTGCCGGCCAGCGCCGCGAGGGTCAGGAGGCCCGCTGCTCCCAGCCGGGCACCATGTCCACCGCGGCATCGCAATGCCATGTTCATTACAATCACTTGCCCCATCCTTGACCACGGAGATGTGCGGGTTGAGGTCTACGGCCTGTCGCTCAGGCCTGGGTGAAGCCGTTCATGATGACGGTGGGCCGCTGGGTGGAGGAGTCCCAGGCACCCATGTTGTAGCCGGTGAACGGGGACATGCACTCCGGCTCCCAGTAGAAGATGCCCTGCCCTCCGTTGGCCCTCAGCGCCTTGATGTAGGCGACCAGCGCGGCCTGGGTGGAGGAGGCCCGGTCCACCCGACCGCCGAACTCGCTCTGCAGGAACGGTTTTCCGTAGGCGTCGGAGATCTTCTTCATGTTCGCCACGATCCCTGGGGCGACGTCGGCACTGCCGTAGGAGGAGAACACCGACATGTCCCACTTGCCGCCGTTCGCCGCGTAACGGCTGAAGAACGTGGCCATCACGTCGTACTTCTGCGGCTGGGCCAGGTGGATGCACACCGTCGAGTTCGGCGACACCGCCTTGACCTGGTTGTAGGCCGCGTTGAGCAGCCCGGTCATCTGCGCCGGGCTGGAGACGCTTCCGACGGGGCGGCATATCCCGCTGTTGATCTCGTTGCCGATCTGCACCCAGGTGGGGAGCACGTCGTTGTTCTTCATGACGGTCATCGTCTGGTTCACGTACGTGCTCATCGCTGTGAGCATCTGGCTGTGGCTCATGTTCTTCCAGGCGGCGGGCGGGTTCTGCACACCGACGGAGTTCCAGGTGTCGCCGAACATGTAGTCCAGCATGATCGACATTCCGGCGGCCCTGACCCGCTTGGCGAAGGCGGCGACCTCGTTGATGCCGCAGTGCCCGTTGGCCGGGTCGCCGGACGGGTTGACGAACGTGCGCAGTCGCACGGCGGTGATGCCGTACCCCTTGAGAATGGTCAGCAGGTCCTGCGTCTGCCCGCCGGCGTTCTTCCAGGAGTAGCCGCGTGCCTCCATCTGCGGCACCCAGCTGATGTCGACGCCCTTGACGAAGCCCGCCGCGGCCTCGGCCGGCGTTTCGAGTTCGGCGAACGCGGCGGCGGTGGCGATCGCCCCGGCGGTGGCGGTCGTGGCCCTGAGCAGCGTCCGGCGGCTGATCCGTCCGGAACCGGGTGCATGGGTCGGGGACACGCTGGCTCCTATCCGTCCGCCGACCGCACGTGGGGCGCCGCGGTCGACGGACAGTTGGTCGTGGGGGGATGGGGGTGGGGGG
>NZ_AEJC01000374.1 GCF_000317595.1 Streptomyces ipomoeae 91-03 | reverse complement strand
CCTGCCTGCTGCTCCGGTTCCCCCTGCCTCTGATGTTCTGCGCGCTTCTGGCGCACAGACATGCGCCAGAACGTCGTTGACGCCGAAAGTACGGCCGGACAACCCTGGATCCGGCCGCAGATCGCCCGTGACCAGCGGATCCATGACGCCGAAGGGCGCCCATGGGACAAGGAGCCGAGGATGCCGACGAGCCGCGACACCCGCGACGCGGAAGGACCCGAGGGCGCACCCCCGGGGGCACTGCACGGCGTACGGATCGCGGACTTCTCCCGGGTCCTGGCCGGTCCGTACGCCACGATGCTGCTCGCCGACCTCGGTGCCGAGGTCGTCAAGGTGGAGCGGCCCGGCACCGGTGACGAGACTCGCGCCTGGCGGCCACCGGTCGACGCCGACGGCACCTCCACCTACTACCTGAGCGTCAACCGGAACAAGCGGTCGGTCGCCCTCGACCTCACCGCCGACGAGGGGCGGGAACGGGCCCGGCGACTGATCGCCGACTCGGACGTCGTGGTGGAGAACTTCCGCCCCGGCACCATGGAGAAACTGGGCCTCGGTCCCGCGGAACTGCTGGCCGCCGACCCCCGGCTCGTCTACTGCTCCATCACAGGCTTCGGCACCGGACCCGGCGCCGCGCTCCCCGGGTACGACCTGCTGGTGCAGGCCGTCGGCGGGCTGATGAGCGTCACCGGCGCACCGGACGGGGACCCCGCCAAGGTGGGCGTGGCGCTCGTCGACGTCATCACCGGGCTCCACGCCTCGCTCGGCATCCTCGCCGCGCTCCGCCACCGCGAGCGGACCGGCGAGGGACAGCTCGTCGAGGTGAGCCTGCTGGGCTCGCTGCTGTCGGCGCTGGTCAACCAGGCCTCCGGTTATGTGTCCGCCGGGGTGGTGCCGGGCCGCCTCGGCAACGCCCACCCGAGCATCGCCCCGTACGAGACCTTCCGCACCGCCGACCGCCCGATCGCCCTGGCGGTCGGCAACGACCGGCAGTTCGCCGCACTGGTCACCGCCCTCGGACGCCCCGGACTGGCCGACGACGCCCGCTTCCGCGGCAACCCCGACCGCGTCGCCCACCGCGCCGAACTCCGCACGGAACTGGAGGAACCGCTGCGCACCCGGACGGCCGACCACTGGGCACAGGTGCTCCCAGCGGCCGGAGTACCGGCCGGACCGGTCAACTCGCTCGACGAGGCCTTCGCCCACGCCGAACGGCTCGGCCTGCAGGCCGTCGTCGACATCGCAGGCGTCCGCCAGGTCGCCCACCCGATCCACCTCAGCGGCTCACCCGCCCAATACCGGCTCCCCCCACCGCGATTGGGCGAGCACACCGACGACCTGTTCGGCCGTGGCCCCGATGCCGAACAGAACCAGGAAGAGAAGAACGCATGACCATGACCAGCACCGCGACCGACACCCCGGCGCTCGACCTCGACTGCGAGCATCTGTTCACCGCCGAGGAGACCGCCTGGCGCGACAAGGTGCGGGCCTTCAGCCGCGAACGCATCGCGCCGACCGCCGACGCCGACTTCGAGGACCGGCACTTCCGCCGCGAACTGGTGCGGGAACTGGGCGGATTGGGCGTACTCGGCATGCATCTCGACGGCCATGGCTGCGCCGGAGCGGGCGCGGTGTCGTACGGACTGGCCTGCCTGGAACTGGAAGCCGTGGACAGCGCCTGGCGCACCTTCGTCTCCGTACAGGGATCGCTGGCGATGTCGGCGATCTCCAAGTGGGGCACGGAGGAGCAGAAGACACGCTGGCTGCCGGAGATGGCCGCGGGCCGGGCGATCGGCTGCTTCGCGCTCACCGAACCGGACGGCGGCAGCGACCCCAAGTCGATGCGGACGACGGCCCGACGGGACGGTGGGGGAGACTGGGTGCTCGACGGAGCCAAGCGCTGGATCGGCCTGGGCAGCGTCGCCGACGTCGCCGTGGTCTGGGCGAACACCGAGGACGGCGTACGCGGCTTCCTCGTCCCGGCGGGCACACCCGGCTTCACCGCCACCGAGATCACCAACAAGCTCTCCCTGCGCGCCTCCATCCAGTGCGACCTGCGTTTCGACGACTGCCGGCTCCCCGCCGACGCCGTCCTGCCGGGCGCCACCGGGCTGCGCGGGCCGTTCAGCTGCCTCAACGAGGCCCGCTACGGCATCATCTGGGGCGTCATGGGCGCGGCCCGCGAATGCCTGAGCGCCGCCGTCGAACGCTCCCGGGAGCGCCGGGTGTTCGGCAAGGCCCTCGCCGAACTCCAGCTCACCCAGCAGAAGGTGGCGGACATGGCCGTCGAGTACCAGAAGGGCCTGCTGCTCGCCGTGCACATCGGCCGCCTCAAGGAGGCGGGCGCCCTCGCCCCGGCCCAGATCAGCGTCGGCAAGCTTAACAACGTGCGCGAGGCCCTCACCATCGCCCGCACCGCCCGTACGATCCTCGGCGGCGACGGCGTCACCAGCGACTTCCCGGTGATGCGCCACATGGCCAACCTGGAGTCCGTACGCACCTACGAGGGCACGGACGAGGTCCACGCCCTGGTGATCGGCCACGCGGTCACGGGCCACCGGGCCTTCGGCTGAGCCCTCGGTCGACGTCGACGGCCGCTGCCCCGGGCCCTCCTGTCAGCTGACGTCGGCCCTCTCAACCGACGTCGGCCCCCGCCGCGCGCAGCCGCTGGATCACCCGGCGGACCGCGGGCGAGGTCTCCTCTCCGCGGTGCACGCCGACCAGCCGGGTGGTGAGCGACACGTCGGCGAGCGGGCGGTGGACCACGCCGGGCATGTGTACACACCGCACCGAGTCCGGTACGAGCGCGACGCCGAGGCCACCGCCGACGAGGGTGAGGGCGGCGACGAAGTCCCTGACGGGCGGGGCCAGCCGGGGAGTGAATCCACCGGCCTCCGCCACTTCATTGATCTGGTCGCGGAAGTCGTGCTCCTCGTCGAAGTGTGGCACGACGAACCGTTCCTCGGCCAGCTCGTCCGCCGGTACGGAGTCGAGGGCGGCCAGCCGGTGGTCCTCGGGGAGGGCGAGGAGCATGTCCTCCACCAGCAGGCAGACCGCCGTCAGATCCGCCGGATACTCCGGCCGCCAACGCAGGAACCCCACATCGATCCGGCCGGAGTCGAGCGCCTCCAGCTGCGCCGGCGTCTCCATCTCCCGCACCCGTACGGTCACGTCCCGCTCGTGCCGCCCGCAGTCGGCGAGGACACGGGTGAGTACGCCGGAGAAGGCGGCGGAGGCGACGTACGCGATCTCGACCTCGCCCAGCTCACCCCGGCCCGCCCGGCGACCCACGGCCTCCGCCTTGGCGGCCTGGGCCAGGGTCAGCCGGGCCTCGGTCAGGAACAGCTCACCCGCGCCGGTGAGCCGGATCCGGGAACGCCGGCCACGGTCGACGAGCCGTACGCCCAGCTCCGTCTCCAGGGCCTTGATCTGCGCGCTCAACGCGGACGGGGCCAGATACAGCCGGTCGGCGGCGTGCCCGAAGTGCAGATCCTCGGCGACCGCCACGAACGACGTCAGCCAGCGCAGCTCCACCGTGGACCCCTCGCGTCCGCGGAACCCCGGGTTCCGACCCGCCCGCAGAACCTCGTGTTCCGATCTCCGTCACGAACTCTGTCGCGATCCTTGTCTTCGCGACAACCGCACCCTACGTTGATGCTAACGATAGCATTGTGCTCGACGGTCGCGCCGTGTTGCGATCCCCGACCGACCTGCCCGACCTGCTTCGACCTACCGACCCGCCCGAACGGAGACGACGATGACGTCGAGAACCATGCGCGCCGCCCGTATGCACGCCGTGGGTGAACCCCTGCGGATCGACGAGGTGGCGATCCCCGTGCCCCGGCCCACGGACGTCCTGGTGGAGGTGCGGGCGTGCGGGATCGTGCCCAACCTCGGCAATGTGCTGCACCACCTTCAGGAGTGGTTTCCGCACCTCCATCTGCCGAAGCTGCCGGCGATATTCGGGCTCGACGCGACCGGCGTCGTGGTGGACAAGGGCGCGCAGGTGCACGGCGTGGACATCGGGGACCGGGTGTACGTCAATCCGGCCCGGTACTGCGGCGGTTGCCGGAACTGCCGGCTCGGCCGGACCACCGCCTGCCGCGCCTACGCCTTCAACGGCTACTTCGGCTTCAGTGGGCACTCGCAGCAGCTCTTCGAGGACTACCCGTACGGCGGACTGTGCGAGTACATGACCGCGCCCCAGTACAGCCTGGTCGTCCTCCCCGACAACGTCTCGCACGAGACGGCCGCCCGCTGGGGTTACCTCGGTACCGGATACCGGGCCCTGCGCCGGGGCGGCCTCGCCCTCCACAGCACGGTCCTGATCAACGGGATCAGCGGCACCCTCGGTCTGGGCGTCGCCCTGTTCGCCCTCGCCCTCGGCGCCCGGAAGGTCCTCGGCACCGGCCGCGACCGCGAACTCCTCGCCAAGGTGAAGGCCATCGCCCCCGAGCGGATCGAGGTGCACGGCATCGACGACGAGGTACCGGTGGGGGAGTGGGCCCGCTCGCTGACCGGCGGCGCGGGTGCCGACCTGGTCGTCGACGCCCTCGGCCCCGGCGCCCCGCACGACACCATGCTCGCCGCCGTCGACGCGCTGGCCCGCGGCGGCCACCACGTCAACATCGGCGCCGTCGCCGGTGACGTACCCGTCCACCTCCACAAGGTGATGGACAACGACATGCAGCTCAGCGGCTCCGCCTGGTTCACCACGGCCGAGGGCCAGGAGATGGCCGACCTCGCCGAGAGCGGCACCGTCGACCTCTCCGTCTTCGAGCACGAGATCTTCAAGCTCAACGACGTCAACACGGCCCTCGCCGTACTGAAGAACCGCAACGGCGGCTTCAGCAACTACGTCATCTGCCCCTAAGGGCTGTCCCGTAAATGATCTACGGCATGCTGGTTGACCTGCTCGTTTCCCGTCACTCGGCGAGGGTGAGGTTGTGCAGGCGGGCGATACCGAGCATGGCGTGGTGGACGCCGTCGCCTTTCAGGCGGCAGTCGCGCAGGATCTTCCAGCTCTTCATCCGGGCGAATACGTGCTCGACGCGGGCGCGGACCTTGCGGTGGGAGGCGTTGTGCTCTTCCTGCCAGGCCGGGAGTTCGGCCTGGCCGCGTTCGCGGCGGTGCGGGATGACCAGGCCGGTGCCCCGGTAGCCGCCGTCCGCGATCACGGTCGTCTTTCCGACGGCGTCCTTTGCGCCGGACAGTTCCCACGCCTTGCAATCGTCGCGGTTGCCCGGCAGTGGCCGGCCGACGGCGACGACGAGCCGGGTGTCGGCGTCGATGACGACCTGGTGGTTGGTGGAGTACCGGTAGTTCTTCGACTGCTCGGCGATGCTGTGGTCGCGGGTCGGCACCAGGGTTCCGTCCGCGATCAGCACGGTGTCCTTGCGGAACCGTTTGCGCTGCTGGAGCGCGAGCGACGGCCCGAGGCGGTCGACAATGCGGTCGGCCGCCGACTTCGATACCCCGAACAACAGGGCGAGCTGGCGCAGGGTGAGGTTCGTGCGCCAGTACGCGGCGACCAGCAGGACCCGGTCCTCCAGCGGCAGGCTCCAGGGCCGGCCCTTACGGACCGGATCCGCGCCCTCCCGCCGCAAGGCGGTGATCAGCTTGCTGAACTGACGCGGACTCAGCCCGGTGAACGGGGCTATCCAAGACGGCTCCGACGCCGTGATCACACCAGCCACACCAAGATCATCTCACCCGTGACCAGCAGTTACGGGACAACCCTTAGCCCGGCTGAGTCGAGCACCGCACCCGTTCGCCTCGGTGAACACTGGGCCAACTGCTCGTGTGCGACAGCGATCTGATCGTGACGTGGTGCCGGGGCGTGGGGTAATCTCCGGCCAAAGAGCCTTCGCGGTCGCCAAGTTGACCGTGAACGTGCTGACGTGACGACAGGCGTGCGGCCCGTCCCGGACTGTGCTGGGGGTGTGACGATGGAGCGGCGGTGGATTCCCGGTGATCCCGAGTACCGGCCGGCCCGGTCACTCCCGGATCACAGCGAAAGCCGTACGCGCTCGTAGCGTCGTCCCGTGGTCGTGACGCGTTCCGCGCGGTAGGAGCGAGTGCCGTCTTCGGGCACTCGGCCGACCACTCCCGCGAACACGCGCTCGTCGGACGCTTCGACCTCTCCACCCCGTACACGTGGCAAGACCCTTCAAGCTGCCATGCCAAGCCCCCTGCGAGGGGTGCGGCAGCGCATGGGCATATCTCAGAGGAGGCAACGATGTTCGATCTTCGGGCAGAGGCGGAGATGAGGCTGCACTCGGACCGAACGGCCAGGGAGATCGCCGTGAAGAAGCGGCACGACGAGGACGGCGAGAGCGGCGTCGCCGTTCAGGAGCCGTCGCGCGACGACGAGGGGCACGAGCTGCACGGCGAGGATCCTGCGTTGCTTCAGCAACTGTGACTTTCCTGCGTGATGGCTGTGTGTCGGCGAGGCGAATCCTTCGCTGATTTCGCAGCCCATCGCGTATGGACGGCCTCACCTGTGGATATGTCGTGGCGATGCGGTGGACCTGTGCAGTTCGCAGTCGTAGACGATATGACCGCCCCGTAGGGTGATCGCCGTTCCCGAAGGTCGGAAACTCCCGCGGATTGTCGACGGCCGCCGCCACGGCCGCGCGCGGGAGTTCTCCGAAGTCATAAGCGATGAGGAAACACGTGCTCAAGCGCGCCATGTCCAAGAACAACCGCTCCTCCCGGCGGCGTGCGGCCTGTACCGCACTCGCCGTCACCGCGGCCCTCACCGGTGCCGCCGTCACGGCGGCACCGTCGGCCGCGGCGCTGGCCTGGAAGTGCAAGACCAGCACCAAGAGCATCGACCAGGCCAACTACGACGGCCCCTGGGCCGACAACTGGGACTTCAAGGTCAAGATCTGCGCCGCGCGCTCCGGCGGCACGGTCTACAGCAAGGCCTCGATCAGCTGGGACGGGCCGGTCGGCGGTGTCGACGACACCAGCATCTTCGACGGCGCGTACTTCCGCCTCGTGCTCAAGAAGCAGCAGTCCGGCACGGACCCGGTGAAGAGGTCCAAGAACGGCGGCGGCATCGAGGCCAAGCTGGAGAACAGCGACGGCAACGGCAACTACAACGGCGGCTACAGCACCGGCACGATCAGCTACAAGCTGGGCGCCGGCAAGGGCTACTCGGACGGCACCCTGTACCTGGACTGGAGCGACGACGGCCACGGCTACCAGCGGCACGACTTCGCCGCCTCCCCGGTGCGCTGAGGTCCCACCCCGACGCCCGGCCGCCGCATCCCCGGCGACCGGGCGTCTCCCGTCGGCCCGACTTCCCCCCGCCGTGCCCCATCGCTACGCGTTCTCGGGGGTGACGTCGGCCGCTGCCGGCGGTATGGCTTGACTATGCGTTGTACGCGAGGGGGAAGTCCCGGGACGGTCGTCGGCGCGTGGTCATGTCGGCGTGGGGACGCGGCATGAGGGCGATCGTCGTGGGGGCGGGCATCGGAGGGCTGGCCGCGACGTTGAGTCTGCGGCGTGCCGGTTGCGAGGTGACGCTCGTCGAGCAGTCGCCGCGGTTCACCGAGATCGGCGCCGGGATCCAGCTCGCGCCCAACGCCACGCGCGTGCTGCGCCTCCTGGGTGTGCTCGACGAGGTCGCCGCCCAGGCCACGCTCCCCTCCCACGCGGAGTTCCGTACCTGGTCCGACGGGACCACGATCTGCCGTTACGTGCTGGGGCGGGAGGCGGAGGAGGAGTTCGGGGCACCGTACTTCCAGGCCCATCGGGCGGACCTGCACAACGCTCTGGTAGCCGCCGTGCCGTCCGAGTCGGTACGCCTCAACACCCTTGTCGTGGGCATCGACCAGGACGACGACTCCGCGTACGTGACGACGGCGAGCGGTGACCGGCTGGGTGCGGATCTGGTCGTGGCCGCGGACGGGATACGGTCCGCGGCGCGTCAGTGGCTCTTCGGCGCGGACGAGGCGGTCTTCTCGAGGACCGCCGCCTACCGGGCGCTCCTCCCGGCCCACGAGGTGGCCGATCTGGACCTGCCGGACTTCGGCATCTGGCTCGGACCGGGCCGGCACTTCGTCCACTACTGGGTGCGCCGCGGCGAACTGCTCAACGTCGTCGCCGTGTTCGGCACCGATGCGGCCCGGGAATCATGGACCGCCCGGGCGGAACCGGGAGAACAGCTCCGCGAGTTCGACGGCTGGGACCCGCGCGTGATCAGCGTCCTCGAACGCACGGGTCGGCTCTTCCGCTACGGGATCCACACCCGCGTCCCGCTCACCCGGTGGAACCTCGGCCGGGTGACCCTGCTGGGCGACAGCGCCCACGCCATGGTGCCCTTCCAGGCCCAGGGCGCCGCCCAGGCCATCGTGGACGCGGCCGTACTCGGCGACGCTCTCACGGGCGCGACACCGGCCGAGGTACCCGACGCGCTCGACCGGTACGTACGCCGACGGATCGGGGACGCCACGAGCATGCAGGCCCGCTCGGCGCGAGCCGGCGACGACTACCACCTGCCCGACGGCCCCGACGCCCGCGCCCGCAACGCCCGCATGGCCGCCTACGCGGCCGAACACCGCTTCCTCCCCCAAGCCACCACCTGGACGGCCGGCACCCCCGACCGACAGGGTCACGACCCCCTGGCCCGCCCCGCCTCGCCCGGGTGGTGAGGGCCTCCTGGACGATGCGGTACACGGCGTTGAGGTCGGCGAGCCAGGGCTGCGGGGCGAGCGGGCGTCGCCGCCCGACGTCTCCCCGGCGCCGACGACGGCGAGCAGACGGCGCAGATCACCGAACTGAATCCACCGGGGGACCGGTACCGCGGTACGGGTGGGAGTCCTCCTTGCGGAGTCGGGACGTCGGGGGTCAGTGCCAGCCGAAGCGGCGGTCCACCACCGCGGCGAACTCCTCCAGGGTCAGTACGGCGTCCCCGTTCTGGTCGGCGGCGTCGAACAGCGCGGAGGCGGAGTCCACGTCCCCCACCGCCCAGAACGGCAGATCCCCGGACGCGGCCAGGGACGGGCCCTTCGTCCGCAGGGCGGTGATCACCTCGACGCGGGTCAGCGTCCCGTTGTGGTCGAGGTCGAGCGCCTCGAACAGCTTGCGGGCCTTGTCACTCGACATGCGATCCTCGTCCCCTCTTCCGGACGGGCGGGACGGCGGCGGTCCGACCGGCCTCGCCCACGCATGAAACGTCTGCCGCCCCATCCCGGTTCCCCCGCCGCCGTCCCACCACCGGGCTCGCCCGCGGCCCGTCGCCCGCGTCGGGCGGGCTACAGGGCGCGGGCGACGAGCAGGGCGACGTCGTCGTGGTCGTCGGGATGGCGCAGGCCGTACAGCAGTAGGTCGCAGGTCTCCTCCAGAAGACGGTGTGGTTCGTCGAGAAAGCCGAGCAACGAGTTCAGGCGGTCGTCGATGGGGTGGTACCGGGTCTCCACCAGGCCGTCGGTGTAGAGGACCAGCAGATCGCCGGGGCCCAGATGGACCGTGATCGTCTCGAAGGGCACGCCGCCGACACCGAGCGGCACACCGGCGGGCACGTCGAGCAGCACGGCGCCCCGGCCGGGCCGGGCCAGGGCGGGCGGCATGTGTCCGGCGTTGGCGATACGGCACTCCCTGGTGCGGGGGTCGTACACGGCGTACAGACAGGTGACGATGTAGTGCTCCATATCGCAGGTGATCTTGTCCAGGTGCTGGAGCACGGCGCCCGGGTCGAGGTCCAGGTCCGCGTAGGCGCAGGTGGCGGTGCGCAGCCGGCCCATGGTGGCGGCGGCGTCGATGCCGTTGCCCATGACGTCGCCGACGACCAGGGCGGTCCTTTCGTCGGTGAGGGGGATGACGTCGTACCAGTCGCCGCCGACCTCGCTGGTGGCCTGGGCGGGCTGATAGCGGGACGCGAGTTCCAGACCGGTGTGGTGCGGCGGGTGGTCGGGCAGCAGGCTGCGCTGGAGGGTCAGGGCGGTGTTGCGCACGCTCTGGAACCAGCGGGCGTTGTCGATGGCCACCGCGGCACGTCCCGCCAACTCGGCGGCGAGCACGACGTCGTCCTCGTCGAACGGCAGCGGGTTGCGGGTGCGCTTCAGGTCGAGGGCGCCCAGCACCTCGCCGTGCGCGATCAGCGGCACGGCCAGATACGAGTGAAAGCCGGCCCGGGCCAGCAGCGACCCGGCCTCGGCGTCCCGGGCGATGCGCGGCAGATCCTTGTCGCAGACGTGGCGCACCAGGACCGGCCGACCGGTGTGCACGCACAGGGTGACCAGCCGGTCGCCCTCGTACGAGGCGAGGTCACCGGGCGGGTCGGCGGCACGCAGCGCCACGGTGGGCTGGGCCGCCTTCAGCGCGAGGGCGCGGAACAACTCGGGGCCGTTGTCCGGTCTGCGCGCCCGGCGGCAGGCCAGCGCCGAGTCGAGGACGTCCACGGCGACCACGTCGGCGAGCTGCGGGACGGCGATCTCGGCCAGCTCCCGGGCGGTCTCGTCCACCTCCAGCGTGGTCCCGACACGTGTGGAGGCCTCCGCGATGAGGGCGAGACGTCTACGCGCCCGGTCGGCCTCGGCGGCGACGCGATGCCGTTCGGTGACGTCGACGACCGAGGTGGCCGCGCCCAGCACCCGCCCGCCGGGGTCCTCCAGCCGGTAGAAGGACAGCGACCAGGCGTGCTCGTGGTCGGGGTCGGTCGGCGGGCGGCCCACGTGGTACTGGTCGAGCAGCGGGGTGCCCGTGGTGAGCACCTGTCGTAGCGCGGACTCGATGGTGTCGATGTCGGGCAGGGACAGGGTCTCCCGGAGGAGTCGGCCCACGTGCTGCTCGGCGGGGATGCCGTCGATGCGTTCCAGCGCCGGGTTGACCAGCAGGTACCGCAGGTCGGGGTTGAGCAGGGCCAGGCCGATCGGGGACTGTTCGATCAGCCGCTCGCACAGCGCCAGATCCGTCTCGACGCGCTGGAGCAGGCTGCGGTCGACCGCGATGCCGAGGACGTAGACGTCACCGACGTCGTTCTGCAACCGCATGTGGCGGAACTCCATCAGCCGGCTGCCGCCGTCCTTGTGCCGGATGGGGAAGGCACCCGCCCAGCTCCGGCCGGTCTCCAGCACCTCCGTGAACAGCTTCGCGACCGCATTCAGATGCTCGGGGTGGATGAACAGCCGCGCCGCGTACGTCCCCAGCGCCTCCTGCGAGGTGTATCCGAACAGGTCCTCCGCCTGCGGGGTCCAGAACACGATGCGCCCACCGGCGTCGACGACCATCGCGGCCACGCTGAGGAGGTCCAGCAGGCCGGTGGGCGGGGGCGTCTCCACGGCGGGGGGCGACTCGGTGCCGTACGCGCCCTCGTCCGACCGGGAGGACTCGGCTGTCATCCGCGGACCACCTCCACCGCCGGCCACTCCGTCGGCACCGCCGCACACCCGCGCTCCGACCACCGGTACTTCCATGTTCCCTCCGGCCCGGGGCGACCGAAAGCACAGAGGGCCGCGGAGAGCGAGCGGGGGAGAGGCCGGGCCGTTCCCCTCAGCGGCCCCCTCCTGCCGAAAAGCCGCTCCCACCGTCCCGGAGGGGGCCCGCCCACCGGGAGCCGTGCGCATCGGGCCGACAAGCAGGAACATGGTCGTGTGGACGGGAGGCACTCGCCCCGCACCGGAAACGGCACCGGTGCCCCCGCCCGGAACGGCACCGGGATCGTGTCGGAAGCGGCGTTGGTGTCCGTCTGGAGTGGTGCCGGGGCCGCGTCGGAAGCGGCGTTGGTGTCCGGCCTGCAGTGGCGCCGGGGCCGCGTTGGAAACGGCGTCGGTGTTTGTCCCGGAGCGGTGCCGGGACCGTGTCCGGAGCGGTACCGGGACCGCGTCCGGAACGGTGCCGGTGTCCCAGCCCGGAGCGGCATCGGGACCGTGTCCCGAACGGCATCGGTGTTCCGCCCCGAGCGGCACCGGTATCCCATTCGAATCGAGTCTGAATCGCCCCCATGGATCCCGTGAGAGAAGCCCCCGACGGGTCACCGACGCCCGCGGGACCGCACGACCCTCTCGACGCCTCCACCGACGCCGCGGCGGTGGTGTCCGGTGAGGGCGTGGTCATCGGCTGGACCCGTGGCGCCGAGGCGCTGCTCGGCCACCGGGCCGCCGAGGTGGTCGGCGGCTCCGCCGCGCCCCTGGTGGCGATGCCCGGGGACCCGGCGAGGGTGGCCGGGGTCGCGGCGCGCTGCCGCGCCGGAATGGGGTGGAGCGGCCTGATCCCCGTACGGCACCACGACGGCCGGACCATCGACGTCGACCTGCGGGTCTCCGCGTCCTTCCGCATCGGCGCCGACGAGTGCTTCCTGATCTCGGCGCGCGAGCAGCGGCCCCAGTGGACGGTCGGCCGGTCGATCCTCGACGGATTCCTCACCCGCTCCCCGATCGGTATGGCGGTGATGGACCGGGAGCTGCGCTACGTATGGCTGAACGACACCCTGGAACGGTTCGGCGGGGTACCCCGTGAGCAGCGGCTGGGCCGGCGGCTGAGCGAGTTGCTGCCCGGGCTGCAGACGGCCACCATCGAGGGCCTGATGCGCGAGGTCCTGGACACCGGGGTCCCGGTCACCGACTACGAGTACCTGGGCTGGAGCTGGGCCGACCCGCACCGCCGGCACGCCTACTCCACGTCCTTCTTCCCCCTGCTCGACGCCGACGACTCCGTCACCGGGGTCTGCTACATGGTCCAGGACGTCACGGAGCGCTGGCACGCGCGCCGGCTCCTGACGCTGGTCAACGAGGCCGGGGCCCGCGTCGGCACGACCCTGGACGTGATGCGGACGGCCCAGGAACTCGCCGACTTCGCCGTGCCCCGCTTCGCGGACTTCGTCGTCGTGGACCTCCTGGAGCACGTGTTCAGCACCGAAGGGCACGGCACCTGGCTAACGGACGCCGGACCGGCCCCCGTCAGACCGGTGCTGCGCCGCGCCGGACTGGCCTCGGCGCGGGAGGGCGCCCCGGAGGCCGTCGCGCGGATCGGGGACCGGTCGGGCTTCTTCCCTCCGGCGCACGACGTGAAGCTGCTCATCGACGGAGAGCCCATCCTCATCCCCGTACTCGATCCGTCCGACGCCATGTGGGCCGATGAGCCCCGGCGGGCGGCGAGCATCCGGGAGTTCGGACTGCACTCCCTCATCTCGGTGCCGATGCGGGCCCGCAACACCGCCCTGGGCATCACCACGTTCGTACGGTCCCTCAACCCCGCCCCGTTCCAGCCGGACGACGTCCTGCCGGCCCGGGAGCTGGTGGCGCGGGCGGCGCTGTGCGTCGACAACGCCCGCCGCTACACCCGGGAACACACGGCGGCGGTCACCCTCCAGCGCAGTCTGCTGCCGCAGGCGCTGACGGGCGGTACGGCGCTGGAGGTGGCCTCCGCCTATCTGCCGGCCGACGCCACGGGCGGGGTGGGCGGCGACTGGTTCGACGTGATCCCCCTGTCCGGCGCCCGCGTCGGCCTGGTCGTCGGCGACGTCGTGGGCCACGGCATCACCGCCGCGGCGACCATGGGCCGGCTGCGCACCGCCGTACAGACCCTGGCCGACATGGAGATGCCGCCCGACGAACTGCTGGCCCACCTCGACGACCTTCTGCTCCGGCTCAGCGCGGAGAGGTCCGACGACGAGGCGGCCCACCAGCCCACGCCCGTCTTCCTCGGGGCCACCTGCCTGTACGCCGTCTACGACCCGGTCACCCGGCGTTGCACCATGGCCCGTGCCGGACACCCGCCGCCCGTCGTCATCGCTCCCGACGGCCAGGTGTCCTTCCCCCAACCGCCGCCCGGTCCTCCGCTCGGGCTCGGCGGGGTGGCGTTCGAGGCCACCGAGATCGAACTCGCCGAGAACAGCCTCATCGGCCTCTACACCGACGGCCTCATCGAGGGCGGCGACCGCGACATGGAGCGCGGCATGCCCCGACTCGCCGAGGTACTGGCCCGCTGCGACGCCGACCTCGGCACCCTGTGCACCTCCGCCGTCCGGCAGCTCGTGCCGGTGCCGCAACCCGACGACATCGCCCTCCTCCTGGCCCGCACCCACGCGCTCCGCGCCGACCAGGTGGTCTCCTGGGACGTGCCCGTGGACCCGGCCGTCGTGGCCGACGTCCGGGCCCGGGCGATCCGCCAGGTCGTGGCCTGGGGCCTCGACGACCTCGCCATGACGACGGAACTCGTCGTGAGCGAACTCGTCACCAACGCGATCCGTTACGCCGCCCCGCCCATCCGCCTGCGCCTCCTCCACGACGCCCGCCTGACCTGCGAGGTCTCCGACGCCAGCAGCACCGCCCCCCGACTGAGACACGCCCGCAGCCTGGACGAAGGAGGCCGCGGCCTCTTCCTGGTGGCCCAGCTCTCCCATCGCTGGGGCACCCGCTACACGGCCGACGGGAAGATCATCTGG
>NZ_AEJC01000373.1 GCF_000317595.1 Streptomyces ipomoeae 91-03 | reverse complement strand
CGCCCGACATCACCGAAACCCCGGATCAGGGCCACACCAGGCAATACGGCTGATGCCCCGCCTCATGCAGGCGGTGGCTGAAGTCCTGCCACTCGTGCAGCAGTTGGTAGACGTTGAAGGCGTCCTGGGGGCCGCCTCGGTCCGGGACCGTCGACCAGATGAAGGCCGCCGCGCCGACCGCTTCCTCGCCGATGCCGCGCAAGGGGTCCACGACCGTCATGGGGAGCTTGACGACCGCGTAGTCGGGGTGGAGGACGACCAGTTCGAGCGGGGGCACCTTGTGGAGGGGCACACCTTCGATGCCGGTCAGCACCATCGCGGCCATCGTCTCCGGCTTGATCTTGGTGAACATGCCGTTCATGCCGAGCTCGTCGCCGCCGAGTTCCTCGGGGCGCATCGAGATCGGGACGCGGGCCGCCGTCGCGCCGTCGGGCGCGCCGAAGTATTTGTACGTCACCCCCACCCGACCACCATTCCCGCTCCCCGCCGTATGGAGCCGGTTGACCACCTGGTCGAGGCGGTCCGCACGGCGTCTGCGAGCCGCGCGGCTTCCGCGATCCACGAGGTCAGGCCGGTCCGTCCGGTCCGTCTGATCCATTCCGTCCACACGATTGACACGATCAACATGATCGGCGCGATCCATACGGTCCATACCGTCCATACGGCTGCGCCGCCCGATCCGCTCAGAACCGCCGCCCCGGATCCGGTCGGCGCCCTCACCGGGGGTTCCGTCCGCGTCACCGGCCCGATCGCTCGGCAGCGGGCCCGTACCGCCGTTCTCCAGTCGGTCGGAACCGCCCCCGGAGTGGTCGGTGTGGGAAGGGATTCGGTCCGGGGCGGAGTGAGGTCGGTCCGTGGGGGGCTGGGTTCGGTCCTGGGGCCGATCGTCGGTGTGCTCGGGGCGGGTGCCGTCGGGGCGCATTCGGTCCGTTCCGGGCAGGAGCCGGTCCATACCGGGCTGGGGGTGGTCCGTGCCCGGCTGGATCCGGTCCGTGCCGGGTGCCGTTCCGGTCGGGTCGCCCTGGAGGCGGTCCGGCTCGGTCTGCGGGCTCTGCGCACCGCGTCGGCGGCGGGAGAAACGCCAGCCTTCCTCCGGCTGCTGGTTGCGCGAGCGGTCGCGTGAGGCGTGGCGGCCGGGGGCGTCGCCGCGCGGGCCGGCGGGCGAGTCCGGCCCGCCCTGCCCGTCCTGAGGGCCATGGGTGCCGTGAGGAGGCTGAACGCCATGAGAGGGCTGAATGCCCGGGACGCCCTGAGCGTCCTGGGTGTTGCGAATGACCGGGATGCCCTGACTGTCCTGGGTGTTCTGGACGATCGGGATGCCCTGGCTGTCGTATGTGCCGTGTGCACCCTGCGGACCGTACACGCCGGGCCGGCCGTGCGGGGGATACGGAGGCTGTGATCCCGGCGACGACTGGGGGGCCGACGGGGTCGAGGGGGTCGACGGGATGGACGGGGCCGACGGGGTCGATGACGGCTCGGGGTCCGACCAGTTCTCCGGGCCGTTGAAGCCGCGCCGACGCCCGGACGAGCCTGGTTGTCCCGATTGTCCCCGCTGTCCCGGCTCTCCTGGCAACCCCGGCTGCCCGGGAGCCCCTGAACGCCCCGGCTGTCCGGACTGCCCGAGCTGCCCCGGCGCCTCCGATTGCCCCGGCGTACCCGCCTGTCCCGGTTGCCCGGAATGCCCCGGCTGCTCGGACCGCCCCGACCGCCCCGACCGCCCCGGCTGCTCTGGTTGCCCGGACTGCCCGGACTGCCCGGACGGGCCAGGCTGCCCGGACTGCCCGGACTTGCCCCGCGACCTCAGCGCCCCGAGCGACGAACCCAAAGACCCCAGCGGGCCCAACCCCCGCGACGGCCCCGTCGGGCCGGCGTGTCCGGACGGGCCGCTCTGACTCGGGCCCGTCGACCCGGGACCGGTCGCACCCGGCCCGCCCTGGCCCTGCCCGTCGTGACCCGGAGCCTGGCCCGGGCCGCCCTGGTCGGCGGCTCCGCCCTGCGCGCCCGAGGCGCCGAAAGCGCCCGGCATGCCCGGCGTGCCCGGCGTGCTCGACGGACCCCCGGGGCCACCGGTGTTGCCGGAAGCGCCCCGGTCCTTACGTGTTGTCTCTGCTGTGTCCTCCGCCTCGCGCCGGTGCCTGCCCCGCCGGGCACGTCGAGGACCGAGGTCACCGGTCCCCTCGCCCAGTCCGCCACCGCGATGCATATCTCCACCCGAACGCATTTCTGGGACGCGTGGCCCCCGCCGCGCCACCCGATCATCGTGTCAGTGACCTCCCCTGCGACCGCCCGCCGAAACGTGCGTGGAAACACCAGTCCGCAGGATCTTCGGAGCCTCTGACACCATGGCCTGTGTGAGCTATCCGTACGAGGCCCAAGTCTCTCAGACCGTTGAAGGCCGAGACGCGGGCATCGTGTCGGTGGTCGGCTCGCCGGCGGCCCCGTGGCTCAGATCTTCCGCACGGCGGCCAAAGAGTGCTGGCCTACGCTGAAGGCGTCACGAGCGACGGAGTCGGAGAAGTTGGAGAAAGCGCAGGTCATGCCCCAACGGCCCTATTCATATGAAGCCCCGGTCTCGCAGACTCTTTTCGAGCGCGCGGCGGCCGTCACGCCCGGTGGCGTGAACTCTCCCGTGCGCGCCTTCCGCGCCGTGGGCGGTACGCCCCGGTTCATGGTGTCCGGTACCGGTCCGTATCTCACCGATGCCGATGGCCGTGAATACGTCGACCTCGTGTGTTCATGGGGGCCCATGATCCTCGGGCACTCCCGTCCCGAGGTCATCGCCGCCGTCCAGGAGGCCGTCGCGCGCGGTACCTCCTTCGGTACGCCCGGCGAGGGCGAGGTCGCGCTCGCCGAGGAGATGGTCGACCGGGTCGGACCGCTGGAGCAGGTGCGGCTCGTGTCCAGCGGGACCGAGGCCACCATGTCGGCGATCCGGCTCGCCCGCGGCTTCACCGGCCGCACCAAGGTCGTCAAGTTCGCCGGGTGCTACCACGGGCACGTCGACTCGCTGCTCGCCGCCGCCGGGTCCGGGGTGGCCACCTTCGCGCTGCCCGACACCCCGGGCGTCACCGGCGCCCAGGCCGGCGACACCATCGTCCTCCCCTACAACGACCTCGACGCCGTACGCGCCGCCTTCGCCGCCCACCCCGGCGAGATCGCCTGCCTGATCACCGAGGCCTCCCCGGGCAACATGGGCGTCGTACCGCCGCTGCCCGACTTCAACCAGGGGCTCAAGGACATCTGCGCCGAGAACGGCGCGCTGTACATCTCCGATGAGGTCATGACCGGCTTCCGGACCAGCCGTGCCGGGTGGTTCGGGATCGACGGGGTCGTCCCTGATCTGATGACCTTCGGGAAGGTCATGGGGGGTGGCTTCCCCGCCGCCGCCTTCGGGGGGCGCGCCGATGTGATGGCTCACCTCGCGCCCGCCGGACCCGTCTACCAGGCCGGCACCCTCTCCGGGAATCCCGTCGCCACCGCCGCCGGGCTCGCGCAGCTGCGGCTGCTGGACGACGCGGCGTACGGCATCGTCAACGCCGTCTCCGTGCAGATCCAGGGGCTCGTCAGCGAGGCACTCGGCAAGGAAGGCGTCGCGCACACCGTGCAGTCCGCCTCCAACATGTTCTCCGTGTTCTTCACGGACCAGCCCGTGCGGAACTACGAGGACGCCAAGGCGCAGGAGTCGTACCGCTTCAACGCCTTCTTCCACTCGATGCTGTCGCAGGGTGTGTACTTGCCGCCGTCGTCCTTCGAGTCGTGGTTCGTGTCCACGGCCCATGACGAGCAGGCGGTTCAGCGGATCGCCGACGCCCTTCCGGCGGCGGCGCGGGCAGCGGCGGAGGCCACGGCGGCATGAGCGACAACCACATCGGCGACAACGACATCACGGTCGTCCATCTGATGCGGCACGGCGAGGTCGCCAACCCGGACGGGGTCCTGTACGGGCGGCTCGCCGGCTACCACCTCTCCGACCTCGGGCGGCGCATGGCCGACCGGGTCGCCGAGCACCTCGCCCCCCGCGACATCACGTATGTCGTCGCCTCGCCCCTGGAGCGGGCACAGGAGACGGCCACGCCGATCGCCAAGGCGCACGGGCTGGACATCGCCACCGACGCGCGGCTCATCGAGGCCGACAACGTCTTCCAGGGCAAGACCTTCGGGGTCGGCGACGGCGCGCTGAAGCGGCCGGAGAACTGGAAGCACCTCGTCAACCCCTTCAAGCCGTCCTGGGGGGAGCCGTACGTCGACCAGGTCGTACGGATGATGGGGGCGCTCGACGCCGCGAAGGACGCGGCGCGCGGGCACGAGGCCGTGCTCGTCTCGCACCAGCTGCCGATCTGGATAGTGCGGTCGTACGTCGAGCGGCGGCGGCTCTGGCACGATCCCCGGCGGCGGCAGTGCACGCTGGCGTCGTTGACGACGTTCACGTATCAGGGGGACAAGATCGTGTCCGTGGGGTACAGCGAGCCGGCGCGGGATCTCGTGCCGGCGCATCTTCTGGCCGGGGCCAGGCCTGTCAAGGGGAAAGACAAGGCTTTTGGCGCCTAGCGGGTCGGGCGACTGAGGAACCCCCGAGGCCGTACGTCTCTCCTATAGGCGTACGGCCTTTTCCTTGCCCACTTCCTACGCCCGCCCCGTCGGCGTACGCCCCGTCACGAAGCGTATGGGGTGCCGCATCTGAGCGTATTCGGGTCAAAGGCTCTTAAATATGCGCCAGACCGGTGGAACCCCGGCGTTTCCGACGCCCTCTAAATCGGTGTCCTTCACGTAAGGGGTGAGGGATCTGACGAAGGGGGATGCAATGCGTGAAATATCGCGAAGGGGAATGCTCGGGCTCGGTGCGGGTGTGGGTGCCACGGCCGCCCTGGGGCTCGCCGGGTGCGGTACGGGGCTCGGAGGCGGGCCCAGTGAGGCCGGTGGTACCGGTGGCTCCAGGGGTGGCAAGGGCTCCGGGGGCTCCGGGGGCAAGAAGAACCCCGTGAAGCCGCTGGGGGACGGGTCCACCGCCGACACGGGGAAGCAGCCGAATCAGCCGGGGAAGCCGAGGGCACTGGAAGTCGGGGAGACGCCGCCGCAGTTCGTGGTGTTCTCCTGGGACGGTGCCGGTGATGTCGGGAACGGGCTCTTCGAGCGGTTTCTGAAGGCGGGGCGGGAGCACGACGCCCATATGACGTTCTTTCTCTCGGGGATCTATCTCCTCCCCGAGTCGAAAAAGCGCAAGTACCTGCCGCCGAACAACGCGCCCGGCGCGTCCGACATCGGTTATCTGACGGACGAGCACATCAAGTCGACGCTCGGCCATCTGCGGACCGCCTGGCTCGACGGCCACGAGATCGGCACCCACTTCAACGGGCACTTCTGCGGCGACGGCTACGGCTCGGTCGCCAAGTGGACGCCGAAGCAGTGGCGCAGCGAGATCGACCAGGCGAAGGCGTTCGTCAAGGAGTGGAAGACCAACAGCGGCTGGACCGACGTCGAACCGCTGCCCTTCGACTACGACAAGGAGCTGATCGGCGGGCGGACGCCCTGTCTGCTGGGGCAGGAGAATCTGCTGCCCACCGCGCGTGAGCTCGGCTGGCGGTACGACTCCTCCTCGCCCGGCGGGCTTCAGGTGTGGCCGCGGAAGAAGGGCGGGGTGTGGGATCTGCCACTGCAGTCCATACCGTTCCCGGGGCGGCGGTTCGAGGTGTTGTCCATGGACTACAACATCATGTTCAACCAGTCCCAGAACTCCACCCAGGCCCCGCCCGCCAACTACCCGGCGTACCGCACGCAGGCCACCGGGGCGTACGTCGCCGGGTTCCAGCGGGCGTACGAGACGAACCGGGCGCCGCTGTTCATCGGCAACCACTTCGAGGAGTGGAACGGCGGGGTCTACATGGACGCCGTGGAGGAAGCGCTCAAGCACATCGCGGCGGAGAAGGAGAAGGCCAAGGACGGGGAGATACGGATCGTGTCCTTCCGGCAGTTCGTGGACTGGCTCGACGCGCAGAAGCCGGAAGTCCTCGCCAAGCTCCAGACCCTCGGGGTCGGACAGGAGCCCACGGGCGGCTGGAAGCAGTTCCTCGGCGCCGGGTCGGCCGCCTGAGCGTGCCCGGCATCACGTCCCCGAGCCGATCCGACACCGGGCGCCCGCCCCGGCCCGAACCGGCCGCCGATCCGGCCGGATACCGGCGTCGACCTGGTGGAACATCCGCCGTCGACCCCGCCGTGGGGTCGCGAAACGGGCATGCGAAACTTTTCACATGAGTGTCCGTACGAGCCGTAGTCGTGCCGCTTTGCTCGCCGCCGGGGCCGCAGCCCTGACTCTCGTGCTGTCCGCCTGCTCGGGCGGGGGCATCCAGGGTGGTGGTGGCGGGACGGGGTTCGTCGCCGGCTCCGACGGGATCGCGACCGTGAAGAAGGGGGACCGGGCCACGGCCCCCACGCTCTCCGGCAAGACCATCGACGGCGGCACGCTCGACGTCGCCTCCCAGTACAAGGGCAAGATCGTCGTCCTGAACGTATGGGGCTCCTGGTGCCCGCCGTGCCGTGCGGAGGCGCCCAACTTCGTGAAGGTCTCGGCGGACCTCGCCGACCAGGGCGTGCAGTTCGTCGGCATCAACACGCGCGACACCAGCACCCGCCCCGCGCAGGCCTTCGAGGACGAGTTCAAGGTCACCTACCCCAGCCTGTACGACCCGACCGGGAAGCTGCTGCTCCGCTTCGAGAAGGGCGCGCTCAACCCGCAGATGATCCCCTCCACCCTCGTCGTGGACCGGGACGGCAAGCTCGCGGCGCGGGCCCAGAAGCCGCTCACCGAGGAGCTGCTGCGCAAGATGCTCAAGCCGATCCTCGCGGAGAAGTGACGTGTCGGGTACGACGACCGTGACCGCGACCACGCACGCGCTGACCACCGCGGCCGATCTCACCGGAACCGTGAACAGCGGCGCCCTGCTCCTCGCGCTGCCCGTCGCGGTGCTCGGCGGGCTCGTCTCCTTCTTCTCGCCCTGTGTACTGCCTCTGGTGCCCGGCTATCTGTCGTACGTCACCGGAGTCGGCGGCACCGATCTGGCCGACGCCCGGCGGGGGCGGATGGTCGCCGGGGCCGGGCTGTTCGTGCTCGGGTTCACCGCGGTGTTCGTCTCCAGCGGGGCGCTCTTCGGCTACTTCGGCCGGACGCTCCTGAAGCACCAGGACGTGCTGTCCACCGTCCTGGGCGTGCTCATGATCGTCATGGGGCTGTTCTTCATGGGGCTGATGCCCTGGCTGACCCAGCGGGAGTTCCGCTTCCACACCCGGCCGACGACCGGCCTCATAGGGGCTCCGGTCCTCGGCGCGCTCTTCGCGATCGGCTGGGTGCCCTGCATCGGCCCGACCCTCGCCACGGTGAACGCCCTCGCCCTGCAAGAGGCGAGCGCGGTGCGCGGGGCCGTACTGATGGTGGCGTACTGTCTGGGGCTGGGCCTGCCCTTCGTGCTCGCCGCGGTGGCCTTCCGCAAGGCGCTCGGCGCCTTCGCCTGGGTCAAGCGGCACTACGCGTGGGTGCTCCGCATCGGCGGCGGGATGATGATCGCGATCGGCCTGCTCATGCTGACCGGCGTCTGGGACCGCATCGTGCAGGAGATGCAGGTCTGGTCCAGTGGCTTCACCGTGGGGATCTGAGCCATGAGTACGACGAGCACGAACGAGACGGGCAAGGGCGCCACCGCGAACGACGCCGCCTCTTCGGGGGCCGCGGGCGGGAGCGGCGCCGGTGACGACGGTGATCTCGGGGGCGCCGGGGCGCGGTTGTCCACCGCGCCGCAGGAGGACGCCGCCCCCAATCTGCCCTCGCTGGGTGTGATCGGGTGGGCCCGCTGGTTCTGGCGGCAGCTGACCTCCATGCGGGTCGCGCTGATCCTGCTGTTCATGCTGTCGCTCGCGGCGATCCCGGGCTCGCTGATCCCGCAGTCGGGGCAGGACGAGACCAAGGTCGCCGACTTCATGGAGCGGCACGACACGCTCGGGCCGATCTACGAGAAGCTCGGGCTGTTCCACGTCTACAGCTCGGTGTGGTTCTCGGCGATCTACATCCTCCTGTTCGTCTCGCTCATCGGCTGCATCGTGCCCCGCACCTGGCAGTTCGTGGGCCAGCTCCGCAGCCGTCCGCCGGGCGCCCCCAGGCGGCTGACCCGGCTGCCCGCGTACGCGACCTGGCGTACGGAGGCCACGCCGGAGCAGGTGCGCGAGGTCGCCCTCAAGGCGCTCAAGCGGCGCCGGTTCCGCGCGTATGTCGCCGGGGACGCCGTCGCCGCAGAGAAGGGCTATCTGCGGGAGGCCGGCAACCTCGCCTTCCATCTCGCCCTGATCGTGATGCTCATCGCCTTCGCCTGGGGCCAGCTCTACCGGTCCGAGGGCAACAAGCTGATCCTCGAAGGCGACGGGTTCGCCAACACCCTCACGCAGTACGACGACTTCAAGTCCGGCAACCTCTTCAGCGCCGACGACCTCAACCCGTTCAGCTTCGACCTGAAGAACTTCCGGGGTACGTACGAGGCCACCGGCCCGAACAAGGGGACGCCGCGGGTCTACGAGGCGACCGTCTCCTATGCCGTCGGCGCCGAGGGCAAGGAGCGGACGACCAAGATCGAGGTCAACAAGCCGCTGGAGATCGACGACTCCAAGGTCTACCTCGTCAGCCATGGGTACGCGCCCGTCGTCACCATCCGGGACGGCAAGGGCAAGGTCGTCTTCAGCGCCGCGGTGCCGCTGCTGCCGCTGGACGCCAATGTCACCTCCACCGGTGCGATCAAGGTCATGGACGGCTACCGCAATGCCGAGGGCGAGCGGGAACAGCTCGGTTTCCAGGCGTTCTTCCTCCCTTCCTACGGCGGGCCGAACACCGCGGTCGTCTCGCAGTTCCCGGCGCTGCTCAATCCCGTGCTGAACCTGGAGCCGTACCACGGGGACCTCGGGGTCGACGCGGGTGTGCCGCAGAGCGTGTACCAGCTGGAGAAGCGGAAGCTGAAGGCGTACAAGGACTCCAAGGGCGCGCAGGTACGGGAGAACCTGAAGCCGGGGGAGACCATGAAGCTGCCCGGAGGGAACGGGTCGGTCACCTTCGAGGGTGTCAAGGAGTGGGCCGGCTTCCAGATCACCCAGCAGCCCGGGAGTGGGTGGGCGCTGGGTGGGGCCGTCACCGCGATTCTCGGTCTTGCCGCCTCTCTGTTCATCCAGCGGCGGCGGGTGTGGGTGCGGGCCGTCGCCGGGCCTGACGGGGTGACCGTCGTCGAGATGGCGGGGCTTGGGCGTAGTGAGTCGGCGAAGGTGCCGGAGGAACTGGGTGACCTTGCTGCGGTGATCCATGACGAGGCTCCAACTGTTGCTGAGGCTGAGGCTGACTCCGATGCCGAACTGTCTGATGAAGGGGCTGAGACGAAGTGACTCTCGCCGGTGCTGCCGAACTCGCCGCCGCGACCAATGAGAATCTCGCGAACATCAGCAACACGCTGATCTACTCCGCGATGGCCGTGTACACCTTGGCCTTCTTCGCGTACATCGCCGAATGGCTTTTCGGCAGTCGGAGCAAGGTCGGTCGTACGGCTGCCGCGCTGACCGCCGGTGGGAAGGGGGGCGCGGAGGCCAAGAAGGCGGACGTGCCTGCGGTGACCGTGAAGTCGGCCGGTGGGACCTCCGTGTTGGAGCGGCCGAAGGTGGTCGTGCGGGCCGCCGCCGGGGCGCGGGACGTGCCGGACGGGCCCGGGGCGCACGGTGGCGACGAGCAGGGCGACCTCTACGGGCGTATCGCCGTGTCCCTGACCGTGCTGGCCTTCGCCGTCGAGTTCGGCGGGGTGCTGACACGCGCGCTCTCGGTGGAGCGGGCGCCGTGGGGCAACATGTACGAGTTCAACATCACCTTCTCCACCGTGGCCGTCGGCGTGTACCTCGCGCTGCTCGCGCTGAAGAAGAACGTCCGCTGGCTCGGCCTTCCCCTGATCACGACCGTCCTCCTCGATCTCGGTCTTGCCGTCACTGTCTTGTACACCGCCAGCGACCAGTTGGTTCCCGCCCTCCACTCGTACTGGCTGTACATCCACGTCTCCACCGCGATCTTCTGCGGCGCCGTCTTCTACGTGGGCGCGGTCGGCACGGCCCTGTACCTCTTCAAGGACTCCTACGAGAGCAAGTTGGCGAACGGCGGTACCCCCGGCCGGTTCGCGACCTCCGTCATGGAGCGGCTGCCCGCCTCGGCGTCGCTCGACAAGTTCTCGTACCGCGTGAACGCCGCCGTCTTCCCGCTGTGGACGTTCACGATCATCGCGGGCGCCATCTGGGCGGGTGACGCGTGGGGCCGTTACTGGGGCTGGGACCCCAAGGAGACCTGGTCCTTCATCACCTGGGTCGCGTACGCCTGTTACCTGCACGCCCGTGCCACGGCCGGCTGGAAGGGGCGCAAGGCCGCGTACATCGCGATCGCCGCGTTCGCCTGCTGGCTGTTCAACTACTACGGCGTGAACATCTTCGTCAGCGGCAAGCACTCGTACGCGGGCGTCTGACCCGGTACTCCCCGTACTCCCCGTACTCCTCCGTACGTACT
>NZ_AEJC01000372.1 GCF_000317595.1 Streptomyces ipomoeae 91-03 | reverse complement strand
CCAGCCGGGACACGGTCGCCCGCGCGGCCACTTCCCCGGGTACAGCAGGCCGACGCCCACCTGGCGGCTGCGCAGATCGACGCTCAGGACGTGCGCCTGGGCCACGCCCTTGGCCGCCTGGATGTCGAACCGGGTGTACTCGATGCCCGGTGCGAGCTCGACGGCCCTCGACACGGCGCCGGCCGGTGCCGCCCCCACGAGGGCCGCCCCGGCCAGCACACTCCATGCCGCGAGAACCGTCAGTACCGTTCTGAACCGTGCGCCACGACGTGTCACGGTGCCCCCTGAAGTCTCGTCAACTGTCGCAGGACTCAAGGGGAGTGGACCAGACGAGGACCGGTCGTGCGGTGGCTATGCGTCGACAAGGCGAGAACGGATCAGAAAACGCACTCCTTCGGGTGCTTCCAGGGAGAAACCGCTGCCCCGGCCCGGTACGACGTCCACGATCAGCCGGGTGTGGCTCCACACCTCGTACTGGCCGCGGGACATCCAGAAACCGACGGCCTCGTCGACGCCGTCGACCCGCAACTCGGCCAGCAGGACGTCCGAGTCGCCGGTACGGAACTCGCCGTCCGGGTAGCACATGGGCGCGCTGCCGTCGCAGCAGCCGCCCGACTGGTGGAACATCAACGGGCCGTGGACCGCCCGCAGCCGCCGCACCAGATCGGCGGCAGCGGGCGTCAGCTCTACACGCGGGACCACATCCATGGCCGTAGTGAACGCCCCGCCAGGTTGCGAGGACGTTGCGTGGCACTCGGGGACGACGGTGGCCGGGTGAGCCGTGATCGGGCTAGCTGTGGGCGCCGCCGCCCGGGCGGTTGTTGCGGCGGCGCAGGAGGAGCAGGCCACCCGCGAGGGCGGCTACACCGCCGGCGGCGGTCCAGGCCACGAAGTCGGTGCTGCCGGTGGAGGCCAGGTCCTCACCGCGTCCGCCCTGGGCGCTCGCGGAGGCCGCCGAGCCGCCCTTCTCCGCACCCGAACCGGACCGCGTGCCGGAACCGGAGCCGGAGCCGGAATCTGACCCCGAGTCCGATCCCGCCGCTGCCGCGGACGCCGTCGGAGACGCCTCCGCCTCCGCCTTCGTCGCCTTGTCCCGCGTGAACGTCAGCGTGCCGAAGCCCAGTTGGTCGTAGCCGCCGCTGTTGGGGCCGTAGTCGCCGCCACCGCCCTCGGGGGCCGCCTTGGCCGCGATGCGGGTGACGTACGAGGCGTCGAGTCCCCGGCGCTTGGTGTAGTGGTTGGCGATCATGGCCCAGATCGGGCGCGTCATGTTCGGGTCGACGCCGGCCGCCTGGGACGCGGTCTCCCGGCCGGACCAGCCGTTGATCGCGCCCTTGGCGCGGGTGTTCTCGGTGTAGGCCACCTTGCCGCCCAGGCTCCACTTGGCCACGTACTGGGCGCCCTTGAGGAAGCGGTTGTCGTCGTAGCCGTACAGGTCGATGCCCTGGTTCCAGGCCATCTCGCAGAACGTGCCCATCAGACCGACGCCCAGCAGCGCGTGGCCCTGGTCGCGGCCGGCCTCCAGCCATTCGGCGAGACCGTCGTCGTGGACGACGGGGATGGCCTTCTTGACGGCGCCGAGGCCCTCGCCGTTCTTGAAGTAGTCGACGGCGCGGGCGACCTGGGCCCTGTCGTCGCAGAAGATGCCGGTGGCCAGGACGCAGGCCATGTTGGCGAGGTCCCAGTTGGGCCAGTAGTTGGTGATGACCGCGCCGTTGTGGTTCACCAGGAAGTCGTCGCTGACCGTGCCGAAGATGCCGCTCAGCATCTCCTGGAAACGGTCGAGCGCGAAGTCGGGGTGGTCACGGACGAGTTCGGCGGCGTTGGCGATCTGGTAGCCGTACAGCCCGGCGGCCAGGAAGCGGTCGGCGCTGCCCGCCAGCGAAGTGAGCTTCGCCGACCAGGCGTTGAGGATCGCGACGGCGGTGTCGGCGTACTCGGCCTCGCCGGTGACGTGGTGGCGCAGGCCGTTCTGGTAGGCGGCGTGCACGTCGTTGTAGAAGGTCACGTAGTTCTGACCGGTGCCGCCTCGGACCACGGTCGCCTGCGGGTTGGCCTGCCAGCCGCTCTGCGCGTGGCGGTTGGCGGCCAGCTTCGCGAAGCCCGCCTTGTAGGGCTCGGCGCCCGCCTTCACCTTGGCCGCCATACGGGCCAGGTCCGCCTTGGTGTGGAGCAGACCGGGGTGCGCGTAGGCGCCACCCGCCGCCGCGGCCGGTGTCGCCACCGCGGCCGTGCCGACGCCGAGCCCCGCCGCGCCCGCGGCGGTTCCGGCGATCTTCAGCATGCTCCGGCGGCTGATCTGTGCTGTCACGGTGGAGGTCCTTGAGGTCTCGGGTACGGTTCGCAGCCCGCGCCCGCGTCGGCCCGCGCGAGGGGCTACGAACAGGAGACGCACCGGCCCCGGGCGGGATAACAAAAACTCGGGGCGGTGCGTCTCTCGCTGTACTCGGCGGTGTCAGACGCCCGGCGTCCAGCCGCCCAGCCAGTCCGCGACCTCCTGGTCGGCGGCCTGCGCGTCGGTCAGCTGCGGGCGCTCGCTGCTCGCGGCGCCCGAGCCGGGGCCGGTGTTCTTGTACTCGGCGAAGCGGTCGTCCTTCCACGAGAAGCCGCTCATGTCGGTCCACGGTGTGGTCTTGACGGCGGCGCTGAGGGTGGTGTTGCGGACTGTCGTCTGCGGGTCGAGGGAAGCGTCGCCGCCCGCGTGCCAGGGGCGGCCGAGGTAGAAGCTCCGGTCGGAGACGTCGCCGTTGACGGTGGAGTTGGTGATCAGGAAGCCCTTGCGGTTCGCGGCCGTGCTCGGGGCGGTGACGTAGCCGGCGGAAGTGCCGTTCCAGCGCTTCTTCAGGGTGATGACCGACCTGTCGACGACGGCCGTGGCCCTGCCGAAGATGAAGTCGACGTTGCCGATGACGTAGGAGTTCGTGACGTAGACCCGGCCGAGCCTGTCTTTCGCCGCCGTGTCCAGCAGCAGGGTGTCCTGGTCGCCGGTGACGATGACGCCGTCGAGGACCACCTTGTCGGCCGCGGTGCGCAGGGCGACCGCCTGGTGGCCGTTGAGGGACTGGTTGGCGGCCTCGTCGAAGTCGTTGGAGATGGTCAGGTTGCGGGCCTGGAAGTCGTCCGCCTCCACGGCGACGGTGGCGCTGCCGCCGGTGCCGTAGGTGCCGCCGCCCGGCTTGGGCGTGCCGGACGCGTTGCCGTAGACGATCGTGGTGTCCTTGCGGCTGCCGCCCGAGCCCTGGATGGTGACGTGCGGCTTGTTGGCGGGGACCTTGACGACCTCCCGGTACGTGCCCGGCGCGACCGAGATCACCACCCGCGAGGTGTTGTTCACGGGCACCGCGTCGACGGCCTTCTGCACGCTGGTGAACTGGCCGCTGCCGTCCTTGGCGACGGTGAGCGTGGTGGCCGCGGCGGCGGTGGTCGTCGCTGTCGTACCGATCGAACTGCGCGGCCCCGCACCGGACTTGAGCAGCGCGGGCACATCGGCCGCCTTGTCCAGGGTGTAGCTGTAGTACGCCTTGGGGTCGAAGGCCGTGCCGCCGCTCTCGTTGCGGCCGGAGGTGCCGGAGAAGACGTTGCCGCGCTGGACCAGGGCGGCCGTGGCGTTCTTGGTCACCGGGTTCCTCATGCCCTGGAAGTAGCTGTTCTCCAGGACCATCCTGGTGTTGCCGCGCGCGTAGTTGCCGTACGACGAGGTGATGTCCGTGCCGGCCACGTCCTCCAGGAAGTTGTTGTAGAGGTGCGCGTGGGCGACGTTGTCGGTGGACGGGTTGCGCTGCTCGGTCTCGCGGAACCAGTTGTGGTGGATCGTCAGGTCTGCGGTGGTGTTCGTGGTCCAGCCGATGCCGAAGGTCTTGTTGTTCTGGCTCAGTTTGTTCCACGACACCGTCACGTAGGTGGTGTCCTTGCGGCTGTCGATCAGGCCGTCGGCCATGTGCCGCAGGTCGTTGTGGTCGATCCAGACGTGGTGGGCGCCGTCCATCTGGACGGCGTCGAAGTCGTGGTCCTTGTCGTTCCAGGTGCCCTGGTAGGAGTCACGGATCGTCAAGTTGCGGATGATGACGTTGTGGACGCCCGAGCCGAGGAAGAAGCCGCCGCCGACGATGTGCCCGGAGGTCCCCGAGCCCACGATCGTCTTGTCCGAGGCGACCTTGATCTCCTTGCCCACCGGGTTCATGTTGATGGTTCCGGCGACGACGATGATGTACGGCTCGGCGGCGGTCGCGTACTTCTCCAGGTCGGCGAGGGTCTTCACGGTGACCGTCTTCCCGTCCCGGCCGCCGTAGGTGCCGTTCTGCCCCAGGGCGTTGACCGAGGCGAACCCGTCGGCGGTCTCGGCGGCCCAGGCGGGCCCGGCCGCCGCGGCCTTCGGCAGGGCGTCCTCGCCGAACACTCCGAAGACCGTGCCGTAGGCCATGGTGCCGGCGGCGGCCAGGGCCAGGGGGACGCCGACGACCAGCGCTGTCTTCCTTCTCCGGTGGCGGGCCTTGCTGCGGTTGTCGCTCACGCGTCGCTTCCGTTCCGTGTGGAGGGGGGTGGTCCGCCGAGCAGTCGTCGCCGAAGGTGAAGAGGTTGCCGCTTTCCTGTGCGAATTTCAGCCATTGGCAAGGGCCTTGGGGCACGGGCGCCGGGTTGGCCGGGAATCGCCCCTTGCGTACGGTCGTACGGCGATGACGGGGCCCCTCGGATTTCCGCGCCGTACGTGGTGACACGTGTGCGCTGATCAGCGCTCCGTAGTCACAGCACTACATCGATTTCGTTGTTCACTTGACTACGAGGCGTCACACGCGATTGGCTCCGCCCAGCGAAAGTCAGCCAGTCGCCGCACGTCATCGCGGTGATCGTGAGACTTCGCTCTCCCGTTCCGTTCCGGTCGCACAGCGAGGTGTCGCACCCTCATGAATCCACCCCCCGCGTCCCACGCTTTCTCCACAGCCCTCCGCGCCACGGCACTCGCCGCCGCCATCTGTCTGACGGTGGCCGGCTGCTCCGTCCTCGGCGGATCGGACTCCGCGTCGGACAGCGGTGCGCGGGGCAGGGCGGGCGGCGGGATGAAGGTGGCCCTCATCTCCCACGGGGCCGAGGGGGACGCCTTCTGGGACCGGGTGCGCAAGGGTGCGGAGGCCGCCGCCGCCAAGGACGGCATCGAGCTGACCTACGCGAGCGACCCCGACGCCGCGGGCCAGGCGGAACTGGTGCGGGAGGCGATCGCCGACAAGGTCGACGGCATCGCGGTGACCCTGGCCAAGCCGCAGGCCATGCAGGGCGCGGTCGCCGAGGCCCGTGCCGCCGGCATACCCGTGGTGGGCCTCAACTCCGGCATCGACGCCTGGGAGGCACAGGGCCTGCTCGGCTTCTTCGGACAGAACGAGAGCATCGCGGGCCAAACCCTCGGCGACCAACTGGACGCCCGCAACGCCGAGCACACCCTGTGCGTCATCCACGAGCGCGGCAACGTCGCCCTGGAGGCCCGCTGCGCCGGAGTGCGCAAGACCTTCGGCGGGCGGACCGAGAGCCTGTACGTCGACGGCACCGACATGGACGCCGTCACCAGCACGATCGCCGCGAAACTGAACCAGGACCCCAGCATCGACGAGGTCGTCACCCTCGGCGCGCAGATCGCGCTCGCCGCCGTGGACTCGGTGGACGAATCCGGGAGCAAGGCGAAGATCGCCACCTTCGACCTCAACAACGACCTGGTCAAGGCCGTGCAGAACGGGGACGTGCAGTTCGCCGTCGACCAGCAGCCCTACCTCCAGGGCTATCTGGCGGTCGACGAGCTCTGGCTCTACAAGACCAACGGCAACATCAGCGGCGGCGGTGTGGAGCCCGTGCTCACCGGCCCCGCGCTCGTCACCAAGAAGAACATCGCCGGGATCGCGAAGTTCGCGGCGAACGGCACGCGCTGACGTGACGCCGACGCGCCTCCCCCGTGAGCCGGCCCCAACGGACAAACGGAATCGTCCATTCGGACATGGGCACATGGCGGAGACCAAGCAACCGGAATGCTCGTGTAACGGCGACGCCAAGCTTTCGACCTCCCCTGACACGTGCGTTCACTTGTACGGATAACATCCTGCGCATCCCCTGTGTGCCGTACCCCTGATCCCCTCCACTCCCCGCTCACCGCCCAAGGACGACGATGCCCTCACGGACCGGCGCCCGGCGCCGTCTCGGCTCCATACGTCTCTCGCTGATCCTGCTGGCACTGATCCCCAGTGTCACGCTCACGGCGAGCTGGGCCGTGACGACGACCCAGATGTTCTCCGAGGGACTGCGGCTGCGGTCGCAGACCGGACTGAGCAAGTCCACCGGTGCCATGGGAACCGACGCGGCCCTCGCCCTCCAGCGCGAACGCGCCCTGTCCGCCGCCTTCATGGCGGCCCCCGGCAGCTTCATGGAGGCCCTCAGGCAGCAGCGCAAGGTGACGGACGCGACGGTCGCCAGGCTGGCCGCGAAGGCCGACGCGATCGACGACGCCCCGGACCGCATCGGTGAGCGGCTGTACTCCGTCATGGCCGGCACGGGCAGCCTGGAGTACTACCGCGACCAGGTGGACAACCCCACCGACATCACCCCCGAGCAGGTCCTCGAACAGTACTCCTCGATCATCGACGACCAGATCCACGCCTTCCAGGAGCTCTCCCAGGTCGACGACGGCGACCTCACCTCGCAGGCCGGACCGCTCATCACCCTGGAACAGGCGGCGGAGCTGGTCTCCCAGGAGGACGCCCTCCTCACCCTGAACTGGCCCTCCGGGAAGCTCGACGAGGCGAGTCGGGACCGCTTCGCCCAGGTGGTCAACGCCCGGCGCTGGCTCGTCGACAACCAGCTCGTCCCCTCGCTGCAGGGCGAGGTGAAGACCCGGGTCGAGCGGATCGTCCAGGGCCGGGACTGGCAGGCCCTGCTCGCCGTGGAGGACCAGGTCCTCTCGGCCCCCACCAAGGGCACCGGAAAGTCCCGCACGACTCAGCTGCCGAACGCCCAGGAGCGCTGGGACGCCGCCATGGCCCAGCTGTCGGCCCAGTACGAGCAGCTGATCCGGGAGCAGACCCGGGGGCTGCTGGACCGCAGTGGTGAGGAGGCGCGCGGCCTGCTGATCAAGGCCGGCTCGCTGAGCGCCGGCGGTCTCGCCGCACTGCTGCTGTGCATCGTGATGTCCTGGCGCATCACGCGCTCCCTGTCCCGCCGGCTGCGCGGCCTCAGGACCGCCACCCTCAGCCTCGCCCAGGAGCGGCTGCCCGACGTCGTGGCCCGCCTGGAGCGCGGCGAGAAGGTCGACGTGGACGCCGCCGCGGCCCCGCTGGACTACGGCACCGACGAACTCGGCCAGGTGGCACGTGCCTTCAACATCGCCCAGCGCACCGCCGTGCACACCGCGGTCGAACTCGCCGACACCCGGCGCGGCTTCCAGCGGGTCATCCTCGGCATCGCCCGGCAGAGCCAGAACCTGGTCAACCTCCAGCTCACCAAGCTCGACAAGCTGGAGCGCCGGCACCAGGACCCCGAGATCCTCAAGGGCCTGTACGAGCTGGACTCCACCGCCAGCCAACTGCGCCGCTACGAGGAGAACCTGGTCATCATCAGCGGCGAGCGCCCCGGCCGTACCTGGAGCGAACCGGTCGCGCTGATCGACATCCTGCGCAGCGCCGTCGGCGAGGTCGCCGAGTACCAGCGGGTCGAGGTGCACACCGACGACGACGTGTGGATCGCCCCGCCCGCCGTGGCCGACGTCATCCACCTGCTCGCCGAGCTCATCGACAACGCCACCTCCTACTCGCCCGCCCCCAGCCCCGTCGGCGTTCGCGCCGCGGTGGTGGCCAAGGGCCTCGCCATCGAGGTCGAGGACCGCGGACTCGGCATGTCCGGGGAGGACTACGAGGCGTTCAACGCCCAGCTCGCGGTGCCTCCGCAGTTCGACGTGGTCGCGCTCGCCGACGACCTCCGGCTCGGCATGTTCGTCATCGCCCGGCTCGCCACCCGGCACGGCATCGCCGTCACCCTGCGCTCCTCGCCCTACGGCGGCACCACCGCGATCGTGCTGATCCCGCACGAGATCGTGGTCCGTGAGGCCCCCGCCCCCGCCGACGACGGCACCGACGCGACGGCGCCGCCCGTACGCGCCTCGCTGATGGCCGCACGGGTCGCCGCCGCGGAGACCGAGCCCGTACGACCGGCCCGGGACCCCGGCCAGGACCGGGACGGCGACCGGGACGACGCGCCGGAGCCGGAGCCCGCAGGGCACACGCGCACCACCGACGCCGCCCCGCACCGCGACGGCACCAACCCCGCCGCCCGGAAGCCCCTGGCCGGCGGGAACGGCGGGCGGATGCCGCTGCCGCGACGGGTGCCGCAGACCAGCCTGGCCGCCGAGCTGAAGGAGGACGTGGCCGACCCGGGCGACGGCTCCGACGACGACTTCACCGCCGAACGCGCGGCCTCCTCGCTCGCCGGATTCCAACGCGGAACCCTCCAGGCACGTGACGACGACGCGGAACCCGAGTACCTACTGGGGGAGGAATCCGCATCCGAAGACACAGGAGACCGGGTACCCGCCTCCGGCACCTGACCTCCCCATCGACTCCCCCTGTCGCAGACCGCTCATGAAGGACACACAGATGACACGCCCCATCCCCGCCACCCACAGCCAGCTCGACCAGCTGCTCACCGGACTGGTGGACCGGGTCGCCGAGGTCGACCACGCCGTCGTGCTCTCCGAGGACGGACTGGTCGTCAGCAAATCCACCGCGTTCCTGCGCGACGACGCCGAGCGGCTGGCCGCGACCGCGTCCGGCCTGATGAGCCTCAGCAAGGGCGTCAGCATGGACTTCCGCGGCGGCCCCGTGCGCCAGTTGCTCATAGAGATGGGCAACGCCTTCCTGATCCTCACCAACGCCGGACCCGGCGCCAACCTCGCCGTCCTCACCCGCCAGGGCGCGGACGTGGGCGTGGTGGCGTACCAGATGAACATGCTGGTCAAGAAGATCGGCGAGCACCTCAGCGCGGCCCCGCGCGCGGGCGTCGCCGTCACGCCCGACAGCGGCGAGTGAGGTGAACGGAGGCGACGAGGCGGGCCGGCTGGTTCGCCCGTTCACCCTGACCGGCGGCCGGACCAGGCCGAGCCGCGGCGACTTCACCCTCATCACCACCGTGACCGCGGTGGACCCGCAGCCCGCCGGGGGCGCCCGGCCGCAGCCCGAGCATCTGCGGATCCTGCGGCTGTGCGCCGAGCCGATCGTGGTGGCGGAGCTCGCCACCGGGCTCGACCTCCCGGTGAGCGTGGTCGCCATCATGCTCTGCGACCTGCTGGAGGCGGGCCGGATCAGCGTCCGGCAGCCCCGGCTGATCTCCCGCACCCCCGACCTGGACCTGCTGAAGAAAGTGAGGGACGGCCTTGGCCGGCTCTGACCCCACCTCCCAGGGGACCTCGGCGCCCGACGCGGTGAAGATACTCATCGCCGGCGGATTCGGCGTGGGCAAGACGACCATGGTCGGGTCGGTCAGTGAGATCGTCCCGCTGCGCACCGAGGAACCCCTCACCACCGCCGGACTCGGCGTCGACGACCTCGACGGCATCCCGGACAAGCAGGCCACCACGGTGGCCCTCGACTTCGGCCGCATCAGCATCGGCCACGACCTCGTGCTCTATCTGTTCGGCACGCCCGGCCAGCAGCGCTTCTGGTTCATGTGGAACGACCTCGCGATCGGCGCCCTCGGCGCCGTGGTCCTCGTGGACGTGCGCAGGCCCGAGTCCAGCTTCGCCGCCATCGACTTCTTCGAACGCCGGAAGATCCCGTTCGTCATCGGCGTCAACGGCTTCTACGGCGAACACCCGTACGCCCCGGAGGAGATCCGCGACGCCCTGACCCTGCCCGAGGACACCCCCGTACTGCTCTTCGACGCCCGGGAACGCGCCTCGTGCCGTGACGTACTGATCGCGCTGCTGGACCAGCTGATCGCGGCCTCGGCGCGCTGACGCACGCGTTCCCGAACACCTCCGGAAGGGCGGCTCAGGGACGGACTTCCTCGCGCACGAGACCGGCCACATGGTCGGTGATCGTGTCGAGGATGTCCGCCCAGGCCGCGTCGTCGCCCAGGACCAGGAAGTTCAGGGTGAGCCCGTCCGTCATGGCGGCCAGATAGCGCGCCAGCACCGGGACGGGCACCGTCAGTTCGAACCCCATGGACTGCCGCAGCTCTTCGATCAGCTCGGCGTAGGTGTCGCAGTACATCTCGTACTGCCGCCGCGCCAGATGCTCGAACCCGGGCTCCCTGAGGGCGTACTGGGTCAGCTCGTAGGTGAGCATGTGCTCACCCGGGTGGGCGGACACATGGTCCCAGTACGCCTGGAAACCGGCCCGTACGGTCTCCCTGAGCGTCTCCCGGGGCCGGATCGCCTCCCGCACCAGGGCGACGTAGTGCCCGGTGATGGTGGTGATGACGGACTCCACCAGCGACTGCTTGGAGTCGAAGCAGTAGTGGAAGACGCTCAGGGACACGCCCGCCTCGGCCGCGATGGACCGGGTCGTCGTCCTGGGGACGCCGTCCCGGGTCATCGCGCGGATCGCCGCCTCGGTCAGCTGTCTGCGCCGCTCGGCCGACGGCAAGCGTGCCATGTGGATTCCTTCCCCCGTCGCGGTGGTCAGCTGCTGTACACGCCGACCTCGTACAGGGAGTAGCCCCAGTCCGTACCGCGGTCCACGCCCTGCATCCGAACATATCTCGCCGTGACGCCGGTGAACCTGGCCGTGTCCAGGCCACCGTCGCCCGTGGTCGTCGACCACACGGTCTTCCACGTCGAGCCGTCGGTGGAGACATCGATCCGGTACGACCTGCCGTACGCGCGCTCCCAGTCGAGGGTGACCTTCTTGATCACGCGGGAGGAGCCGAGGTCGAGCCTCAGCCACTGGTCGTCGCTCCAGTCGCTGGCCCAGCGGGTGTCGTCGTCACCGTCCACGGCCCGGCCGGGCTGGTAGCTGGTGAACGGGTTCGACTCGGACGCGCTGGCCGTCGCCGGCACGCCCTTGGCGAGGTTCACCCCGGCCTGGTGGGCCTCGGAGGCGCCCCAGGTGTCGAGGTAGGACTCGGCGCCCTTGAAGAGGTCGTTCACGACGTCCTGGCCGCCGACCTCACGGATGTCCTCGATCCAGTCCGGGACCATGCCGACATGGGCCGCCCCGTCGGTGTTGTAGTCCCAGGTGCGCTGACCGGTGGTCTGCCTGTCGATGGTGGAGCCGCCGTCGACGCTCTTGAAGGGGTACGTCACCGGGTTCGAGGTGCTCGCGCCGCGCGGGGCGGGGTGTTCGCCGATGCCGTTGAAGTCGGTGCCGAAGCCATAGCCCACGTCGTACTTCTCGCGCAGCGCGTCGGTGCGCGCGGCCTCCTCGGTGAACTCCTCGGAGCCGTGCATGTACTGGGCGACGAAACCGCCGAGGGAGTAGACCCGCTCGGTCCAGTTCAGGTCCATCCAGCTGTGCGAGGACAGCACGCCCGGGTAGGAGGCGGCCTCGAAGATGTCGAGCACCTGACCGGTGGCCTTGACGCTCATGTGGTCGATCTCGAGCATCATCCTGCGCTTCATCATGCCCTCGACGGCGTACTCGCCGAGTTCGGTGAGCCCGCGCACATTGCACTGCGCGTCCTCGTCGTACTCCGGGACCTCGGTGCCCGCCGGCAGGTCGTCCTCGGCCTCGGACGCGGCCGTGCCGATGGGGTTGTCCTTCTGCGGGCCCTTGCACTTCTCCGTCTGCCAGAAGGTGCCCGTCGACAGGAACTGCCCGACGTTGATGGCCGTTCCGAGACCGTGCTCGTCGAAGCGGACGCCGCACAGCGCGTTGTCGAACTTGTGGCACAGGAACATGCTGCGCACACCCAGGCCGTACAACTCGTCGAGGCCCTTGTCGATGTCCTCCTTGCCGCACTGGGGGACGTCGAGGATCTGCTTGCAGCCGAACGGCTCGGAGGTCTCCACGCCCAGGATCACGGCCAGCTTGCCCTGCTCGATGACCTGACGGGCCTGCTCACTGTCGGTGACGATCCGGAACCAGCCCTTTCCGGTGCCGCCGTACATCGCGTCGATGTAGGCCTGCAGGTCGTACGTCAGCTTCGCCTGGAGGCGGATCGAGGTCATCTCGTCGCAGCCGCGGTCCTTGAACGGGTAGATCGAGCAGATCATCCCGTTGGTGACCAGGTCGTTGACCAGCACTCGCTGACCGCCGCGCCAGGCGCGCTCGATCCAGGCGTAGTAGTTCGCCTGGTGCGTCATCGAGTCGTACGCCGGCCAGTCCTTGAACGTCGGGTAGCCGACCGGGTCGTGCTTGCCGTCACCGCCGTGGGTGATGTAGTCGAAGATCGCGAGCGTGCCGTCCGGATAGTGCTCGGGACAGTCCTTGAGCGCGTCGGCGATGCCCGCGGTGGAGAACACCTTGCCGCAGATCAGCCGCCCGCCGAACGCCTCGTTGGAGAACAGGTGGTTGTGCGCGTCGACGAAACCGCGCACGTCGCCCGCCGAGTCGGTCCCCTTGAACGGCTCGCCGGTGACGTTGATCCGGGAGTCGGGGGAGGGACGCGACGTGGGGTTCCACCAGTCGGTGGCGGCGGCCGAACTCGACGCGGGGGTCAGCAACATGCCCATCGCGGTGAGGAACAGCGTCAGAACCAGCAGAGGTCTGCGTCCGCCGAACGCGCGTCGAGTCCTCGTCATCACTCACGTCCTTGGTCGAGGGAATGGCACGGTCGAATGGGCCAGACCCTCCCGGGGGCGTGACCAACCACGACGCCGTAGCCGGTTGTCATGGCTGGCACAAGCGATGATGTGACGAGAATCGCTTTTCCAGGAATCCGAGTCAATAGTCCGGGACGGATGACCTGATGAGGGACGTGGCCGCGTTCGCAGAGCGGACGAGTTTCCCTCAGCACGCTCGTGACCTCCATGGCCGAGGTGAAGTCGACACCGGCGTTTCGCGATGCCGGACCTCGAGCCGGGTTCGTCGTGGCACTGCCCGACCTGCTCTCCTACGAGCCCGCCATCAGCACCGAGGGCGCCCACCTCGGGGACGGCTCCTGGGAGTTGAAGATCACCCGCAGCGTGATGCAGTTCCGTGACGTGCGCACCGGGGAGGAGTACGTCGCGAAGACACGCGAGATCGTCACCAAGACGGCCGCCCAGTACCAGCCGACCGTCGTTGTAGAGGAGTTGTCGCTGCACACCGAGCCCGAACGGGCACCGTACATCGACGGCGCCCTCTTGGACGACCTGGAGCAGGCAGCCACGAACACCAAGTGGAAGGTGTACAGGCTCATCGCCCTGTGCCAGGGCTTGAACGACGCAACGCGGCTGGGAACCCCTATGTCTGCGCCGCGATGATCCAGGCCGTCATGGACCACATCCCACCGGCGTTCGGGCATACGGACTTCAAGCAGATGGCGGCCCAGCACACATTCAGCTCGAAGGGGACGGACAAGGCGCATGCCCAGTTCCTGGCGAGCTCCAAGATCATCGGGGACGACGTGATGCACCGGCGGATCGGCCCGAACGTGCCCGTCATCAACATGGGCGATGTCTCGCAGCCGATCCGTCCAAGTCCCATCCCATGATGCGGGCGTGACAGCACATCCACTTGTAGAACTCGCTGTCGGTGCTCACAGTTCTCCGATTGGCTAGGGTGAGTCCCCGTCGTCGTACAGCACGGGTTCCAGCTACTGGTGGAGCGGGTCTCGCAGCATCGTGGCGAAGATTGGCGAGTCGTCGAAGGGCTGTTGCGCGCCGATGTCTCGGTATCCCCAGGACTCGTATACCGCCTTCAACCGTCCGTCGGAACGGGTGGGGTCGACCAGGAGCGTGGCACGCTCCTCATTGCGCTCGGCGAGAAGGGTCTCGTGCAACAGGCGGGAAGCTCCTGCTCCCGCAGTGCCACGGAACGCCTCGCGGACCAGGACTTCTTGGACAGCGAACGTCCGGCTGCCCGTTTCCCGGGTGAACTCCTCCGGCTGGGGCTGTCGCATAGATGACCACCACAGCGATCCGCGGACGAGTGGCGAGCCGAAGATGTAGCCAGCCGGCTCATCGGCTTGGTAGGCGATGATGACTTCCCAACCGTCCCGGGATGCATAGCTGGTCAGGCGCTCGTCGAACCGTTCCACGGCGTTGAAGGGGTCCTCCATCAGTCCGAACTGGGTTCGGACCTCTACGTGGATGTCGAGAATGAGTTGCCGGTACTTCTCCACGTCGCTCGTGCGGAGAAGCCTCAGAGAGCCGGTGTCAGTCATGCGACCGCCGTTCGGTAGAGGGCCTGCCAGTCGCGGGCCTCGGGATTACGGGGGGCGAGGGTGGTCACCTGCTCGGTGAAGCGGTCCAGGAGTCCGCGGACGCGGGCGTGCCGCATCATCCCCTCGGGGATGAGCTGAGCGGTGGCCACGGCTTGTTCGAGGTCTCTCTGGCCAAGTTGCGCAACGGCGAGGTTCGCGCGCACCAGGGCCATGTTGCGCTTCAGGTCGGGCCGTACGTACGCGAGGCTGCGGTGCGCATGCTTCTCGGCTCCGGGCCAGTGGGCTAGTTGGATGCTCGCGGCCATGGCGAGGTGGTCGAGTTCGGCTTGGTCGTAATAGTCCATCCAGGTCGGACGGCGCTTGTTCGGATCGGCGCGCTCAAATGCCTTCTGCGCCAGGTCCAGATAGCGCATGGCGCTTCTGCCGTCGCCGAGATCGGCGTGGTTGAGCGCTATACGGGACATCGACAGCGAGGCGAACAGCGGGTCGCGCCGGGTGATGGAACATGTCCGGGACTTCTCGGCTGCGGCCAAGGCGTCGGTCGGGCGGCCGAGCCGCCGGAATAGAACGCTGGCGTGGCTCCACACGCGGAACTCGGTGGCCGGGTCGCCGGACAGGCCAGCGAGGCGGATGGTTCTGTCCAGGTGATGTTCGGCTGACTCGAAGCGCTCGCCGTCGATAGCCGCCCACATGGCGCTGTTGGAGAAGGCTGCGGCAACCGTGTAGAGCTCGGAGCGGATCCGCGCGGACGTGTTGCTCTCTTGCTGGAGTCTGATCACCTCGTCGGTGACGTCTCCGGCTCGTTTCTCCAGCTCCGGGGTACCGCCGTACATGCTCTCTGCGGCGGTCCAGGCCACGAGTTCAGCCTTCAATACCTCGACGTCATTGGAGCTGAGGCGGTGGCACCGGGGCCCTTTGAGAGCCGGGGCAGCAACGGAGACGCCAGCGGCGGTGGCCGCGGCCAGGAGAGTGCGGCGATACAAGGGGTCGTCCTCGGGTGCAGGGGAGGGGCTAGCAGTCTTGCTCCCCCGGGGGGATGAAGCCTAACTCTGCGGCTGGGAGACCCGTGACCTTCTCTAGCGCTGTCCTCAACAGGCCGTTGGGCGACCGGTGTTCGCCCCTGAGCAGCTTGAAGATGTGTCTCTCGTTGACCGTTCCGGAACGGCCTGTCAACTTCTCGACCTCTGTGTTGACCAGGGACGTTAGCTCCCTGACGGCCACTTTGTGCTCCTGCATCCATGATGCGAGCGCGTCATTCCGTGTCCCCGGCATAACAGAACGTTAGAGGGTCCCGCCGAAACGACGAGTAAAGAGATAGCCAAAACGGCAGGGTCCTTGCAGGCAACTCCCGGCGATACGGCAGCGACAACAGCAGCAGTGTGGCGGTTGGCTGAGTACCCAGGACGAGCACAACCGTGGACCAGGGAGTCCCCCACTGCCCCACCCCAGAGACGCAGAATCCGCCAGTTCCGTCGACGTACGCGCCCCCGTCGAGGCAGGGCCCGGCGTGCTCGTACGCACCTGGGAGGACCGTGATGCCGCGGTCCGATCCTTCCTCCTGGCTGCCGCCTTCGAGCCGGGGAAAGCCCCAGAGCAGTGGGCCGGGAAAGGGCTGGCGCTTCTTCGGTGCGGTGGTCTCCTCGGTGCGGTTCGCATCTCGACCGGCCTGGTGCGCGCGGCTGCCGGAACGGACAACCCTCGGGAGGTCGACGCCTTCCTCGCGGAGGCGTTGCCCGGCGGACCTGTGTTCGTTGACCGGCACGCCCAGTGGTACTACGTCCTCGTGCCGGCGGGCACCGGGCGGCGTGTGGAGTGGGCGACCAGATCGCGCCACGGCTTGGGGGCGGAGTTCCTTGGGATGGGCTCCTACCTCGGTGTGCCACGGCCCGAGGCCACCGATCCGGAAGGCGAGCGCTCGTACTGGTGCGTCCCGATGGACCGCCCTGGTGCCCTCGCCGACCCTGACGCGGTGTCGCGGTTCCTGGCGCTCGCCCGGCGCCGGCACGCGCAGGCGAAGAACGAAGCCGAATCTCACGAGAACGACCCGCCGCATACGCCGGGCACCCCATGGACCGGCGTCGGCCGCGCGTAGCTCCCCCATCGCGGCGCGCGGTCGGCGCCCTCCAACTCCCCGCCCCGTCACCGCGAGAGAGACATGTCCGCACTCCTCTTCTCAAGGGACAACCCGGTCCCCCTCACGGTCCCCGAAGAAGACGCCCTGATGGCCGCCGTCATGGTGGACCGGGCGCCCGGCGGGATGCCGGTCGCCGCCCCTTTGCCGCGCCTTCGGTGGCGCAACGACCGTGAGGCGCTTGAAGCGGCCCTGGCCGCCCTGCGGTGTTCCCTCGTCCGTGAGGCCGTCGACGACCTGATGTTCGAGGACCTGGAGGCGGTACTCGGTGAGCACGCGCGCCCCACGCCGCAGCAGATCGGCGCCATCGCGGAGCGGTTCCGGAAGGCGATCACGAAGCTCGTCGGGTTCGTGCCGCACCTTGTGAGGCCGTACCCCCTCGACGAGATCATGCGCCTGATCCGCCTGAGTGCCGGGCATCCCTGCTCCGAGTACGCACACGGCCACCTCCGCCGGTTCGCCCTGGCCGTCCTCGCGCTCATCGACCTGATGGGAGATGACGCGGAGTGACACGCGCTTCCCCTCGATGCACCACGGTCGGCTCCCCTTCACCTCCACCCCTGCCGCCTCGAGAGAGAACATGTCCAAACGCCTCCTGTACAAGGGCCTCCCGGTCCCCTGCATCGCCGCATGGAGTGGTGAGCGTCTGCCGCAGCCGCCCGTCGTTCTCGCCAAGGACGGCATCGCCTTCGCGGACGGCGTCGCCGCCAACGGAAACGCCGAGGGCCGGGATCAGGCCGGGGCTCTGTGGCAGCGGTGGGCGTTGCGTCGGGGCGACGGGGTGCCCGAGTTCAACGCGGTGCACGGGCCCCGGCAGCGGCAGGCGATGCGCAAGCTGCTGTGCCAGGTGTGCGGCGGCCCCTCGGACGAGAACGAACAGGGCAGGCTGTGGCTGCTGGAGGACTACCGGGGCGTGGAGGGCTGGCCGGAGAGGGAGGTCACGACGCATCCGCCGGTGTGCCTTGCGTGCGCGCCGGTGGCCGCGCGCCGGTGCCCGCACCTGAAGAACAAGGTCGTGGCCGTCCGGGCCGGCCAGGTCGCCCTCGATGGTGTGTACGGCAAGGTCTACTCACGGGGGACGGGGCCGCTGCCGGTCCTGGACGAGACGACGACGGTGTTCGCCCGCGACTGGCGCGTGAGGTGGATGGTCGCCGGGCAGCTGGCGGCCACCCTCATGGACGTCACCATCGTCGACCTGCCCGGGGCGGGTATCGAGCCCGCAGGACGGACTGCTCCCGGCCGTGCGGACTCCGTCGCGTAGGCGACCGGTGGCTGGAATGCTCCCCGGCGCCGACTTCGTGCGCCGGACATCCAACGGAAGTGAACCTCTTAGAAGGTGAAACCAGACAGCAATGACAGATCAGTTGGACCTGACCCACTTCGCCAAGATCAAGGGCCGCTTCACCCCGTCCCAGCAAGCGGCTTTCCGCAAGGCGGTGGTCGCACGGTACAGGAGCGACACCGGCGTCAGCATCCGGACGCTCTGCGAGGAGACTGGCCGGTCGTACGGAATGGTCCACCGCACTCTGACCAAGGCGGGCGTGACGATGCGCCCGCGCGGCGGCCGGCATCCGAAGCGGACCACGAAGAGGGCCGTCGCATGAGCGAGATCACCGCCATCCCGGAGACCGAGGGCAACACCCCGTCGCCGGCCGAAGCGGAACTGACGGATCGGCAGCGGAAGGTTCTCACTTTCATCCGCGAGGCAGCGAAAGTCCGGGGATTCGCGCCCTCACTGCGGGAAATCGGCGAGGCGGTCGGGCTGGCCAGTACGTCATCCGTTCACTACCAGCTCAAACAACTCCAAGAGAAAGGCCTGCTCACCACTCCTGACCCGAGGCTTCCCCGCGCGTACCGCGTGACCGATGGCTCCCCGGCTCAAGGGGTACCTGCCCTGAGACACATCGGGTGCCCCCTCCTCGCCAGTGACACCGGGGAGAAGGAGACCGGCCGAGCAGTCGTTCTCAAGGTCGTGCTCGAACCAGCCATCCGCCGTGCCCTCCTCGCAGGAGCCCAGCTGACCGTGCAACAACTGCCCGTCACCGACGGCGATGCCAGAGCGCTCGCGGATGCCGTCCTTCTTGGCCAGGTCACCGCCGTCTCCCACCCCCTGTCCATCACCCACGCCCCGCCAGAGGCCGCGGCAGGGGAGGCCTCGTCCAACTGATCCCAGACACCCGTCTCCTGCAACTCCCCTCAGCAATGGGCAGGAGACGGGGCTCCACCTCTCAACTCGAAGAAGGAGATGCACACATGACGATCGCTCCTGAGGCACCCACCACACCCACACCCCTGACGTTCCTTGAGCTGGAGATCACCGGCCGCTGTCAGCTCACGTGCTCGTCGCACTGCTACGCCGAGGCAGGCCCGACGAAGGACCACGGCACCATGACCGGCGAGGACTGGCGGCGTGTCATCGACGAGGCCGCCGCGATCGGCGTGGAGACGGTGCAGTTCATCGGCGGCGAGCCCACCCTCCACCCGGAGTTCACGGCGCTCGTCCGGTACGCCTTGGAGGCCGGTGTGCGGGTCCAGGTGTTCAGCAACCTCTACCGGGTGCGGGCGGAGCACTGGGAGCTCTACGAACACCCGCGCGTGACCCTGGGCACCTCGTACTACTCCGACGACCCGGCCGAGCACGACGCGATCACCGGCCGGAAGGGCTCCCACGACTCCACCCGCGCCAACATCATCGAGGCCGTACGCCGCGGTATCCGCGTCAAGGTCGGCATCATCCACATGCGCGACGGGCAGCGCTCCGAGGAAGCCCGCGCCGAGATGGCCGGGTTAGGCGTGGCCCGGGTACACATCGACCAGGTCCGCGGCGTCGGCAACGCCGCGAAAACGATGATCCCGTCCACGTCGTCGCTGTGCGGGCGGTGCGCGGACGGCAAGGCCGCGATCCTCCCGGACGGGAAGGTCACGCCGTGTGTGCTGGGCCGGTTCCTTCCCTCCGGCGACGTCAAGGCCGGGTCCCTGGCGCAGGTGTTCGCCGGGGAGGAGTGGGCGCGGGTCGCCGCCTCCATTCCCCGCCGCCACCGCAGGGGTTGCGCCCCGGACACATGCACGCCCAACGAAGACTCGTGCATGCCGTCCCCGGGCGTGACCCAGGGCGTCATGCGGGGCTGCAACCCCGACAACGACAGCGATGACTGCGCGCCGGCCGAGACTGACGCCTGCGAACCCGCGTACGACTAGGAGAGGCAGCCAATGGATTGGGAGACACACGCGCGGCGGATGGCGGCCGACGTCGTCCGCCCCGAGTCGCGCTGGTACGAGCCGCTCGGCAACACCCCGCGGCATCTGTTCGTACCCCGCTGGTGGGCACGCGGCGCGGAGGCGTGGGAGCTGCGGGACGGGCCGTCCGACCCCGAGGCGTGGATGCGGGCGGTCTATGCGAACAAGACCCTGGTGACGCGCGTCGGGCCCGCGCACGCCGACAGCGCCTTCCCCGGCGCCAAGGTCGCGAACGGATACCCGACGTCGTCGTCCACCCTGCCGGGCCTGGTCGTGACCATGTACCGGCACGCGATGATCGCCGACGACTCCCGTGTCCTGGTGACCACCGGCACCGGCTACGGCACCGCACTGCTGTGCCGACGGGTCGGCGACGAACTGGTGACGAGCGTGGACGTGGACACGCATCTGGTGATGACGGCCGGCGCGCGGCTCGACTCCATCGGGCTGCGCCCGCGCATGGTCGTCTGCGACATCACCGGGCCTCTTCCCGGGGAGTACGACCGGATCGTGTCCACCGTGTCCGTACGACCCGTACCGGCCTCCTGGTTGTCCGCGTTGCAACCCGGCGGACGTCTCGTGACCACTCTCGCCGGGACCGGGCTGATCGTCACCGCGGACAAGACCGAGGACGGCGGCGCCGTGGGCCGCGTCGAGCCGGACCCGGCCGGGTTCATGCGCACCCGACACGGCGACGACTACGAGCGGGGCACGGATGAGCTGTGGGAGAAGGTGAAGGACGCCGACGGCGAAAACGTGAGCACCAGCCGGTACCCGCTGCTGTATGTACCGGACTCCTGGGACGTCATGTCGATGCTCGAACTCCTCGTCCCCGGAATCGAGTACCGCAAGGGGGGTGAGGGCGAGGAGCGCACGGTGTGGATGCTGCACCCGGACGGCTCCTGGGCCCGGGCCACCGCGACCGGCTTTCTGAACTCCCCGACGGTCCACCAGGGCGGCCCACGACGTCTGTGGGACGAACTGGAGCGCATCCGGAACCGGCTCAACCGCGAGGGCGCGTTGCCGGTGTACGGGGCGCTGGTCCGGATCGACCCGGACGGCACCCTCACCCTCTCGCGCGGGGCGTGGTCGGTGACCATGAAGTGACCGCTGTGGTCGCCCCTGCGGGCGACCGGCTCGCGGGCCTCGGCGCGCAGCGCGCGGTCGCGTTCCTGGCCACGGGCGCGGCCGAGGAGCGCCACGGTGTCGGCGGTACCGTCCAGGAACTGGCGTGTCTGCTCGCCGGGGTCGGCGGGGTTGGCGACCGGTACGTACACGGTGAGCTCGGCCATGAGCCGCATGGGCATGTCGGGGAAGTGGCGCCGCTTGTGCTCGTACTGCACCACCGTGTCGGCGAGGGTGTCCTACGGGCTGCCCGTCCCGGTCCAGGTGTCGTTCTCCCAGCCCTCGGCGTGGAAGCGTACGCGGGTGCGGTGGGTGAGCCAGCCGGGGCAGCGGGTCGGGTCGGTGCTCAGGCCGCCACAGCGGGCGCACCACTGGCGCACCTGTTCGGGGCGGTGGTCGAGCGGGGAAGGCGGCGGTCACCAGCTGCTCCTTCCTGCACGCATGTCCTCGAACCAGGTACGGTCGCGGGCGGTCTCCTGCTCGGCCAGGCCCGGGGCAAGGGTCAAGGCTTCCGCGCGGGCCCACCGGTAGGCGTCGGGGAGGCGCTGGACCACCAGATCACCGCTGTGTCCAAGGTGGTGCCCGGGGCAGGGGATGCGGTACTCGGAGACGTGCTCGTCGAGCCGAGGATCTGTTCGGTGAACTCAGCCATCACGGCGTCGGCGTCGTCGCTGCTGATGCGGCCGAGCATGAGGGACATCTTGATCGGTATGTCGGCGCCGGTCGGCCGGGGTGTGCTGGATGCGGCGGTTGTCGGCCGATGGGTGGCCCGCCTCGACCCGCCACGGCGGTATGCGCAGCAACTGTCGGCTCCCGCCGACCGTCACGGCACCACGCGCACCGACTGCCGGCTCGCGCCGTCCCGCTCACCGCAACATGCGCACCGAACCGCACCGGCTCGCGCCGCCCCGTCACCGCAGGGTGCGCACCGACTGCCGTATCACCAGCTGGGTGCTCAGCACCACATGGTCGTCGCCCCCCATGCGCTCCTCGCGCTCCAGCGCCAACCGGACCGCCGTGCGCCCCAGATCCTCGTACGGCACCCGCACCGTGGTGAGCGCGGGGGAGAGGTCGGCGGCGAACGGGACGTCGTCGAAGCCCACCAGGGAGACGTCACCCGGGACGTCGAGACCGGCCTCGCGCAGCGCGGCCAGCGCCCCCGTGGCCACCATGTCGGTGCCCGCGAACACGGCGGTGAACTCCAGCCCGGCCGCCAGCGCCTCCCGGGTGCGCTGGTAACCCGAGACCCGGGTGTACGGGCCCGGCAGGTCCAGCTCCTCCCGGTACTCCACATCGTGCGCGCGCAGCGCGTGCCGGAAGCCGTCCCGGCGCTGCTCGCTCGTGCTGAGGTGGGTGACGCCGCCCAGGAAGAGAACCCGCCGGTGCCCCGCGGTGAGCAGATGGTCGGTGGCCTGGAAGGCGCCGCCCCGGTTGTCGTACCCCACCACCGTGACCGGCAGATTTCCGGGCAGCGGCGGGCGGCCCACCAGCACCAGCCGGGAGCCCGCCGCGTCCAGCGCCGTCGCGTACTCGGACATACGCCGCTGGTACGCCTCGTCCTGCACGGCGCCGCCGACGAGGACGACCGCCGCCGCGTGCTGCTCGCGCATCAGCTGCACCAGGTCGTCCTCGCGGGCCGGATCGTCGTGCGTGGCGCAGACCAGGCTCAGTCGGCCCCGGTCGGCGGCCTCCTGCTCCACCCCGGCCGCGACATGGGCCAGCGACGGCCCGGTGATGTCCTTGATGACCAGTGCGACCGGGCCCGCGACCCGCCCCGACAGCGCCTTGGCGTGCACGTTCACCACGTAGTGCAGCGACTCGACCGCCGCCATGACCCGGGCCCTGGTCTCCGCGGACACCGGGTAGTTCCCGGCCAGTGTGCGGGAAACGGTTGCTACGGACACCCCGGCCTTCGCGGCGACATCCCGAATCGTGCTGGGCCGCTCGCCGGCCGCGGTGCTGTTCCGTCGACGTCTGGCCCCATGGGGTTCGGGCTTCTTTCGGCGACCGTTTTCGTTTACCGTCACGGGTTCGACGTTACTGCATCAGAGGTCGATTGCGCCGATGGAGGCGGCAACTGATGTCGATGAAAGCGGTAACCGTTTACTCGCCGCTGTGACGCGGGCATCGTTTCGACTCTCATCCCTGTGACGCGCCCGTCCGCTCGACCGTCCGGATCCACACCCGCATGGCGCCCGGCCCACGATTGGCCCAGGCGTAGTACGGCACCGCCGTCACCTCCACGGGCTCGTCGGAGACCGGTGGCCGTGTCCCCTGCGGTGCGTAGGGCCAGGTGCCGGGGGCGGCGGGCGGCAGGACGTGCGCGGAGGCGGTCACGGTGGTGACGCCGCCCAGGAGGTCGGGCCGCCGTCGGGTGGTCAGCGGTGCGGCGGGGTCGAGCAGCGCGTCGTCCGGGTCCAGCCCGCCCGGCTGGTCGGACTGCTCCAGGCAGTACACCAGCGGCCCGCGCTCGACGGCCACACATCCCCGTACGGCGTCCACGCGCGGGTGCGGCGAGGTCAGCCGGGGCGGCATCACGAGGTCGAGCCGGACGGTGTCCCCCGCGCGGAACTCCCGGGTGACGCGCAGCCAGCCGCCCTCCGCCGCGTCGTGCACGGCGGTGCCGTTCACGGTGAGGGAGTGGGCGGCGCACCACGACGGCAGACGCAGCGACAGGGTTCGGGGGACCGCCGGGGCGCTCTGGACGGTGACCGTCACCGTGCCGTCCCAGGGGTACTCGGTCGCCACCCGTACGGTGAGGCCGGCGGCGCCGTAGACGCCGGTGGCGTACTGGTGGAGCCGCAGCCCGCCGCCGGGGGCGCCACCGCGCGCACCGCCTTCCGAGCCGGCGCGTTCACCGCTCTCCGCGCTGTCGTGCTCACCCCCGTCCGTGCTGGCGACGTAGTGCGGCAGGCTCGCCAGGAGACGCATCGCGTTCGGCGGGCAGCAGGCGCAGCGGAACCACGGGGTGCGGTGGGCGGTCTGGTCGCCGGGGCGCTCATGGGGGTGGGCGCGCAGGTGGAGCGGGTTGACGTAGAGCCAGGTGCGGCCGTCGAGGCCGACGCCGGCCAGGAAGCCGTTGAACAGGGTGCGTTCGATCAGGTCGGAGTAGCGGGCCTCGCCGGTGAGCAGGGCCATCCGCCAGCTGAACTGCACCGAGGCGATGGCGGCGCAGGTCTCGGCGTAGGCGCGGTCGGACGGCAGTTCGTAGGCGTCGCCGAACGACTCCCAGTCGTGCCGCGAGCCCACGCCTCCGGTGAGGTAGGTCTTGGTGCCGACCATGTCCTCCCACAGCCGCTCCAGCGCCGCGCGCAACCCGGCGTCGCCCGACTCGGCGGCCAGATCGGCGGCGCCGGCGAGCAGATAGAGCTGGCGTACGGCGTGTCCGGTCACCTCGTCCGCCTCGCGGACCGGGGTGTGGTCCTGCCAGTAGGCGGGGCCCGGGTCGCGGTCGTGGCCCCGGTCGGCGCCCGCGGCGAGGGTGCCGTGGCCGCGCCGGTCGAGGAAGTGGCGGGCGAGGTCCAGATGGCGCCGCTCGCCCGTCGCGCGGTGGAGCTCGACCAGGGCGGTCTCCACCTCCGGGTGCCCGCACACGCCGTCCACGGGCCCGCCGGGGCCGAGCACCGTCTCGATGTGGTCGGCGAAGCGGCGGGCGACATCGAGCAGCCGGTGCGATCCGGTGGCCCGGTGGTGGGCGACGGCGGCCTGCATCAGATGCCCGGCGCAGTACAGCTCGTGCCCCCAGCCCAGCTCGGTCCACGGCTCGCCGCCGCCGAGCTGGTAGTAGGTCTGCAGATAGCCGTTGTCGTCCTGGGCGTCGGCGAGCAGCGTGACGATCCGCTCCACATCGGCGGCGAGTACGGGATCGGGGGCGTCGGCCAGCTGCCAGCAGGCAGCCTCCAGCCACTTGTGGACGTCGGAGTCCTGGAACTGGAAGTCGCCGACGAAGTGCGGGGCGGTGTCGTCGCGCTCGGACGGGGAGCGGTCGGCGCGGCGCAGTTCGGCGGCGGCCCGCAGGTTGGCGAGGTTACCGGCCGCCTCCAGTCGTCCGGGGCCCTCCGGGATGGACACCTCGGCGTTGACACGACGGCGTTCGGCCCAGAAACCGCCCTCGATCCGGGCGAGTCGGGCGGGGCGCAGGGCGGTGACGGCGTTCGGGGTGGGGTGGACGGGGCCGGGGGCGGGGTGGGCGTTCAGCGGGGGCTCCTGGGTGCGGGAACGGCGGGGGCGCGGCTGGTGTCGCGGTATGGCTCGGATGCCGGCGGCCGGTCGGCCCGCCGGCCCGTCGGGGCCCTACGCCGTGCGCGGGCGGCGAGCGGTGATGACCGGTGACGAGGGGTGATGAGGGTTGGTGAGGGGTGGTGAGAGGAATACCGGGCCGATCCGAGTCCGGCATGTCGACACGGAGATGGGTAAACGTATTCCACGGTAGAAGGCCGTTCGGCTGCCGGTCAATGACCGGTCCAGCGGTGCGATCTCGCGGGCGGACGGCTGCGAGGGCTTCGTGAATGGGATGAAGAGGGCGGCTGACGACCACCCGTCGGTAATCTGCTGGAAAGTTTAACGAAACAAATTCTCGGGCCTCTTGTGGTCCGTGCCACCTCCGGCCTACGGTCCACGGCAAACGGTTACTGTCCTCGCGCCGGGCTCTCCGCAGCACAGCGCCGTCCTGTTCCCTCCGTGGAGGACCCATGTCCAAGTTCCGCAGCAGAACTCTCGTCCCCGTGGCCGCTGCGGCCTCGCTCTCGCTCGTCCTGGCCGCCTGCGGCGGTGACGACACCGACTCCTCGGCCTCCCCGAAGACCGAGGGGAAGGTCACCCTGGAGTTCTGGAGCTGGACCGACGGCATCGAGGCCCAGACGAAGGTGTGGAACAAGGAGCACCCCGAGACGCAGATCAAGTTCGTCAACGCGGCGGGCGAGACGGCGTACCAGAAGCTGCGTGCCGCGGCGAACGCCGGCACCGCGCCCTGTCTGTCCAAGATGGACGGGATGAACCTGGCGAACTTCGCCGCGGACGGTCTGCTCACCGACATCACCGAGGTCGCCGGGCAGTACAAGGGCAAGTACACGGTCGCCGCCTGGAACGCGGTCAGCCCCGGCGGCACCACCTTCGGTATTCCGATGGGTTCCTCGCCGCTGTTCACCGCCTACCGGGCCGATCTGTTCGAGAAGTACGGCATCGAGGCGCCGAAGACCTGGGACGACCTGATCGCGGCCGGCAAGAAGGTCCAGGCGAAGGACAAGGACGTCAAGATCTACAACATGGCCGGTGAGGACCCGTCCACCCTGGTCGACCTCTCCTGGTCGGCCGGCGCGCAGTGGTACAAGGTGGACGGCGACCACTGGGTGGTCGACTTCACCTCCCCCGAGGCGTTGGCCGCCGGCAAGATCGTCCAGCAGCTCGTCGACGACGACCTCGCCTCCAACGCCTCCTACGCCGACCCGGGTGTCTTCAAGACCTGGGACCTCGGTACGACCATCGCGATGACCACCTCCACCTGGCAACTGCCGATCTACGACACCAACTTCCCCAAGTCCAAGGGGAAGTGGCAGCTCGCCGACGCGCCGGTCTTCGACACCGCCAAGCCGCAGACGTCCAGCAACTTCGACACCACGGCCGTGCTGAAGGGGTGCAAGTACCCGGACCGGGCCGCCGAGTTCGCGGCGTGGCTGAGCAGCAGCAAGGAGTCGCTGACCGCGCTCACCGATCCGGCGTCCAAGTCCGGGCTCTTCCCGGCGGTCACGGACGTCTCGCCGTACGTGGACAAGATCATTCCCACCGAGATGTTCAACGGGAAGTCGGACAGCGCGGAGGTGATCACTACCGCGGCCTCTCGGGTGGGGGAGCAGTGGCAGTACGGGCCGAACTACGCGGCCATGTACTCCGAGATGCAGAAGCAGTGGGGGAAGGTCATGAAGAAGGAGCTCACGGTGGAGGAGATGTTGCGGGGGCTTCAGAAGTGGACCGTGGATGACCTCAACGGTAAGGGGATCAAGGCGGTCGCCGCCGGCTGAGAGCGCCGGTTCTTTCGCCCCCGCCGCCCCTACCCGTCCCTTCCCCACTGGGGACCCCCATCAGGGGCTGCCGCCCCTTCGACCCCGCTTCGCCATCGAGCTCGGGTGGGA
>NZ_AEJC01000371.1 GCF_000317595.1 Streptomyces ipomoeae 91-03 | reverse complement strand
GAGCCGGTTGCCGTTCCAGCGGGCGATGGTGGCGTGCGGTTCCATCGGGTTGTGGTGGTTGCGCGCCGTGCGGTACGTCAGGTCCAGCCGTACGGCCGCGTCGCGCAGGGCGGCATCCGCGTCACCGCGCGCGTAGGTCGCGGGCTCGCCCGGCTCCGCCTCGGTGAGGTCGGTGGAGGACTGTTCGGCGTCGTAGCGGATCTTCACCAGGCTCGCGCCGTGCTGCGCGGCCTCCAGGGTGGTGGCGACCACGACGGCGACCGGCTGGCCGTGGAAGAGGACTCGGTCGTCCTGGAAGACCCGCAGCCTGTGGCCAGGCGGGTTGTTCGACCCGCTGTTGTCGCGGTAGGGCAGCTTCGGCGCGTTGCGGTGACTGATCACCCGCAGCACTCCGGACTGGGCTTCGGCCGCGCGGGTGTCGATGGACGTGATGCGGCCACGGCCGATGCTGCCATCGACGATGACAGCGTGCACAGCCCCGTCGACGATGGGGGTCCCCCCGCGCGAGGTTGTTCGAGCGTGGGGGAGCTCGGCGGCGTACAGCGCCTGACCGGTGACCTTCAGCCGCCCGTCCACCCGGGACAGCGGCGCACCCACGGCGGCCTGCGGCTGGGGGCTCACTTGGTACCTCCTACGATGCGCAGCTGACGTTCGACGGTCCGCTTGAGCAACTCGACCTTGAACCGGTTGTGAGCGAGCGGGCGGGCGCCCTTCGCGGCCCGCTCGGCGGCAGCCGCCCACAGCTCCTGCGAGGGGCGTTCCCCGATGAGGTGCGCCTCGACGGCGGGCAGCTTCCACGGCACCGTGCCCACTCCCCCGGCGGCGACCTTCGCCTCCCGGATCACCCCGCCCCGCACATGCAGTGCCACGGCCGCCGACGTCAGGGCGAACTCGTACGACTGCCGGTCGCGCACCTTCAGGTAGCCGGACTTCAGCGGACGCGGATGCGCGGGAATCTCCACCGCCGTGATCAACTCGCCTTCCCGGATGGCCTGTTCACGGTTGGGAGTGCTGCCGGGCTTGAGGAGGAAGTCGGCGAAGGGGACTCCGCGTTCCCCGTCCGGGCCCAGCAGATGCACGCTCGCCTCCAGCGCGGCGAACGCCACGGCCACGTCCGAGGGGTGGGTGGCCACGCAGGCGCCGGAGGTGCCGAGGATGGCGTGCGTGCGGTTGAAGCCCTCCAGCGCGGCACAACCCGAGCCGGGATCGCGCTTGTTGCAGTCGGCGGTCACATCACGGAAGTACGTACAGCGGGTGCGCTGCATGACGTTGCCGCCGATGGTCGCCATGTTCCGCAACTGGGCCGACGCGCTCAGCTCCAGCGCCTGGGAGATGACCGGGTACAGGGTGCGCACCTCGGGGTGGGCGGCGGCCTCGGCCATGCGTACCAGGGCGCCGATGCGCAGCCCGCCGCGCTCGGTGACGCTCACCTCGCGCAACGGCAGACCGGTGATGTCGACCAACGTCTCGGGACGTTCGACGGTCTCCCGCATCAGATCGACCAGCGTGGTGCCTCCGGCGATGTAACGGCCACCGCGCCGGCCCGCGTTGAGGGCATCACGGGTGTCGGACGCCTTCGTGAAGGCAAAGGGGTGCATCAGGCCCTCACTTCCGATTGGCGGCGGTCTGCTCGACCGCGCGCACGATCTTGACGTAGCAGCCGCAGCGGCAGATGTTGCCGCTCATCCACTCCCGGATCTCCTCCGGAGAACCCGTGTGGCCCTCCTCGATGCACCCGACTCCGGACAGAATCTGACCCGGAGTGCAGTAACCGCACTGGAAGGCATCCTGGTCGATGAACGCCTGCTGCAACGGATGCAGCCGGTCACCATCGGCCAGCCCCTCGATCGTGGTGACCTCGGCGCCCTCCAGCCGCACCGCGAGCGTCAGGCACGAGTTGACCCGCTGCCCGTCGACCAGCACTGTGCACGCGCCAC
>NZ_AEJC01000370.1 GCF_000317595.1 Streptomyces ipomoeae 91-03 | reverse complement strand
GGCCCCTTCCGCCGTCATGCGGCCGGACCGCCGTCCCGATGACCGTCCAGCCTTGCCGTTGTGTCGCCGTCCTCCTGGCTGCGGGCAGTCGTGCCGCTGGGGCGATGGGGGTACCTCCCGCTCATGGGGGAGAAGCCGAGAGTGGGGGAGGGTGGGTGCGGCGGCATCTAGTGGTGCCGAGTTGTGGAGCCCACCCCCGCTCAGCGGCAGCTGCCGGTGCCGCCCAGCAGCACCGCTTCACCTCGACGTCCCCACGCCCGTCCAGCGCCCAGAGACCCCGCCCTACGACCGATACGGGTTGTACACCGGCGTCACCCCGTACACCACCGGCTGCGTATACGCCGAACGGTACTCATACCCCCCGTATCCATCCCCGTGCGCATACCACCCGCCCCCATACGCCCCCGACCAACCCCCCACAACGCCCCGCCCCGCATAAGCCATCGCCGGCCGAGCCAACTCCCGGCGTCGCCACAGTTCGAACAGCAGCTCCCGCTCCCGGAGCACGAAGTCGCCCCCACCCCGCCCCCGCCGCCCCCGATACCGCAGGAACGCCAACGCCGTGGCGAACCCCTCGTACTCGGCGACCACCCGAGCCCCGCCCTTCCCGAAGTGGTGCGCCGCATACTCCCGCGCCACCCGCCGAGCCCGCATCGACCCCATCACGAACGGCTCGCCCGGCGTCAGCCACCCGGCCGCCACATAGGCCGGCAACTCCTCCCGCACCCGCCGCAACTCCCGCTGCCGAAGCCATATCGCGAGCCACGTCAGCAGCCCGAACACCGGCACCATGAACGCCGCGTACACCGCGAAGAACCCGTAGTCCCCGAACGTCGCGGACCCGTTCCAGACCGCGTGCATCCCCATGGCGAGCAACAACCCACCCACCGGTACGAGCACTCGCCGCACATGCTGCCGCTCGGCCGACGCCGCCGCGATCCCGAATCCGATCCCGGTCAGCACGGTGAACAGCGGATGCGCGAACGGCGACATGATCACCCGCACGAAGAAGGTGGCCGCCGTAACCGACGCCAGCCCACTCCCCCCACTGAGCTGATCGGTCCCGAACGCGGTCCCCAGATACAGAATGTTCTCGGTGAACGCGAACCCGGTGGCGGTGACCCCCGCGATCACCACCCCGTCGACCACCCCGGTGAAGTCCCGTCGACGGAACACAAAGATCAACAGGACGGCCGCGGCCTTGGCCGTCTCCTCCACCACCGGCGCTATGACCGTGGCCCCCAACGTGTCCGCGTGCGACGGATCGGCAGTCGCGGTCGCTATCCACTGCGTGGCGAAACTGTTCGCCACGATCGCTATGAGCGCCGCCGCACAAGCCCCCCAGGCGAACGCGAAGAACATGTTCTTCCACGGCCCGGGCTCCACCCGGTCCAGCCACCGAAACGCGGCCATGAGCAACGGCACCGGCAACACCGCGAGCCCCAGCCCGACCAGAAACCCCTCGGTGCCGGTCTGTTCCCGTACGAGCGCCAGGATGACGAGCCCGGACAGCGCGAGCAGCGCGATGAGCGAGCCGTACTTGACACTCTTCCGTTGCCACCAACGCACGGGCCTGAACACACCCCCACCGGCGGGGCCGCTGGGGTATGTCGGGTAGGGGGGACTGGTGGCCATTACATGGACCCTAACGAGGGATGGACGCTACCCGCGACGGCGTCGGACGCGGCAGCCGACAGGGCTCAACCACTCCCGACCCGCTCACGCTTGATCCAACGAACTACTGATCTTGATCTTCCTGATCTTCGAATCGCTCACGTTGCTGTACGCGGCGGAAGAGCAGATCGTTCACCACATGACCCTTGTCCAGTCCCTGCTCCTCGAAACGAGTCAGCGGCCGGAAGTCGGGACGTGGCGCGAACCCGCCGTCGGCCCGGGTGTTCTCGAAGTCCGGATGCGCGGTCAGTACGGCCAGCATCTGCTCGGCGTACGGCTCCCAGTCCGTCGCGCAGTGCACGATCGCCCCCGGCTTCAGCCGCGACGCGACGAGCGTGAGGAACTCCGGCTGGATCAGCCGCCGCTTGTGATGCCGCTTTTTCGGCCAGGGGTCGGGGAAGTAGACCCGCAGCCCGTCCAACGAGTCGGGCCCGAGCATCTCCCGCAACAGAATGATCGCGTCCCCGTTCGCGACCCGGATGTTGGACAGCCCGCCCCGATCCGCGAGATTCAGCAGATTGCCCTGGCCGGGAGTGTGTACGTCGACGGCGAGGATGTTGGTCTCCGGGTCCGCGGCGGCCATCCGAGCCGTCGCCTCCCCCATCCCGAACCCGATCTCCAACACCACGGGCCTGTCGTTCCCGAACAGCTCCCCGAGATCCAGCGCCCGCCCATCGATGTCCAGCCCCCACTTGGGCCACAGCCGCTGCAACGCATCCGCCTGCCCAGCCGTCACCCGACTCCGCCGAGGCTGAAAACTCCTGATCCGCCGCTCGAAGTGAGCCCCAGCGGGATCAGCCTTGGGCCCATCGGGAAACCGAGGTTCCCCCTTCCCCCGGGTACGCCGAATGGACACACCGGGAACATGAGCGCGGTGCTCGGGAGCATGGAGAGCGTCGGGAGTATCGGTGGAGTCAGACACAGTAAGACGATTTTACGCAGCCGTCCGCTCGCACAGCTGCGGGCAATCGTGCGGCTGGGGCGATGGGGGAGGGTGGGCGCGGCGGCACCCTGCCGACGCCGGTAAGCGAAACCCACCCCCGGCCGGCACCACCCCCGGGCGCCCGCTCACCCAACGCACACTCACCCCCTGCCCAGCACAGCCAGGGCTCTCCTCCCCACCTCCCGCCCAATCGGCAGCGAAGCGGTAGCCGCAGGCGAGGGCGCGTTCAGGACATGCACAGCCCGCACCCCCTCCCGAATCAGGAAGTCATCCACCAGGGTCCCGTCCCGAAGCACCGCCTGCGCCCGCACCCCCGCAGCCGCCGGTACGAGATCCCCTTCAGAAACCCCGGGCAACAGCCTCCGCACGGCCCCCGTGAACGCCCGCTTCGACACGGACCGCCGCAGCTCCCCGGCCCCGTACCGCCAGTGCCGCCGGGCTATCCGCCAGGCCCCGGGCCAGGCCAGCGTCGCCCCCAGCTCCCGCACCCGCACCGTCCCCCACCCGTACCCCTCCCGGGCGAGCGCGGGCACCGCGTTGGGCCCGATGTGGACGTTTCCGTCGATCCCCCGGGTCAGATGCACCCCGAGGAACGGAAACGCCGGATCCGGCACCGGATACACGAGCCCCCGCACCATCTCCGGCCGGGCCAGCTCGTAGTACTCCCCGCGAAACGGAACGATCCGCATCCCGGGCTCGTCCCCGGTCATCCGGGCCACTTCGTCGCACTGCAGCCCGGCGCAGTTGACGAGCACCCGCCCCCGTACGACGTCACCGCCCCGCACCCGCACGGCCACCCCCAGCGAGGCCCGCCGATCGATCCGCTCGACCTGGGCCCCGTACCGGATCTCCGCGCCGGAGGCCTCCGCGAACTGCCGGGCGACCCCCACGAAGTCACAGATCCCGGTGGTGCCGACATGTATGGCGGCGAGGCCGCGCACCTCGGGCTCGTACTCGGTGATCTGGGCCGGCCCCAGCTCCCGTACCGGAATCCCGTTCTCCCGACCGCGCTGCACCAGGGCGTGCAGCCGGGGCAGCTCGGACCGCTCGGTGGCGACGATCAGCTTCCCGGTGACAGCGTGGGCGATCCCGTACTCGGCGCAGAACTTCACCATCTCGGCGGCGCCCTTGACCGCGTAGCGCGCCTTCAGCGACCCGGGCCGGTAGTAGATCCCGCTGTGGATGACCCCGCTGTTCCGCCCGGTCTGGTGCCGGGCGGGCCCGGCCTCCTTCTCCAGCACGGTGACCCGTGTCCCCGGCGCGGCCTGCGTGATCGCATACGCCGTCGACAGCCCGACGATCCCACCGCCGACCACGAGCACGTCACAGTCGTACACGACCTGCCTCGCCACGCACCCCACCTCCCGCATCCGATAGTGCACTGCACCACTGACAATGCCCTCAAACACAGAGGCAGTCTTCATGACCCCGGTCACGCAAGGCCGCGCCCCGAAGGGGCGCGGGGCTGTGCCGATGTGCGGCTCCGCCGCGTGGGCGCGGGCAACCACAACCAACCCGCAGCCGCGAGATCACCCCAACCCGGCAGACGAGTGGGCACCCACCGACCTAGGCCGGTGTCATCAGCAAGGGACGCGCCCTCTCCCGCAGCTCAATGACCCGCGGCTCATCCCCATACGGCTCCAGCCGATGCAGCAGATCCTTCACATACTCGGTGGTACGAGCCGAGGAAATGCGCCCCGCGACCTCCACCGCCCGCACCCCCTGCTCACACGCCGCATCGAGGTTGCCGGACTCCAGCTCGGCGACCGCCGACACGACGAGCCGCAGCCCGTGCGAGCGTACGAATTCCTCCGTCGGCCGTGACAGCGCCTGCTCGGTGAAGCGGCGGACCTGACGCGGTGCCTTGAGGTCGCGGTAGCACTCCGCGGCATCCGCGGCGAAGCGGTCGTACCCGTAGAAGCCGAGCCACGAGGGATCGTTGTCGCCGTCGCGGGCCCGCTCCAACCACCCCTCGGCGGCCTTGAGGGCCGCTCCGGCGGCCACCGCGTCACCCGCGCGCGCGTGGGCACGCGCTTCGACGAGCCGGAAGAAGCTCATCGTGCGGGCCGTGGCCAGCCCCCGGTTGCGCTCCAGGGCGGCCTGTGCGAGATCGACGCCCTCGTCGCCGAAGCCCCGATAGGTCGCCTGCAGCGACATCGTGGCCAGCACGTACCCGCCCAGCGGTACGTCGGCCGCCGCCCGCGCGAGCCGCAAGGCCTGGATGTAGTACCGCTGCGCGGCCTCCTGTTGACCCGTGTCAAAAGCCATCCACCCGGCGAGACGGGTGAGTTCCGCGGACGCTCCGAACAGCGCGCGGCCCACTTCGTCGGAGTACGACCCGAGCAGCAGCGGCGCGGCCTCGACCCGTAGGCACTCCGGCACCATGGACGAACGCCAGTCGCCGCCCCCGTACTTGGAGTCCCAGCGCCTGGCGTCCTCGGCGGCCTCGCGCAGCTTCTGCACATCGCTGTGGCCGACCTTCAGCGGCGACCCGGAGCCCTCGGCGGAGCTCGCCTCGCGTGCCACCGAACTGTCGGCCGGGGTTATGAGCCAGCGTGAGGCGGGCGTCGCGTACGCGCTCACCGCGAACGATCCGGCGAGGGACTGCCAGATGCCGCCGGAGCCGGCGCGGCGGCCGGCGAGGTCGAGACGGTAGAGCTCGGTCGCCGAGCGCACCGCCTGTCCGACGTCACGGGGGAAGGCGAGGCCCACCTCGGGTGCGGGATCCGCGTCCGCCAGACCGATCTCGTGGAGCGGCACCGGGCGGCCGAGCTTCTGACCGATCGCGGCGGCGATCAGATGCGGCGCGGCACCCTGCGGCACCATGCCCTTGGAGACCCACCGCGCCACCGAGGTCTTGTCGTAGCGAAGAGTCAACCCGCGTTGAGCGCCAAGATCGTTGACGCGACGCGCGAGTCCTGCGTTGCTGATTCCCGCGAGGGCGAGAACGGCGCCGAGCTTTTCGTTCGGCCCGCGTTGCTCCCTGGACATGCGCCACCCCTCGAACAGACGGCTGCCGCGGCGGCATAGGCGCGCGGCATTCGTAAACCCAGCGTAGTTCGCCGCATCCCAAGCGTTAAGGGGCTCAAATCCTGTTGGCGGGATTGTGGTCCGTACGAAAGTGCGGACAGAGTACGGACTGTTGCGACGTGCTCCCGCTGTGTGGCCGTGCGCCCGTCCGTGCGCTCTTCTCCGGCCATCGGGGGAGCGGTTCCATGGTGGTGCGTGGGTCGGCCCGCTGTACTGGATCCAGTGGGCTGGGGGACACCGCCGCCTCCATCCCCGCGGGCGGCGGACCGGTCCGGGAGGCGAACTCCGCCTCCCGGACTGTGCGTTGACACTGAGTCGCCATCGGGAGGGGTGCGGAGGTTCTGCGAACTTCGCTCCTCGTTCCCGATTTGGCTGAAAATCATCGGTGGTCGCCAGGGGTGAATACCCCTCCGACCACGTCTCTTGAGGGCGCGTTAGGTGTTTTGGGGGAGCGTACCGGGGGCGCATTCGCGTCGTAGACCCGGGGTACCGCTCCGTCGATCACCCCTCTTCAGGGGCGGCCCGAGGGTGTGACGGGGGAGCGCTCAAGGCTCCCCAGGGGCGCACTTACCGGTGCGCAACACTTCGCGCACGCCCTCCAGTGAGCCTCCTTCGTGGCAGCATGGGAGCCGTTCGTACGGTGCACTGGTTGTCCACAGCCTGTGGAGGCGGCGATGCGGTGGTTGGTGGGATGGAGCAGTACCGCCGCTGGCGCCCCCGTGATCGGCGCCGCCGGAGCCACCGGACCCGACGGCGAGACCGTGCACCCGGTGGGCTCCCAACTCCTGTGGGGTGACCCCGATCCGCTGTGGGCGGTGGGGGACTGGCGCCCCGACGAGGTCCGCGTCGTGAAGGCCGACGAACAGACCAGGATCGCCGTCCTCGGCATCTGCGGCGCCTCCGACGAGCAGCTGCGCGTGGCCCTGTTCGCGGCCCGCGGCGGTGCCCTGCGCCATCTGACCGCCTGGCCCGGCAGTTACACCGCCGTCGTCCAGGTCGGCCGCCGGGTGACCGTCTGCGGTGACCTGGCCGGCGCCCGCCCGGTCTTCTACACCCCTTGGGCGGGCGGCACGGCGTACGCGACCGCCGCCCTCCCGCTCGCCGACCTCATCGAGGCCAACCTCGACTTCGGGTACCTGGCCGCCCTGCTCGCCGCCCCCGACGTACCCGACGCCCTCCATGACTCCACCCCGTACGACGGCGTGCGCCGCATTCCCCCGGGGCATGCGCTGATCCTGCGCGCCGGGGCGCGAGAGATCGCCGGCTACGAGCCGGTCGCCTCCCTCGCCGTGGCGGCCCCCGCCGCCGACCCCACCAGCGCGGTGGACGGCGTCCGGGACGCCCTCGTCGAGGCCGTACGCGTCCGCCTGTCGGCCCCCCGGCACGTCCCCGACATCGACCCCGGACCGGTCCCCGGCATGGGCCCTGCCGAACGCCGAGCCGCCCGAGGCATGCCCGTCCCCGGCATCGGCGCGGACCTCTCCGGTGGCCCCGCCTCGGGAACGCTGGCGCTGCTGGCGGCCGGCCTCCCGGGCGCCCCGGGCACGGTCCTGGGCCACGGCACGGGAGCGGGCGAACGCCTCCTGGCCGTCACCTTCAACGACCTGGCGACCTCCGGCCGCGAAGCCGAACTCGAACGCGCCGGAACCCTCGCCGCCAACCCCCGCCTCCACCACGTAGTGGTGACCGGCGGCGAGGAAACCCTCCCGTACGCCGACCTGGAGGGCCCCCTGACCGACGAACCGGGCCCGTCCCTCGTGACCGCCGCCCGCCACCGCGCCCGCCTGGCCTCCGGCAGCGCGGACCACTTCACGGGGTACGGCGCCCGCCAGGTCCTGGATGCCCACCCCGCCCGCCTGACCGACCTCCTGATGGACCGCAAGCGCCGCCATCTGGTCCGCCCGGTCGCCGCCCTGGCCAAGGCGGACGGCTCGGTGATGGTCCCCGCGCGCGTGTACAGCGCCGCCCGCAAGCTGGCCCGCACTCCCTACCGAGCCGGGGTGGAAGTACTGGCCGCCCGCCTGATGCAACGCCGCTTCGAGGAACCCGGAGGCGCGGTAGGGGCTTCGCTGGCGGCCCTCACCTGGGCCAGACCCGGCCCCGCAGCCCGCTGGCTGACGGGGGAGGCACTGGCAGAAGTATCGATTCGCCTGGGAGTGACGACGGGCCGCCCGAGCGTCGGCCCGGGCCAGCGCCCCGGGGACTTCCGGGCCCGAGCAGCGCTGGCCCGCCAGGCCACCGACATCCGCGTCCTCGAACAGGCCGCGGAGATCCGCTCCCAACGCCTGCACGCCCCCTTCCTCGACAACCAGGTCGTACGCGCCTGCCGCGCCCTCCCCGAAGCGCTCCGCGTCCAGCCCGGCGCCAGGGCCGCCGTCCTCCGTACGGTCCTGGAGGGCGCCGGCATCACCGACCTCCCACCCGGCTGGGGCGCCCCCTCCCACGCCACCTCGGCAGCCGCGGTCCGCACCGGCCTCCGAACAGCCGCCGACTCCCTCATCACCCTCTTCGACACCCCCCTCCTCGCCCAGGCCGGCCTCGTCGAAGCCCGGGTCGTCCGCAAGGCCCTCCGCTCAGCCGCCGAGGGCGAACCCTTGCCCCTGGACGGCCTGGCCGACCTCGTCTCCCTGGAACTGTGGCTACGACGCCTGCTGTCCCGCCGGGGCACATGCTGGACGGGCACACCGGCGAGACAACGAGCGGTTCCGGCGGGGATCACGCCCCAGAGGGGGGCCCTGGGGGAGGGGGCCACGGCGAGGCGGGCGTAGGGGGCAGGAGGGCAGCAGGCGACGGGGGCACCTTCAGAGCCCACGGCCTTGAAGCAGCAGGCGATGCGTGCGCCTTCAGAGCCCACGGCCCTGAAAGGGGCGCGGCGCTGTGTCGATTCACGGCTCCACGTGCGAGGGCGCGATCAGCTACAACCAACCCGCGCCCACCCACTCAGCACAGACACCCATCCCCGCAACACATCCGCCCACCTGTGCCCCCGCCCGCCGTCCGCGCGGTGCCCGTCGGCTCTGCATCTGCCCGTTCCCCGTCCGCGTGTTCCGGGCCCGCCTGCGCTGCGGCCTGTGGGCTGCGTGCCCGCCTGTTCGCCGCTCATCTGCTCTGGTCCTGCTCGCGCTGTGGCTCGTCGGCTGCGTGCCCGCCTGTTCGCCGCCCATCTGCTCCGCGCCTGCTCGCGCTGTGCTCCGTCGGCCCCTGCCTACCCGTTCCCTGCCCATCTGCTGCGGGCCTTCTCATAGTCACGCTCGGCGCCACCCACCCGCGGCCCGCTACTCGCAGACGAACCCCGACTCCGCCCAGTCCGCCGGCGTCGCCACGTCGAAGTGGCCGTGCGGCTCGACGACCAGCCGTACGGTCTCCCGCCCGGTGAGGTCCACATGGACCGGAACCGCCGGCTCCCCACGCTGCACGAGCCCGGACTTCCACAGCCGCACCCCGTCGCCGTAGACGGAGAAGTAGAGCTTGCCGGGACCGTGCGTCATGTCGTCGACGCCGACGAGCGCGTCGTACGAGGCGCACCGGCGGTTGAGGTCGATGGTGACGGAGGAGTGGCCGTGCACGGTCACCCCGTTCGCGTAACGCTTTCCGGCGATCGACACCCCGTACCGCTGCCAGACCCAACTGCTCTCACCGATCCGCATCTCGGGCTCGGTGCCGCCACCGAAAACGTCGTAGTCCAGCTCGTTCCACTGGTAGACCGCCGGGGGAGCCGACGTGGGTGTCGGCGACGGCGTCGATGTGGGCGTGGGCGATGGCTCGACCGGCGAAGGGGTCGGTGTGGGTGTCGGCGTAGGAGTCGGCGGGGGCGTCGGTTTCGGAGAAGGCGCCGGAGTCGGCGACTTCGGCCTCGGGGAGGCCGCGGACACCGGCACCACCCCCGGCGGCGGAGCCTCGGGCTCAGGCTCGACCTCGGGCTCCTCCGGCGACTTGGGCGGCGTAGGCTCCGGCGAGACCTCGACGGTCTTCGAGGCGGGCGGCTTGGCCAACGGCTCCTTGTTCTGCCCCTCGTCGGCCGTGAGAGTCGCCAGGAGGTACGCCGTCGTGGCGGCCACCGCCACGATCCCCGCCGCGACACCGACCTTCGCGGGTCCCCCGACCCCCTCGGCACCGCCCCCGGCGCCGGCTCCACCGGACGACCCCCCGCTCGTAGCGGACGCCGCCCCCGCGACCCCGGCCGCCCCGGCCCCCGCACCACCGGCGACGATCGCGGCGACCTTCGCGTACCCGGCGGCCCCGAACCACCCGATGACCGCGATCGGCACCACGCCCGGGATACCGCCGGCGACTTCCTTGATCTGCCCGGCGGCCACCCGGCACGCCGCGCACTCCTCCAGATGCTTGCGCACCCCCCGCTCGGCCCGGGTACGCAGACTGCCGCGGGCGTAGGCGCCGAGCCGGTCGGCATAACGGCCGCACTCCGCGGAGTTGCCCGCGAGGGCGGCGCTCACATGGGCCTGCAGATACGCCTGCTTGAGCCCTTCCCGCGCGCGGCTGGCCAGCACCCGGGTCCCGTTGGCGTCGAGCCCGAAGAGCGTGGCGACCTCGCTCGGCGACTCGTCCTCGACCTCGGTGTGCCACAGCACGGCCTGCCACCGCTCCGGCAACGACCGGAACGCCTGCATCGCCATCGACTGCTCGGCCTCGTGCATCGCCCGCACATCCGCGCCGAGATCGAGGGCGTCGCTGTCGGACATCTCGGCGCCACGCGCCGCCTGCGCCGCGAACACGGCGAAGTCGTCGACCAGATGCTCCCGCTTGGCGGAGGTCGTCCAGCTCGCGGCGACCCGCCGCACCGACGTGAGCAGATACGCCCGTACGGCGTGCTCGGGCCCCTTCCCGCCCCGTACGGCCTGCAACATCCGGGCGAAGACCTCGGCCGTCAGATCGTCCGCCGTATAGGCATCCCGGCAACAGGTCCGCGCATACCGGCGCACGGCCTCGGCATGGCGCCGATACAACTCCTCGTACGCCGTGTCCTCGCCACCCCGCATCCGCTCGATGAGATCGGCATCGGACGGCGCCCGATCGACCCCCTGCTCCCGAGGAGGCGGCAACACCCCGGAGCCGAACCGATCCCACTGAGCCGGAACCCCACCGTCGTCCCCCGCCCAAGCGGTCCCACCACGATCCCTCTGCCGGGGCACCTGAGGATGAGCCTGCGACGCCGACGAGGGCGACCGTGACGATGAGGACCACCGCGACTGCGGAAACCCCCCGCCCCCGGCCCTCGAGTCACCCTCACCCAGCGACTCGTCCCACCTGTCAACACTCATCGCGGAAAGCCCCCGCCGCCTGCCGACCAGTCCTGATCATCGGCTCAGCGTGCCATATTGGCTTTTGTCCAGCCCCCGGCAGCACGGGCACACCACCCGTCCGAGGCCCCTCCCGGACCTCAGTACGCGAGTTCACCCATACGGGTAAGCCCAATTTCGGGAGGAGGCAGACCCCTTTGAAGGGCGAGTAGGGGGAGCGACGAAGGGCGAGTGGGGGAGCGACCAGCCACGACGAACCCGCAGCCGCCTTCTGACAGCTCCCACACCCCATTAGGCGCCCCCTCCGCGGGGCCCTGGGGGTGGGGGCGAAGGGGCGCAGCCCCTGGTGACGGGAACGGGTAGGGGCGGCGGGGGCGAAAAACCCACGCCGCCCCAGAGGCACGAACTCACCGACCCCGGAGATCTCAGACCGGCCGAGACCGCAACCCTTCCAACAGAATGTCCAGCAACCGCGCAGAAGCAGCCGCCTGCTGCGCCGCATCCGGCAACGAAGGCGCGGCCGTGGCAATGACCAGCAGCACATCGGCCACGGTCACGTCCTCCCGCAGCTCCCCGGCGGCCCGAGCCCGCTCGACCAACTGCCCCACGACCTCGAGCAGCGCGGACGCCCCGGCGTCATCCGCAGGGGAAACCGCGACCACGTCCCCCGCTCCGGCCCCGGCCCCGGTGACGAGTCGCAACTCCGCTCCCGGCTGAGCCCGCTGCTGCGGCACCCGGGCTTCGTCCACGACACCGCCGCCGACCCCGGCGACCCCACCGGCGCCGCCGATCTCGTCCTCGGCGACCCCCACTCGCAGTACCTGCGGCGGCAGCAACCGCCCGGCCCCCGAGGCCACCGACGTCCGCAGGAAGCGCGAGAGCGCCGACCACGGATCCTCCTCCTGCCCGAGTGCCACCCTGGCCTGCTCGGTGAGCCGGGATGTCTCCTCCTCGGCTATCCGCCGGACCAGGACGTCCTTGCTCGGGAAGCGCCGGTACACCGTGCCGACACCCACCCGGGCCCGCCGGGCGACGTCCTCCATCGGCGCGCCGTACCCCAGTTCGCCGAAGACCTCGCGCGCCGCGCGCAGCACGTGCTCGAGGTTGCGCTGTGCGTCCACGCGGAGCGGAGTGGACCGCGCTCCGTCCCCGCGTCCGTTGCCGCCCGCCGCTCCGAGCGCACCGCCGGGTGCGATGGCTGACGCGGACGACCAATGAGAGTCCTGAATATGCATACGTGTTCCCCCGGTAATGACGTCTCCCCCCGGAGACTCTCCCCGTCATCGGAAGCCGGAGCGGAGGAACGAGCGTCCACGGTCCTGGATGGCCCGGACCCGCTCGTCCGCGAACAGGTTCTCAAACGGACCGCCCCTCGCGGACCCACTCAGAACCCGAACCCGGAACCCCGGACCCGACCGAACCTCTTGAACGCATCCCCCCTACACCCCGTCGACACGAACATAGTTGAGAGGGAGTCAATTCAGAAGGGGCAGGTTCCGCACGGAGCGCCCCTCGATCGGAGTACGGGCCGTTTACATCCGGTTTGCGCCCCCTCCCACTACCCGGCTCACACCATCTGACCTGCGCACCTGCCGCACGCTCCGGTAAATCGGCCAACCCCGCGCCCCCAAGGCGACCGGTCACACAAATTGCCGGGGCTGTGGACAAACCAACGAGAGCGGTGCGTCATGGGATGGTGAAGGAACGGATGCGCATCCTCATCGTCGGCGGCGGCTACGTCGGGCTGTACACGGCGCTGCGTCTGCAACGGCAACTGAAGCAGGAACTGAGTCGTGGCGACGTCGAGATCGTCGTCGTGTCCCCCGACCCCTATATGACGTATCAACCCTTCCTGCCGGAGGCCGCCGCGGGCGCCATCTCGCCCCGCCACGTCGTCGTTCCGCTGCGCCGCGTCCTCGACCGGTGCAAGGTCGTCATCGGCGAGGCCACGGCCATCAACCACGCCAAACGCATCGCGACCCTCACCACCCTCGCCACCGAGGAAGGCGGGGAGACCGAGCAACTGACGTACGACGAACTCGTCCTCGCCCCCGGCTCGATCTCCCGCACGCTCCCCATCCCCGGGCTCGCCGACCACGGCATCGGTTTCAAGAGCGTCGAAGAGGCCATCGGCCTGCGCAACCACGTCATCGAACAGATGGACATCGCCTCCTCCACCCGCGACCCCGCGATCCGCGACGCGGCCCTCACCTTCGTCTTCGTGGGCGGCGGCTTCGCCGGCGTGGAGGCGCTCGGCGAGCTGGAGGACATGGCCCGCTACACCGCGCGGTACTACCACAACGTCAAGCCCGAGGACATGAAGTGGATCCTCGTGGAGGCCTCCGACCGCATCCTCCCGGAGGTCGGCGAGGAGATGGGCCGCTACACGGTCACCGAACTGCGCCGCCGCAACATCGACGTACGCCTCCACACCCGCCTCGAATCATGCGCGGACCGTGTCGCCGTCCTCAGCGATGGCGCCCGCTTCCCGACCCGTACGGTCGTCTGGACGGCCGGTGTGAAACCGCACCCGATCCTCGCCGCCACCGACCTCCCGCTGACCGAGCGCGGCCGACTGAAGTGCACCCCCGAGCTGTCCGTGGAAGGCGCCGCGCACGCGTGGGCCGCGGGTGACGCCGCCGCCGTCCCCGACGTCACCGCCGCCGAACCCGGCGCGGAGACCGCCCCCAACGCCCAGCACGCCGTACGCCAGGCCCGCACCCTCGGCGACAACATCGCCCACTCCCTGCGCGGCGAACCCCTGGAGACGTACTCCCACAAGTACGTCGGCTCGGTCGCCTCCCTCGGCCTGCACAAGGGCGTCGCCCACGTCTACGGACGCAAGCTGAAGGGCTACCCTGCCTGGTTCATGCACCGCGTCTACCACCTGAGCAGGGTGCCGACCTTCAACCGCAAGGCCCGCGTCCTCGCCGAATGGACCCTCGCCGGGCTCTTCAAACGAGAGATCGTCTCCCTCGGATCACTCGAACATCCCCGTGCGGAGTTCGAACTCGCGGCCGGTGGAAAGCCTCCAGAGGACCCGAAGGGGTCGTCCTGACCGGATCCAGGAACTCCACCGTTCAGGCCGGCGTCTGACGGATGTCGGTCCGGTCGGCCAGACTGGTCCGCGACGTGATCCATGATCTTGGGCGGACCCCCCGCCCATCACGGACTCACGAAACACCTGAGCAGTTCCCCAGAAGTACCCACGTAGTACGTACGAGGTACCCGCCGAGCACGTACGAAGTACCCGCGACCAGGCGTCCCCCACCGCTGCACCCCGGGGCACCACCCCGGACCACCGGCCGGATCCGGAGCCGGCCACAGACAACAACACGAGGCACGAGGCAAGGATTCGGTGAACTTCACGCGCTGGAGCGCCCGGCTCCCCGGTACGCAGCGCCGCGCCGCAGCGCGGACCGAACACACGGTCACCCCGGACCGGCGGGGAGAAGGCTCCGTGCCCGCGGCCCGCGTCGAACGGCAGACCGACGACCCACCCGACGACACCGCGACCGTGCCCGCCGTCGACGACCTGCCGACCCGCGAGATCCTCGACCGGATCCCGGCCCTCGTCGCCCTCGTCCACGGCCCCGACCACCGCATCGCCTACGTCAACGACGCCTATGTCGCGGCCTTCGGCGTACGCCCCCTCGGCGAACCCGCGCACGAGGCCCTGCCCGAGCTGGACGCCCTCGGCCTGCTCCCCCTCCTCGACCAGGTCCTGCGCAGCTCCAAGCCCCGCACGGTCAAGTCCCGCAAGGCCCCCGGCGGTCGCTCCTACACGATCACCTGTACCCCCGTCGACGTACCGCACGGCACCAAGCCCGGCGACGGCGGTGTCCTCATCTTCGCCGCCGACGTCACCGACCACGCCGAGGCCGCCGAACGCCTCCGCGCCAGCGAACGCCGCCAACGCGAAACCGCCGTCACCCTCCAACGCTCCCTCCTCCCACAAGACCTCGAACAGCCGGACGACCTGCGTATCGCCGCCGTCTACCACCCGGGCGGCACGGAGACCGCGGTGGGCGGCGACTGGTACGACGTCATCACCCTCGGCGGCGGTCGCACGGCCCTGGTCATCGGCGACGTCATGGGCCGAGGCGTACGAGCGGCGGCCGTGATGGGCCAACTCCGCACGGCGGTCCGCGCCTACGCCCGCCTGGACCTCCCTCCGCACGAGGTCCTGCAACTGCTGGACGGCCTGGCCACCGAGATCGACGCCAACCAGATCGCCACCTGTGTCTACGCCGTCCACGACCCCAACGAGGGCCGCCTGGTCTACGCCTCCGCCGGCCACCTCCCGATCCTTGTCCGCGACGAGAGCGGCACGGTCCTGCGCACCGACGAACCGACCGGCCCCCCGCTCGGCACCGGCGGCTGGATGCACTCCTCCGGCTCGGTCCCCCTCGGCCCCGGCTCCACCGCCGTCCTCTACACGGACGGCCTGGTGGAACGCCGCAACGAGGATCTCGACGAGGGCATCGCGGCCCTGGAACGAGCCCTGGCCGGCGCCACCGGCACCCCCCAGGTCATCTGCGACCGCCTGGTCCGCTCAACCGGCGTCACGGCGGACCATGACGACGACGTAGCAGTCCTGGTCCTCCAGCACCCGGCCCGCACGGGCCCCGACAGCGACCTGTTCCGCAACGCGGCACTGGAGCTGCTGGGCGGCGTCGAGGCGGCCCCCCGAGCCCGAGCCTTCGCCTCCGGAGTCCTCACCAGCTGGCGCTTCCCCCCGGACCTCCACGACCTGGGCGTCCTGGCAGCCAGCGAACTCGTCGCCAACTCCCTCCAACACGGCACCCCACCCATGCGCCTACGCCTTCGCCGCACCGACCGCCGCCTCATCGTCGAGGTCACCGACGGCAACGACCACCTCCCGCGCCGCCGCCGAGCCGAACCCGGCGACGAGTCCGGTCGTGGCATCGCCATCATCGCCGCCATCGCCTCCAACTGGGGCAGCCGCCGAGCCCCCGGCGGCGGCAAGGCGGTCTGGTGCGAATTCGCCCTACCGCGAGCGACGCCGCATTAGCCGCCGAGCTCGGGGTGCGGGTGCGGGCGCGCCGGCCACGCCACGCGGCGGAGCCGCCTGGGTCACAGCCCCGCGCTCCCTTCGGGACGCGGATGTCCCGAAAATTCAGCGGGGGGTGGTGCCAGGGGGCGCAGCGCCCCTGGGCGGGGTCCGGGAGCGGAGCCCCGTGGCGGGGGCGAAGGGGGCGCCGCCCCTGGGATGGGAGGGGTAAGGGAGGCGAGGGCGGAAACCCTCAGGCCCGTGCCCCGGCCGACTCCGCAGCAGCCCCACCCCGCGCAACCACCCGGCTCCCCACAAGCCTCGGCTGATCCTGCACCGGCGTGAGCTCCCGCCCGAGCCGTATCGCCAGCACAGCAATCCCCACCGAGAACAGCAGAAACACGACCACATACGCCACGTGCAACGACGCCCCCATGGGCCCACCCACCGCCGGCCCCACGGCCAACGCCAGCTGCTTCACCAGGGCGAACGCGGAGTTGTACTGCCCAGCCATCCCCGCAGGCGCGAGGTCGGCCACCAGCGGAGCCACCGTCGGCGACAACATCGCCTCCCCCAACCCGAACAACGCATACGCCGACACGAACGCCGCCGTGGCCATGGCCTGACTCACCTGCCCGAGCCCCGCGACCCCGGCCACACCCCAGGCAACGGCCCAGATCAGCCCCACACACGCGATCACCCGAGACCGCCGACGCCGCTCCACGAACCGCAGTACGGCGAACTGCGCCACCACGATCACCGCGGTGTTCGCCGCGAGCGCCGTACCAAGCGCGGACGTCGATATCCCGGCCGCCTCCACCCCGTACGCACTGAGCCCCGACTCGAACTGCCCATAGCAGGCGAAGAACAGCACGAACCCGAGCACACACAACTGCACCATGGCTCGGTTACCGAGCAGCTGCTTCCAGCTCCCCTTGGCAGTCCCCGCCGGCGCCCCCTCGACCTGCGGCGCCCGAGGCATCCGCACGGTCGCCATCACGCCCACGAGCAGCAGAAAGATCGCGGCCTGGACGGAGAACAGGAGGGTGAAGGACCCCGCGCGTGTGGCATCGACGAGGTGCCCGCCTATCAGCCCACCGACACCGAGCCCGAGGTTCTGCAGAAAGAACTGGGTCGCGAAGGCTCGCGACCGGGTCTCCGGCCCCGAACAGTCGACGATCATCGTGGCGAGCGCCGACTGCATCACGGCCTGCCCGGCCCCGAGCGCCGCGGCGGACAACAGCACGGTCGTCACCCCGGCGGCCAGCCCCAGACTCAGCGATCCGACGGCGGCGGTGACCAGGGCGGTGAGCAACACCGGAAGCGGGCCACGCCGCACTATCGCCCGCCCGGCGAACGGCAGCACCACCAGCGCGGCCACGGCGAAGACCGCGAGCACGAGCCCCGCCGTCACAGCACCGAGCTCCCGCACCTGCGCCACGTACACGTACAGATACGGGACGGTGAAGCCGAGTCCGAACGCACCGAGCGCGTTCCCCACCTGAATCCGACGCATCGCTGCGCCCACCCCCCTGGTCAAGTTCACCTGCCTTGCTAAGGGAAGCCCCCAGTCCAACCATCCAAGCGTTAGACCTGAATACTTCGAAGCTAAACACTACACCTCGAAGGACTTCGATGCCAAGCGGTGACGTGCCATACTGCGGCCCATGGGCGACACCCCCGGCGCCGCGGAGCCGACACTCGAAGAGCAGATCGCCGCCTACCAGCGCGAGTTCCAGGACCTGGACCCCCAGGTCGAGAAGATCGTCTCGGCGCTCTCCCGCCTCAACCGCCGCATGAACGTCGCCTACGGCCGCCAGACCGCGGCCCTCGGCATCAGCAACGCCGAGTGGGAGGTCCTCAAGGCCCTCGTCCTCTCCGGGGCCCCGTACCGCATGGGCCCGAGCGACCTCGCCAAGCGGCTCGGCCTCACCCCGGCCGCCATGACTCACCGCATCGACCGGATGGTCGCCGAAGGCCTGGTGACGAGGGAGCGCGACGAGACCAACCGCGTACGCGTCATCGTGGAGCTCACTCCTGAGGGCCGCGAGAAGTGGCTCGAGGCCATGCGCCTCGCCTCGGTCTTCGAGGAGGACCTGCTCCAAGACCTCACTCCTGTCGAGCGTGCCGTCCTGGGCGAGGTCCTGACCCGTCTCCTGCGCCGCGTCGAGCACGCCCAGCCGGACGCCGGCGGCCGGCTCAGCGACCTGGACTGAAGTCGTACTCTTGAGGCATGGAGGTTTGACTCCACCCCACCTTGGGGACACTTGACAGTCCACCCGTCGACCAGTAGAGTTCTTCGGGTTGCCGCGGAGACGTAACGGTTCTGCGACAGCACCTCGGCCGCTCAAGCGGCACCCAAACCAACCAGCGCGATCTCCCAGCCGGGGTGAATTCGGCACGCCGAATTCAATTCGATTCGGGTTCGACAGCCCGATTGGGAACTGCCGAGCAGATCCGCTAAGGTTTGGACGTCGGAACGGCCCAACAGCCGCAAAGACAACCCCCCTCTGACTGGGAATCAGGCCCGAAAGGATCTGATAGAGTCGGAACCGCCGGAAAGGGAAACGCGGAAGCGGAAACCTGGAAAGCACCGAGGAAATCGGATCGGAAAAAGATCTGGTAGAGTCGGAAACGCAAGACCGAAGGGAAGCGCCCGGAGGAAAGCCCGAGAGGAACAGCTCGGGTGAGTACGAAGGAAGCGTCCGTTCCTTGAGAACTCAACAGTGTGCCAAAAATCAACGCCAGATATGTTGATACCCCGTCCGCCGGAAACATTTCCGGTGGTCGAGGTTCCTTTGAAACAAACACAGCGAGGACGCTGTGAACCATCGGATCATTCCTCCGGTGGTTCCGCTCTCGTGTGTGCGCACCGGATTACCGGTACACATTCACGGAGAGTTTGATCCTGGCTCAGGACGAACGCTGGCGGCGTGCTTAACACATGCAAGTCGAACGATGAACCGCTTCGGTGGGGATTAGTGGCGAACGGGTGAGTAACACGTGGGCAATCTGCCCTTCACTCTGGGACAAGCCCTGGAAACGGGGTCTAATACCGGATACGACGCGCTCGGGCATCCGATGTGCGTGGAAAGCTCCGGCGGTGAAGGATGAGCCCGCGGCCTATCAGCTTGTTGGTGAGGTAACGGCTCACCAAGGCGACGACGGGTAGCCGGCCTGAGAGGGCGACCGGCCACACTGGGACTGAGACACGGCCCAGACTCCTACGGGAGGCAGCAGTGGGGAATATTGCACAATGGGCGCAAGCCTGATGCAGCGACGCCGCGTGAGGGATGACGGCCTTCGGGTTGTAAACCTCTTTCAGCAGGGAAGAAGCGCAAGTGACGGTACCTGCAGAAGAAGCGCCGGCTAACTACGTGCCAGCAGCCGCGGTAATACGTAGGGCGCGAGCGTTGTCCGGAATTATTGGGCGTAAAGAGCTCGTAGGCGGTCTGTCGCGTCGGATGTGAAAGCCCGGGGCTTAACCCCGGGTCTGCATTCGATACGGGCAGACTGGAGTGTGGTAGGGGAGATCGGAATTCCTGGTGTAGCGGTGAAATGCGCAGATATCAGGAGGAACACCGGTGGCGAAGGCGGATCTCTGGGCCATTACTGACGCTGAGGAGCGAAAGCGTGGGGAGCGAACAGGATTAGATACCCTGGTAGTCCACGCCGTAAACGGTGGGAACTAGGTGTTGGCGACATTCCACGTCGTCGGTGCCGCAGCTAACGCATTAAGTTCCCCGCCTGGGGAGTACGGCCGCAAGGCTAAAACTCAAAGGAATTGACGGGGGCCCGCACAAGCAGCGGAGCATGTGGCTTAATTCGACGCAACGCGAAGAACCTTACCAAGGCTTGACATACGCCGGAAAACCCTGGAGACAGGGTCCCCCTTGTGGTCGGTGTACAGGTGGTGCATGGCTGTCGTCAGCTCGTGTCGTGAGATGTTGGGTTAAGTCCCGCAACGAGCGCAACCCTTGTTCTGTGTTGCCAGCACGCCCTTCGGGGTGGTGGGGACTCACAGGAGACTGCCGGGGTCAACTCGGAGGAAGGTGGGGACGACGTCAAGTCATCATGCCCCTTATGTCTTGGGCTGCACACGTGCTACAATGGCAGGTACAATGAGCTGCGAAGCCGTGAGGCGGAGCGAATCTCAAAAAGCCTGTCTCAGTTCGGATTGGGGTCTGCAACTCGACCCCATGAAGTCGGAGTTGCTAGTAATCGCAGATCAGCAGTGCTGCGGTGAATACGTTCCCGGGCCTTGTACACACCGCCCGTCACGTCACGAAAGTCGGTAACACCCGAAGCCGGTGGCCCAACCCCTTGCGGGAGGGAGCTGTCGAAGGTGGGACTGGCGATTGGGACGAAGTCGTAACAAGGTAGCCGTACCGGAAGGTGCGGCTGGATCACCTCCTTTCTAAGGAGCATCTAGCTGCCGCGAGGCAGCCAGAGCCACTACGCCAGCGAATGTCTGGCGGTGGTCAGCTCATGGGTGGAACGTTGATTATTCGGCACGGTCGGGACGGACCAGGCGCTAGTACTGCCCCTGCTGGGGGCGTGGAACGCTGATCTGGTCGGCTGACCGTGCCGGGCACGCTGTTGGGTGTCTGAGGGTGCGAGCGTTGCTCGCCCTTCACGATGCCGGCCCCGGTGCAGCACCGCGTGATGTGGTGTGTGACGGGTGGTTGGTCGTTGTTTGAGAACTGCACAGTGGACGCGAGCATCTGTGGCCAAGTTTTTAAGGGCGCACGGTGGATGCCTTGGCACCAGGAACCGATGAAGGACGTGGGAGGCCGCGATAGGCCCCGGGGAGTCGTCAACCAGGCTTTGATCCGGGGGTGTCCGAATGGGGAAACCCGGCAGTCGTCATGGGCTGTCACCCTTGCCTGAACACATAGGGCAAGTGGAGGGAACGCGGGGAAGTGAAACATCTCAGTACCCGCAGGAAGAGAAAACAACCGTGATTCCGGGAGTAGTGGCGAGCGAAACTGGATGAGGCCAAACCTATGGCGTGTGAGACCCGGCAGGGGTTGCGTCGTGGGGGTTGTGGGATCTCTTTTTCACGGTCTGCCGGCCGTGGGACGAGTCAGAAACCGTATGGATAGGCGAAGGACATGCGAAAGGTCCGGCGTAGAGGGTAAGACCCCCGTAGCTGAAATCTGTACGGCTCGTTGGAGAGACACCCAAGTAGCACGGGGCCCGAGAAATCCCGTGTGAATCTGGCGGGACCACCCGCTAAGCCTAAATATTCCCTGGTGACCGATAGCGGATAGTACCGTGAGGGAATGGTGAAAAGTACCCCGGGAGGGGAGTGAAATAGTACCTGAAACCGTGTGCCTACAAGCCGTGGGAGCGTCGGATGGAAGCTTGCTTCCATCTCGTGACTGCGTGCCTTTTGAAGAATGAGCCTGCGAGTTTGCGGTGTGTTGCGAGGTTAACCCGGGTGGGGTAGCCGTAGCGAAAGCGAGTCCGAACAGGGCGGTGTAGTAGCGCGCTCAAGACCCGAAGCGGAGTGATCTAGCCATGGGCAGGTTGAAGCGGAGGTAAGACTTCGTGGAGGACCGAACCCACCAGGGTTGAAAACCTGGGGGATGACCTGTGGTTAGGGGTGAAAGGCCAATCAAACTCCGTGATAGCTGGTTCTCCCCGAAATGCATTTAGGTGCAGCGTCGTGTGTTTCTTGCCGGAGGTAGAGCACTGGATAGGCGATGGGCCCTACCGGGTTACTGACCTTAGCCAAACTCCGAATGCCGGTAAGTGAGAGCGCGGCAGTGAGACTGTGGGGGATAAGCTCCATGGTCGAGAGGGAAACAGCCCAGAGCATCGACTAAGGCCCCTAAGCGTACGCTAAGTGGGAAAGGATGTGGAGTCGCAGAGACAACCAGGAGGTTGGCTTAGAAGCAGCCACCCTTGAAAGAGTGCGTAATAGCTCACTGGTCTAGTGATTCCGCGCCGACAATGTAGCGGGGCTCAAGCGTACCGCCGAAGTCGTGTCATTCCAGTGTGAGGGCCAACGCCTGCTGGGATGGGTAGGGGAGCGTCGTCTGCCGGGTGAAGCAGCACCGGAAGGTAGTTGTGGACGGTTGACGAGTGAGAATGCAGGCATGAGTAGCGATACAAACGTGAGAAACGTTTGCGCCGATTGACCAAGGGTTCCTGGGTCAAGCTGATCTGCCCAGGGTAAGTCGGGACCTAAGGCGAGGCCGACAGGCGTAGTCGATGGATAACCGGTTGATATTCCGGTACCCGCTGTGAAGCGTCAAACATCGAGCATCGTGATGCTAAGGCCGTGAAGCCGCCCTGATCTCTTCGGAGTTGAGGGGAGTGGTGGAGCCGCCGGTCCAAGCGGTTAGTAGGTGAGTGATGGGGTGACGCAGGAAGGTAGTCCATCCCGGGCGGTGGTTGTCCCGGGGTAAGGGTGTAGGCCGTGCGATAGGTAAATCCGTCGTGCGTGTGGCTGAGACCTGATGCCGAGCCGATTGTGGTGAAGTGGATGATCCTATGCTGTCGAGAAAAGCCTCTAGCGAGTTTCATGGCGGCCCGTACCCTAAACCGACTCAGGTGGTCTGGTAGAGAATACCGAGGCGTTCGGGTGAACTATGGTTAAGGAACTCGGCAAAATGCCCCCGTAACTTCGGGAGAAGGGGGGCCACACCCGGTGATGGGTTTTACATCCTGAGCTGGGGGTGGCCGCAGAGACCAGCGAGAAGCGACTGTTTACTAAAAACACAGGTCCGTGCGAAGCCGTAAGGCGATGTATACGGACTGACGCCTGCCCGGTGCTGGAACGTTAAGGGGACCGGTTAGTCATTCTTCGGGGTGGCGAAGCTGAGAACTTAAGCGCCAGTAAACGGCGGTGGTAACTATAACCATCCTAAGGTAGCGAAATTCCTTGTCGGGTAAGTTCCGACCTGCACGAATGGCGTAACGACTTCTCGACTGTCTCAACCATAGGCCCGGTGAAATTGCACTACGAGTAAAGATGCTCGTTTCGCGCAGCAGGACGGAAAGACCCCGGGACCTTTACTACAGTTTGATATTGGTGTTCGGTTCGGCTTGTGTAGGATAGCTGGGAGACTGTGAGCATCGGACGCCAGTTCGGTGGGAGTCGTCGTTGAAATACCAGTCTGGTCGTGCTGGATGTCTAACCCGGGTCCGTGATCCGGATCGGGGACAGTGTCTGATGGGTAGTTTAACTGGGGCGGTTGCCTCCCAAAGGGTAACGGAGGCGCCCAAAGGTTCCCTCAGCCTGGTTGGCAATCAGGTGGTGAGTGTAAGTGCACAAGGGAGCTTGACTGTGAGACCGACGGGTCGAGCAGGGACGAAAGTCGGGACTAGTGATCCGGCGGTGGCTTGTGGAAGCGCCGTCGCTCAACGGATAAAAGGTACCCCGGGGATAACAGGCTGATCTTCCCCAAGAGTCCATATCGACGGGATGGTTTGGCACCTCGATGTCGGCTCGTCGCATCCTGGGGCTGGAGTCGGTCCCAAGGGTTGGGCTGTTCGCCCATTAAAGCGGTACGCGAGCTGGGTTTAGAACGTCGTGAGACAGTTCGGTCCCTATCCGCTGTGCGCGTAGGAGTCTTGAGAAGGGCTGTCCCTAGTACGAGAGGACCGGGACGGACGAACCTCTGGTGTGCCAGTTGTTCTGCCAAGGGCATGGCTGGTTGGCTACGTTCGGGAGGGATAACCGCTGAAAGCATCTAAGCGGGAAGCCTGCTTCGAGATGAGGACTCCCACCCACTTGATGGGGTAAGGCTCCCAGTAGACGACTGGGTTGATAGGCCGGATCTGGAAGCACGGTAACGTGTGGAGGTGACCGGTACTAATAGGCCGAGGGCTTGTCCTCAGTTGCTCGCGTCCACTGTGTTGGTTCTGAAACCACGAACGACCCCGCTGCCCGGGTGGTGGCGGTGCGGGTGTTGACAGTTTCATAGTGTTTCGGTGGTCATAGCGTGAGGGAAACGCCCGGTTACATTCCGAACCCGGAAGCTAAGCCTTACAGCGCCGATGGTACTGCAGGGGGGACCCTGTGGGAGAGTAGGACACCGCCGAACAAATAGTGCGAAAGGCCCACACCAGAAATGGTGTGGGCCTTTTTGCGTTTGTCGTTACGGTGGTTGCATGCATCCGTCTATGAGTGTCCCCGAGGGGTATGTGATCCGGTCCATCCGTGCCGAGGAGTGGCGGGAAGTGCGGGAATTGCGGTTGGCTGCGCTTCGGGATCCGATCGCGCATCTTGCCTTTCTGGAGAGGTATGAGGATGCCGTTGAACGGTCGGACGCCTACTGGAAGGAGCGGACGGAGGGGGCCGCCGAGGGGGTTCGGGAGCGGCAGCAGATTGTCGCGGAGGTCGTGGGGGACGACGGCCGTGGTGAGGGGTGGGTCGGGAGTGTGACCGTGCTGGTGGAGGAGGCCGGCGTGCGGGACTACTTCGGGGAGATGGTTGAGCGGCGACAGGGGCATCTTGTGGGGGTGTTCCTGCGGGAGGGGCATCGCGGGAAGGGCGTGGGCGAGGCGTTGTTCGCGGCTGCCTTGGCGTGGGCCCGTGAGGTGGGGCTCCAGCGGGTGCGGTTGTTCGTGCATGAGGGGAACGGGCGGGCCGCGGCGTTCTATCGGCGGATCGGGTTTGTGGGCACTGGGGTGGCTGTGCAGAAGGATTCGGGACGGGAGCTGGAGTACGTGCTCGAGCTGGCGTAGGGGGTGCCGGTGCGCCTGGTGTTAGCGTTCGGCGGCATGGACGACAGCGTGTATGTGGGCAATGCGGGCAAGGACGCGGCGCTGGACCGTGGCTGGCTGCTCGGGCATTTCAAGGCGGTCGGCGATCCTCGGCACAGTGACGCGGTGGAGATCAAGTGGGGTGTCCATCCGCGTGGTGACAGACGGGCGCAGTGGGTTCGGGGTGAGGAACGCACGGCTCTGCAGGTGTTGATCAGCGGTCGTTTCCGGGTGGATTTTCCCGGACGTAGCGTCGTGCTGGAACGCCAGGGCGACTACGTCGTCTGGGGCCGCGGAGTGGATCACTCCTGGGTTGCCGAGGAGGAGTCCGTGGTGTTGACCGTGCGGTGGCCGTCCGTTCCCGGGTATGCGGTGCCCGCGGAGGACCAGCCGGACGTCTCGACTATGTGAGGCGTTACGGCAGCGGGAGTTCGAGGTTCGGCCAGCGGGATCTGGCCTGTTCGCGGGAGCGGAGGAGGGCCAGGGTGGGGAGGCCTTGCTCTCGGCCGGTGCTCAGCAGGCCCGGGAGTTGGGGGAGGGGAGCCACGGCTGCCACGTCGTCCAGGATCAGGATGAGTGGTGGGTCGAGGCGGCCGGAGGATGACCGTTCGGCCACGCGCCGGCCGCGCTCGACCACGCTTGAGGCCAGGGCCGTCAGCAAGGGCATGGCGGACGGGTTCGCCTTGGGGTCCTCGATGGGCGTGCCGACCACATAAAGCGTTCCCCCCTCGTGGAGAAAGGAATCCAAGGCCATGGAGTCCGACCGGTTTGGAGTGCAGGATTCCCGGATGTTGACCGTGGAGAGGGCGGACAGGGCTCGGGACGTCAACTGTTGGGCCATGTCCCGGCGCTCGGGGTGGGACGTCAGGGCCGACTCCAGTTCGCCCGCGGCGCCGGGGGCCGCCTTCGGGTTGGTGCGCAACGTGCGTACGGCCTCCTGGACGCCGGTGCCCTGGGCCCAGCGGTGGAGGTGGCGGATCGTACGGCCGTCTATCGCAGCCGCGTGCAGGTAGCTCCGTAGGAGTGTTTCCGCGGTGTCCGCCACGGCCTGGTCGATCTTCGCCGTGGGGCGGATCGGGGCGAGGAGAGCCGCTGACCTGGCCACCGCGGTGGGCTTGTCCTCGCAGCCGGTCGTCGGGGACCAGTGGAGGCGGGCCGGGGTGTCGCAGAGGTGTGTGGGGTCGTAGAGGAGGACTGGGCCCAGTTTCGCGCGGGCGTCCTTCGTGTCCGACCAGAGTATGGGGTCCGATGTGATCACCAGCGCGGGTCCCTCGGCCTCGCGTACGGCCTGGGCCGCGGCGGGGCGGCGGGATTCGGCGGGGCCGAGGATGACCGGCGGGAGTGCCGAGGGGAGTACGGAGGGCGCCGACTGCGTCGCCGACATGGTGGGCATCGGTGATGTCGTCGGCATCGCCGGGAGGTCTGCGGCCCTGGAGGGGGCCGGTTGAGCCACCGTGGTGTGGGGCAGCGGAGCTGTGACTTCCTGGCCGAGCGGAGCTATGACTCCGTGGGTGAGCGGAGCAGCGGTGCCGTTCCTGGGCTCCGGAAGCGATTTGGTCGGCACAGCGGGTGATTCGGTGGCCGGGGGCGTGGCGCTGTGCTGGTCCCCGGCGGTCGGCGGGCCCGTGACAGCCGTGCTCCGGCCCTGTGGCCGGGGCTGGGCCTCCCGCGCGGGCTGGGCGCGCCTCTGGGTCCGTAGCGCCTTCTCCCGCGCTCGTACGGCCCTCCAGCGGGCCAGCGTGCCCATGACGAAGACGGTCAGGACGATGAGGACCATGAGCTGGCTGATGAAGAGGCCCCAGACGAGGCCGTAGCCGGAGAGCTGGGCGGACGGGGTGTCCGGCCAGGCGGCGGCGATGTCCTGGGGATCGGAGAGCAGGCCGCGTACGGCCATGGGTGTGCGGGTGAACGTCACGCCGTCGGGCCAGGAGCCGTGGGCGAGGAGGCCGGCCAGACCGGTGGCCGTCCAGACCAGGAGAGTGCCGCCCAGCAGGAAGCCGAGGACGGCGAGCAACAGGCCGTCCGGGATGCCGCCGCCTCCGCTGCCCTGCTGGGGGTGCCGGTCGTCTGGTCTCATCTCGCGCCGCCGTTCACGCCGTTGCCGTTTCCTCCGCCGCGGCTCACGCCGCCGCTTCCCCGTTCACGCCGTCACCGTTCACGTCGTTCCCCAGCCCGGGCAGACCGTTCAGGCCACCGTGGACTCGGAGGAGCCGTACCCGTCCACGTCGCTCAGCTGGTGTTCGACGAAGGCGGCTGCTCGTTCCTCGGCCTCCAGTTCGGCGGCGCGGAGGGCATCGTCGTCCAGGAGGTGGTCGTTGGAGGACTCGGTCATGGCGCGGTCGGTGAAGACGAGGGGGCGTTCGGTCTCGGTGACCAGGTGTTTGACGACCTGGACGTTGCCGTTGACGTCCCAGACCGCGATGCCGGGGGTGAGGGTGGGGATGATCTCCACCGCCCAGCGGGGGAGGCCCAGGACGCGGCCCGTCGCCCGGGCCTCGTCGGCCTTCTGGGCGTAGATCGTCCTTGTCGACGCCATCTTGAGGATGGCCGCGGCCTCCTTCGCCGCCGCTCCGTCGATGACGTCCGAGAGGTGGTGGACGACCGCGACGAAGGACAGGCCGAGCCGGCGGCCGAACTTCAGCAGGCGCTGGAAGAGCTGGGCGACGAACGGGCTGTTGATGATGTGCCAGGCCTCCTCGACCAGGAAGATGCGCTTCTTCCGGTCGGGGCGGATCCAGGTGTGCTCCAGCCAGACACCGACGATCGCCATGAGGATGGGCATGGCGATGGAGTTGCGGTCGATGTGGGACAGGTCGAAGACGATCAGCGGGGCGTCCAGGTCGATGCCGACCGTCGTCGGGCCGTCGAACATGCCGCGCAGGTCGCCGTCGACCAGACGGTCCAGGACCAGGGCGACGTCCAGGCCCCAGGCGCGTACATCGTCTATGGCGACGTTCATCGCCTCCGCGGACTCCGGCTCGGGGTGGCGGAGCTGCTCGACGATGTCGGTGAGGACCGGCTGGCGTTCGACGATCGTCTCGTTGACGTACGCGTGTGCGACCTTCAGGGCGAAGCCCGCACGTTCGTCCAGGCCGTGGCCCATCGCGACCTCGATGATCGTGCGGAGCAGGGCCAGCTGGCCCGTCGTCGTGATCGAGGGGTCGAGGGGGTTCAGGCGGATGCCGTGGTCCAGGGCGGCCGTCGGGTCCAGGCGGATGGGAGTTATGCCCAGTTCCTGCGCGATGAGGTTCCATTCGCCGACGCCGTCCTCGCCCTGGGCGTCGAGGACCACGACCTGGCGGTCGCGGAAGCGGAGCTGGCGCAGGACGTACGTCTTCTCCAGGGCCGACTTGCCGTTGCCGGACTCGCCGAGGACGAGCCAGTGCGGGGCGGGGAGCTGTTGGCCGTAGAGCTGGAAGGGGTCGTAGATGTAGCCCTTGCCGGAGTAGACCTCGCGACCGATGATCACGCCGGAGTCGCCGAGGCCGGGGGCGGCGGTCGGGAGGTAGACCGCCTGGGCCTGGCCCGTGGACGTGCGCACGGGCAGGCGCGTCGTCTCGACCTTGCCGAAGAGGAAAGAGGTGAAGGCTTCCGTGAGGACGGACAGCGGGTCCCGCATCAGCGCTTCACCTCCGGTTGCCGTTGGATCGGATGATCCCGCATCGCGACAGCCCTACCTTCGGATTCCGGTGGCGAACGGGAGCGTGTTGACGAAGGCGCGGTGGTGTTCGCGGTCGCACCACTCCAGCTTCAGATACGACTTGCCGGCCGAGGCCCTTATGGTCCGCTTGTCGCGGTTCAGTGCCTCCGGGGAGCGGGAGGAGACGGTGATGTAGCCGACCAGGTTGACGCCGGCGGCGCCGCTCGCCAGGTCCTCGCCGCGCTGGTCGAGGCGGGAGTGGGAGGCGACGTCGCGGGGGTCGACGGTGCGGTTCATCTTGGCGGCGCGGGATGCCTCCGCCTCGTCGTTCGTCTTCTCGGTGAGCATGCGCTCGATGGCGACCTCGGTCGGCTCCAGGTCCATCGTGACGGCGACCGTGCGGATGACGTCCGGGGTGTGGACCAGGAGGGGTGCCAGGAAGTTGACGCCGACCGGGGTCATCGGCCACTCCTTCACCCAGGCCGTGGCGTGGCACCAGGGGGCACGGGTGGAGGACTCGCGGGTCTTGGCCTGGAGGTAGTCCGGCTCCATCGCGTCCAGCTCGGCCGGCCAGGCGTTGCGCTTGGTCATGGCCTGGATGTGGTCGATGGGGTGGTCCGGGTCGTACATGGAGTGGATGAGGGAGGCGAGGCGGCCCTGGCCGAGCGGCTGCCGTACGCGGATGTCGGCCTCCTGGAGGCGCGAGCAGATGTCCGTCAGCTCACGGGCCATGACGACGGCGAGGCCCGCGTCCTTGTCGAGCTTCTTGCCCTGCGGACGGGACGCGCGGGCCATGGCGTGCGCCTCGGCGGCCAGTTCGCGGGTGTAGTGCATACAGGCGACGAGGTACGCGCGGTGCTGCTCACTGCTGGTGGAGACCATGGACTGCAGTTGGTCGTACGACTGCTGCAGCCAGGCCGGGGCGCGGTCGTCGCCGCGCTGGGCCACGTCCTTGGCGTGGGCGTCCGGGTCGGCCGGGAGCGTACGCGCGAGCATTTGCAGCCGGGTGACGAAGCCGTCGCCGTTGGCCACGTGCTTGAGGAGGGTGCCGAAGCGGTCGACGAGGGCTTCCTGGTCCTCGGAGTCGCGCAGGCCGACGCCCGGGCCCTCGATCTCGATGGCGGCGGTGACGGTGCGGCGGTCCGCGTGCAGCAGTACGGCGATCTCGTCGGGGCCGAAGGGGGCGGCCAGCCAGGTGATGCGGCCGATGCCCGGGGGCGGGCCGATCTCGACCTCGCGGCCGTCGAGGTGGGTGCCGGCCTCCATGGCGGCGGAGCGGTAGGTGGTGCCGCGGCGGAGCGTGCGTTTGTAGCTGCGGTTGATCTCGAACCACTTGTAGAACGTCCGCCGTTTGTACGGCACGTAGACGGCTGCCAGCGCGAGGAGCGGGAAGCCGGTGAGCAGGGCGATGCGCGGTACGAGGACCGGAACGAGGAGACCGCACATCATGCCGAGGAACGCGCCCGCGATGATCAGCGCGATCTCGCCGGACTCGCGGTTCCGGCCGATGATCGCGTTCGGCCGGGCGCGGCCGATCAGATATGTACGGCGGGGCGTGACCGGATGGGACAGATGGGACTCGGTCGTCAACGCCCTTCACCTCCCGGGCGATTGCTGTTTCGGGTGTTACTGGCGTGGGGGGTGTTGGTCGGGCTCGAACGGGGCGGGGGTGCGGCGGAGGGGATGGTTCCGCCGCCACCGCCGGCCGTACGGGAGCTGTGGGCCGCCACGCCGCCGGACGCGGGGTTGGACGGGCGGGGGGCGCTGCCGCCTCCGCCGCCGTTGTTGTCGGCCCGGGTGCTGTGGGTCTTGATGCCCTGGGCGACGAGGGTGGCCGGGGAGCTGATGACGGCCGCGGCCTTGCCCTCGGCGCCCCGCATCAGGCGGTTGTTGCGGGAGCCCGCGATCTCGTCGCCGAAGCCCGGGACGAAGCGGTAGATCATCGCCGAGGCGAAGATGGCGAGGAGGATTATGGCGAGGCCGGAGACCACGGCGGAGAAGGCGTCCGGGCCGTCGTCGGCGGACAGGGCGCCGGCGAGTCCGAGGACGATCACGATGACGGGCTTGATGAGGATGACCGCGATCATGATGCCCGCCCAGCGGCGGACGTGGCCCCACAGGTTCTTGTCGACCAGGCCGGCGTAGACGACCGTCCCGAGCAGCGCGCCGACGTAGAGCAGGGCGGCGCGGATGACGAGCTCCAGCCAGAGGACGCCGGCGGCGAGGATGGAGACGAGGGAGACGACGATGAGCATGATGGGCCCGCCGCCGATGTCCTCGCCCTTCTTGAGGGCCTCGGAGAAGTTGCCGAAGAAGGTGTCCGTCTGGTCGCCGGTGGCCTTGGCCAGGACCTCGGTCACTCCGTCGGTCGCCGATACGACCGTGTAGAGGATCAGGGGGGTGAAGGCCGAGGCGAGGACGGTGAGCCAGAGGAAGCCGACGGCTTCGGACAGGGCCGTCGTCAGGGGCACGCCCCGTACGGCCCGCTTCGCCACCGCCAGCAGCCACAGGACGAGCGTCAGGATCGTCGACGCCGCGAACACCACGGCGTACTGCTGCAGGAACTTCGGGTTCGTGAAGTCGACGTTCGCCGTCTCGTTCACCGCGGCCGACAGCTTGTCGATGGTCCAGGAGGCGGCGTCGGCGCAGCCTTGGGCCAGGGAGGAGAGGGGGTCGAGGGTGGAGGTGAGGTCGTTGGGCGTCGTACCGGTGCCGCCCGAGCCTCCGGTACCGCCCCCGCTGTCGCTTTCGCAGAACCTCCGGGCCTCGCCGGAGAGCAGCGAGCAGGAGTCGTCACTGGCCGAGGGTGACGGCGACGCCGATGGCGATGCCGACGGTGTGGGTTCGGCTGCGGCTCGGGTCGCCAGCAGGACGGCGCCGAACTGGATGGCCGTCACCGCCCCGGCGAGCTTGAGTACGCGACGCGGGCTACCTGGCATACGTGAACCCTCCGTACTCTTCCACGGCCTTCGAGATCTCATCGGATGCCGAGACCCTGTTGTCGCCGTTGACCGGCGCGGGGCCTGCCTTCCGGGAGAAACTGTCGACCTTCCAGTCGTCGTCGGCCCAGCGCAGCTGGAGGGTCATGGTGAACCAGTCGCTGGTGACCGGGTTGGTGGTGTCCTCCGCCGCCATGCCGAACACTCCGGTGCACCAGACCTCGACCGTCGCGGCGGTGTTCGAGTAGGCGGTGACCTTGGTGCCGACCGGCATGGTGCGGGAGACGTAGGTGCCGCCCGTCGGGGCGTTGCCGTTCTTGTCCAGGCCGAGCTTGGTCAGGAAGTCCGTGCTGTAGGCCTTGTTGAGGCTGTCCTCCAGGTCGGCCGCCTTGTCCGGGACGATGACCTGCTGGACGATCTCGCTGCGCCGGACGGGCTTGAGGATGTCGGCCGAGACCAGTACGACGGCGTAGTTGGCCGCCGCGGATTCGGCGCCCTGCCGGTCGTGCGCGAAGCCGGAGGGGATGCCGCTGGCCTTGGTGCCGACCGGCTGCTCCCCCGAAGCCGCCGTAGGGGCCGTCTCCGTCTGGTCACCCCCGGAGCTTCCGTCGCCACCGCTGTTGCCGCCGCGGTTCGCGAAAGCGATGGCGGCGATCAGGAGGACGACCACGCCGACGATGGTGACGAGGCTTCTGGAGGAGGAGCGGCCTCGGCGGGGGGCGCCGCCGTAGGGGTCGGTGCCGCGTTCGGGGAGGCGGGTGCGGGTCTGGCCGGTGCCGGCGTAACCGCCGTAGGTTCCGTCGTCACCGGCGCGCGAGGACTCGCCGTACCCGCGCTCGTCGCCGAGACTCATACCGCGCACGCCCCTTCAACATCGACGCCGTACTCGAACGCGTACACGTGGTGAGACGCGTAACAGTACGACGGTAGCCGCGCTGGTTCCCGCGCGGGCGCGGTGTGGTGACTCGACATCAGGGAGACGCAACCTCAGCCGGTGGGCACGACGGACGGGTGGGGTAGTGGGGGAACCGGGCGAACCGGTAGTGCGTGCCCGGCCGGGACGAGGGCCGGCCGCCGCGCTACACGGCCATGCCGTACACGATGGTGAAGAGCGTGCCCAGGGAACCGATGATGAAGACGCCGGTGAGGCCGGCGATGATGAGGCCCTTGCCCTGTTCGGCACTGAAGGTGTCGCGCAGGGCGGTGGCACCGATGCGCTGTTTGGCGGCGCCCCAGATCGCGATGCCCAGGCAGAGGAGGATGGCGACGGCCATCACGACCTCGATCATCACGCGTGCCTCGTTGCCCAGGCTGCCGAAGGGCCCCCAGTCCGGGGCGATTCCGCCGATGATGGTGGTGATGTCGCCCTTGTCGGCCGCTACGAACATGTAAGTCACCGCCCCTAATGGGTAGTTCCGCTGGCTCCGTCGTGTGGCTGCGCTGCGCTCGCATCGCCTCCGCACTGCGTCCTCTGGCGCGGGTGCGCAGAGGTCAGGCCCATTCTCGCTGACAATGACGCTGTCGTATGTCGACTTGGCGTCATTGATTGGCGGGTTTCGTACGTATCCCTTGTCTCCGGGCCGCGTGGGGTCCTAACGGGGGACGCGGAACCGTACACGAAGGGTCGTATCGTCACTCTGTGTATCACGGCAGGTCATGCCGGGCAACGAGGTCGAACCGGAACCTGTGCTGTGGTTCCGTCGTTATTGCTCTTTCGTGCTGTCGCTTCACGCCTTCATTTCGCGCCGGGGCTCAGCTTTTGACGGGGTGTCGGATGGGGGCCTGGGTTCGGTGGGCTGGGTGTCGTACGGGGTTCGAGTGTGCCTGATGTGGGTGTAAGGGCTGTGTGTGGGGCGCGGTGGTGTGGGCCGTGCTGACGTTCGCGGGGCGGGGCGAGGTCAACGCCTGAGGCGGCCCTCAGAAGGGCTTGGCCGACTGGAGGAGGCGGGGTGGGAGGTAGGGGGTGGTGATCCGGATGGGCCAGCCTCGGCGGCGGGCGTGGCAGGTCAGGGCGAGGATGTCCAGGTTGAGGGCGGCGTCGGAGGTGTCGGCGCGGTCGGCGATGCGGTAGTGGTCACGATGGGATTCGAGGGCGTCCAGCAGGGCCAGGTTGAAGCTCTCCGCGTCGCCTTCCACCAGCTGGGAGAAGAGGATCGTGGGGGGTGGGAAGAAGCCCCGGTTCTTGGCCTTCTCGTGGTCCTGCAGGGCCTTGTCCGTGAGGGGTTCGGGGTCCTCCGCGCCCTGGAGGTAGATGAGGAGGGCCTTGCGGTAGGAGCCGAACGCGGAGTCGTCGTTCCTGAGGCGGGCGGGGCCGGCCAGGACGACGGGGGCCAGGTGTTCGCGGACGCCGGTGATCAGCGCGAGGTTCGCCGCGGTCTGCCAGGCGCCGGGGCCGACCTGGTCGCCGTGGTACGCCGGGTAGGTGAGGCCGCGGCCGGCGATGGTCACGTCGACCTGCGTGCCGGGCTCGGCGAGGGTCGTACGGAAGAGGGCGGCGCCCATCTCGGCGGCGAGGCGGAGGTTGGCGAGCTGCTGGTCCGTGACGTCGGCGGAGAGTGAGGCGCGGGCCTTGAGGAGGATGTTCCGGTAGGTGAGGCTCTGGGCCAGGCGGGGTGCGGACAGGGGCTTTCCGTCGACCCGGGTCAGGCCCTCCAGCGCGTACTCCTCGAAGTAGGCCTCGCTCTGCGGGTGCAGGGGCTGCGGGTTGTCCGGGCGTTCCAGGTGCACCGGCCCGGCGGCCAGTTCCGCCACCGCGTCCGGGCGCCTGTCGCGGCCGTACTCCTTCACCCGTGGGCCGGGGCTCTCGAAACCGGTGACCAGGGCGTGTGGGAGGTAGTCGGTGTCTATGGGGGGCTCCCAGCCCTCCTGGCGGTAGGCGAGGGCCGTCAGCGCGAGCGGGACGAGGGGGAGCAGGCTGCTGGGGCGGGCGCTCGGGCCGGAGAGGGTGCTGTACGGGTGCAGCAGCTCGGCCAGATGGGTGCGGAAGGCGGCCTGGTCGCATGCGGTGAGGGCGCGCAGGGCGTGGAGCGCGGTGGTGTGGGGGTGAGAGAGGAGGCCCTGGGCGCCGCCGGTCATGTGGTCCAGGGTGCGGATGCGGGCGACGGCGGTGTCCAGGGCGGTGAGCTTCTCCGTCCTGGAGGGCGGGTGGTTCGCGTCGTCGTCTCCGGTGTCGCCGATGACGTACGCCATGAAGCCGTTGATCAGTTCGACCGGCGGGCGACCGGCTCCGCCCTCCTGGGATGCCTCGCGGGCGAAGTGGAAGGCCTCGCCGTGGTGTTCGGCCTTGTCGGAGAGGATGGCCAGACAGAAGGCGTCGAGCCACTGGTGGGGGGTGAGGGTGGTGGGCCGCCGGGTGCCTTGCGCGACCGGGTTGTCTGCCGGTTGGGCTGCCGGGTTGTGTGCCGCTTGGGCTGCCGGGTTGTGTGCCGGTTTATCTGACGGGTTCTCCTCCGGGTTCTCTTCCGGCTCGTATGTGATGCCGAAGTTCATGTAGGGGAGGAAGACGTGGAAGCGGTCGTGGCCGTGGTACGCCGTGTACGCGACCGCGCCGGTCGCGGCCTCGGTGGCGTCGTCGAGGACCGCCTTCGCCTCCGGGGTGTGGAGGTCGGGGGTTTCCACGGAGAGGGCGGCGAGGTATTCGACGAGCTCTTCCGAGAGCAGCCACCATTCGTCTGCCGTCATCGGGCCGGCCTTCGACATGGAGCGGAGCTGGGTGCCGATCCTGTTGAAGAAGTCCTGGCGGACGGCCGTGATCGCCGCGGCGCCGACTCGGTGGCGTTCTATGCGCACGTGTTGCTCCCCGTTAGTTGATCTTGGGGCCAGCGTAGGGCTTGTTCGGGTGCGTGAGGGGAGGGGTGGTGGTTCGGTTGAGGGCTGTCGAGACTCCGGAGCTCTGGGAGTTTCTGGGCGGGCTACGGGTCGGTGAGGTTCTTTCCGGCACGGTCGCCTCGATCGAGAGCTTCGGGGTGTTCGTGGCGCTGGACGACGGGCCCGCCCATCCGATCTTTCCCGGCGTCGGTTTCATCACCTTCCCCGAACTCTCCTGGCGGCATTTCTCCGATCCCTCGGACGTCGTGCGGGTCGGGGAGCGGGTGTCCTGCGAGTTCCTGCAGTTCGACACCTGGAACGGGGAGGCCCGGCTGTCGTTGCGGGCCATGCGGCCGGATCCTTTCCGGGAGTTCGCCGACCGTGCTGAGGCGGGTCGGGTGTTGCGGGGGCGGGTCACCAAGCTGATCCCGTTCGGGGTGTTCGTGGAGGTGGCCGACGGGGTGACGGGGCTCGTTCACCTGAGCGAGCTCACGGAGGAGGCTGTGGAGACGCCGGACGGGGTCGTCGAGGTCGGGGACGAGGTCACGGTCGTGGTCCTGGAACTCGACCTGGAGCGACGGAGGTTGACCCTCTCCCGGATACGGGCCGGGGGCGGACTCCGCGGTCAGCAAGGCTGGGACGACGAGGGGGCCTCTGAGACCCTGGCCTGATGCTGCGCATCGGATCGATCGTGTTGAACGTGTCCGACATCGGCCGGGCCTCCGCCTTCTGGAGCGCCGCCCTCGGCCACACCCCCCGCCCCGGCCGACCGGAGGTGCTGGCGCCGTCCGGCGGGGACGGGCCGCTCCTCTGGCTGGACGAGGACGACCGTACGCATCTCGACCTCTGGACCGACAGTGCCGAGGAGCAGCGGGCCGAGGTGGAGCGGTTGCTGGCGCTCGGGGCCACGCGGGTGGAGTGGGAGTACCCCGACGGCGCGGACTTCGTCGTACTCGCCGACCCCGAGGGCAACCTCTTCTGCGTGATCGACACGGCCGCCGAGTGATCCGTCGGCCCTGACCGTTGCCGCCGGTAGCGTGGGGGAATGGTCGAATTCGTGCAGCGGCCACTGCTCTTCCTGGACGTCGACGGGACGCTTCTGCCGTACGGCGGAGCGGCGACGCCGGCGACCGCCGGGCAGTGGGGGCAGTGGCAGCACACGTCCAATCCGCAGCTGGCCAAGCTCGTGCCGGGGCATGGGCCGCGGTTGCTGGCTCTGCCCTGTGAGCTGGTGTGGGCCACCGCGTGGATGCATGACGCCAACGAGGTGATCGCCCCGCTGCTCGGGCTGCCGGAGTTGCCCGTGGCCGATCTGCCGGACGCGGAGCCGGACGCGGAGTCGGACGCGGAGGAGGAGGGCGCGGCGGGCGGGCCGCACTGGAAGACACGGGCTCTGGTCGAGATCGCGCTCGGTCGGCCCTTCGTCTGGGTCGACGACGAGATCAGCGACCTCGATCGTGTCTTCGTGGCAGCGCGGCATCAGGGGCAGGTCCTCCTCCACCGCGTCGACTCCGCCGTCGGGCTCACGGACGCCGACTTCGCCGCGATCGACGACTGGCTGCGGGGGGTTGTCTTCGGAGGCCTGTGATGCGGAAAGGGGGGCGGCTCAGTCCTCCACCGGCTTCGGCGTCGGTTCGAAGCCCTCGACGCCCTCCACGAAGTGGTCGAACTCGCCTGCCTGTACGCCCAGTACGAAGGCGTCCCACTTACGGCGGTTCGTCGTGACCACGTTGTCCGGGTCGCTCGTCTCACGGATGTAGACGGGGGCCTCTGGGTCGTCCTCGCCGTCGCCTTCACCGAAGGCCAGTTCGATCCAGGGGCCGGGGCCGGTCGCGTCCTCGGGGGCGGCGCGGATCCAGTCGAGGTCCTCGGGGATGTCAGACACAGGGGGACTTCTCCTCTTTGAGTACGTCGAGCAGGGCGCGGGACCCCTCCGGGGTGGTGCCGAGCACGGCTCGCGCGGGGTCGGCGGATTCGGTGAGGTGGATGGTGGGGGTTGGGGCAGGGGAGCCGGTGGATACGCGGACGCGGGACGCGCCTTCGGAGCAGTGGGACGACTTCTGCCAAGGGGTGGTCATCGACATGCCTCACATCTCTCGCATCACGTTGTGGATGAGGTCCCGGGTCTGCTCGAGGCTGAGGGCGACGGCGTCGATCCGGTCGAAGAGCGTCCGGTACTTGTGCAACTGGGCCTCGGCGCCGAGGAACACGAGGCCGTGGGATTGGTCGAGACAGATGGTGTCCAACTGCGGCAACGGTCCGTACGCGTAGTGGACCGACTGCCCGGACCCCGGGCAGGCACCGGCGCCGAAGGCGATGGCGCGGATGCGCGGGGCCGCTTCGTGGATGATTCCGTTGTACGGGGTGGGGTTCTCGTCTCGGAAGAGGATCGCCTGCCGTTCGCGGGTGCGCGTCATGCGGGTCAGGGCTTCGACGAGAACCTTGTCCGGGCACTCGTAGTGACAGGCGAGCATGCGGACTCGGTCGGGGCTCACGCCCATGCGGCCGGCCTCCATGTTGCCGACCTGGTTCTGCTCGATGCCCAGCGGACGGGCCGCCTCTGTCGGTGGAGCTTCCATCCAACTCCCCTCTGTCACCAAGGACTTCCATGGCCACGGTATCCCCCTCCTGGAACCACGCCCTGCGCCTTCCCCGCGCCCCCCGCTCCCCCGGCGTCGGACGGGCCACCCTTCGGGCCGTGCTCGGGGCCCATGGGCTCGGTCGGTACATCCCCGTCGCGGAGTCGGCGGCGACCGAGTGGCGTGTCGCCGTGTGGGATCGGGACCGGACTGTCGCGCGGGGGCGGGGGCTCGCGGGGTGGCAAGTTGTGGTGGGTCGACCGCGGGGGCGTTGAGTGATCGTTCCGTAGAAGGGCCCCCGGCTCTACACTTGCCGTCGGCGGACTCGCGGGCGGTGAGGGGCGGTTGACGGTGCGTAAGGCATGGATCGTGGTGATCGCCGCTGCCAGCGCCGGGGTCAGCTTTGTGATGCTGCTCGTCGTCGGTGTGTACATGGTCGCCGGGAATCTCGCCAACGGGGTCGGCGGGAAGTCCGTCGGGCTGGCCAAGGGGGCGGTACCCGCCGCTTATCAGGCGCTCGTACAGAAATGGGGCAATCTGTGCGATGCCATCAATCCGGCGTTGCTGGCCGCGCAGCTGTATCAGGAGAGCGGGTTCAATCCGAAGGCGCAGAGTCCGGCGGCGGCTCAGGGCATCGCTCAATTCATTCCGGGGACCTGGGCGACGCACGGACTCGACGGTGACGGAGACGGCGACCGTGACGTCTGGGACCCGAATGACGCGATTCCGTCGGCCGCTTCGTACGACTGCAAGCTCGCGTCCTATGTGAAGGACGTGCCGGGTGATCCGACGGCGAACATGCTCGCTTCCTACAACGCGGGCGCGTACGCCGTCATCAAGTACGGGGGCGTCCCGCCGTACAAGGAGACCCAGAACTACGTCAAGACGATCACCACGCTCTCGGAGAGTTTCGCGGCGCCGGTGACCCGGGTCGACCCCAGCGAGCAGGCCGCCGGGGCCATCGCCTTCGCGCAGAAGAAGCTCGGCACGCCCTACCTCTGGGGCGGTAACGGCACCGCTGACCAGGGTGGACGCTTCGACTGCTCGGGGCTGACGAAGGCGGCGTACGAGAGTGTGGGGATCACGCTGCCGCGTGTCGCGAACGATCAGTACAACGCCGGGCCGCATCCGTCCCGGGACGAACTGCTGCCGGGCGATCTCGTGTTCTTCTCGGACGACCTCACCAACTCCCGGGCCATTCGGCACGTCGGGATCTATGTGGGGGGCGGATACATGATTGACGCTCCCCGGCCCGGGGCGGTCATCCGATTTGATCCGATTGATACCCCCGACTACTTCGGGGCCACCCGAGTCACCGAAGATGGCGCGAAAGCGTTGCCCACGACGGTCTGACAGGGCCGTAATTCTCCGTGAACCCCTGCCCTGAGCTGCAGCGACGTGTCTCTCTTCGATAACGTCTGAGTGATCATTCAGTGGAGGGTGGAACGCATTGAAGGGGAGTGTGCGTTCCTATTCGACGTAGCACGTTGACGAAAGCGGACGCGGACTACGTACACCACGGGGGTGGCAGTGGCGCGGCGCACGTAAGGGTGCGGTCGCCAGAACGATGACGAAAGGGCCGCAGCACGATGGCTGGACTCGCCGCGCATGCCGCACTCGCCGCTGAATCCGGATCCAACCCCGACGTCGAGCTGCTGTACGACATCAATGGTCTGGCCAAGGACGCGCCGGCCTGGTTCGACCGTGTCATGGAGTTCGTCGGTGAGTACGGGCTCCTCTTCGTCATGGTCCTGCTGATCCTGTGGTGCTGGTGGGGCGTACGGAAGCGGGGCGGGGAGGATGCCGCCTCCTCCGTGGCCGCGCTGGTGTGGGCGCCGTTGGCCGCCGGGGTCGCCGTACTGGTCAATGTGCCGATACGTGGGTTCGTCGAGCGGCCTCGGCCCTTCCTCGATCACGAGGGGCTGGAGGTGCTCGTCTCCGGCAAGACCGACTACTCGTTCGTCAGCGATCACGCGACGCTGATCATGGCGATGGCTGTGGGGTTGTTCGTCGCCAACCGGAAGCTCGGGCTGATCGGGCTCGTGGTCGCGCTGTTCGGGGGGCTCATCCGGGTCTACATGGGGGTGCACTACCCGACGGACGTGGTGGGCGGGTTCGCGCTGGGGACGGCTGTGGCGTTGCTGCTGTCGCCGCTTGCCATGGCGCTGTTGACGCCGGTGATGAAGGCCGTGGAGCGGTCGCCTCGGCTGGGGTGGGTTGTGCGGGCTCGGGGGCGGGATGGGCGGCGGGCCGTGATTCCGGGGGCGCGGGTTGAGTCGGCCGTGACGGATTCGGAGCGGGATCTGGCGGCCTAGTAGGGCTTGGTTAGGTTGGGGCCGGCGTGTCGTATCGGGTCCAGGGTCTTCGGCAGGTGGGGCATGTTCCTGCCCAGCAGACGAGGAGGACTTGGAGCTCGGCCACAACCTGGTAGGTCGTCAGGCCGTGGCCGCTGCTGGCGGGCACAGCCGCTCCAGGGTGCAGAACGCCTGCGCCACCGAGGCCAGGGTGACGTGCCGCAGGAAGCCGTTGAAGGTGCGGCCTTCGAAGTGGCCCAGTCCCAGGGCGGTCTTCAGTTCCCGGTAGTCGTGCTCCACCCGCCAGCGGATCTTCGCCGCACGCACCAGGTGCCGCAGCGGGGTGTCAGCCGGCAGGGTGGACAGCCAGTACTTCACCGGCTGTTCCTCCCCGGCGGGCCACTCGGCCAGCAGCCAGCACACCGGAAGGTCCGCGCCCCGGTGCGCCCGGCGCAGGCGGACCCCGGCCGGGCGCACCCGCAGTGCGGCGAACCGCGAGCGCAGCGGCCCCTTGGAGCCCTGGCGCCAGGTCACCCGGTGCAGGGCGCCGCGCCCGATGCCCAGGACCAGCTCGCGCACCGCGACGGGCTGGTCCCGGTAGCGCACAACGGGCTTGCGGCCGGTGCCCGACCAGGCAGGGGCGGTGCGCGTGGCGGTCTCGGGCAGGACCGCGGTGTCCGAGCGCGCCCCGACCACGTAGGCGATGCCGCGCTCGGTCAGCGCCTCGCGGAAGGCCCCGTCCTGCCCGTAGCCCTCGTCGGCCACCACCAGCGGCGGCTCCAGGCCCCAGCAGCGCAGCTCGTCGACCATGTCGACGGCCAGCTGCCACTTCTCGGCATGCCCCACGCCGGCGGGGATCCGGGCCCGGCGCCGCCTGTGCTCCGCCCGGCCGGCCTCCTCGGCGGCCGCGGCGGCCGCATCCCACGCGGCCGGCAGGAACAGCCGCCGGTTCACCGGGCAGGAGGCGGCATCGGTGACCAGGTGCACGCTCGGCGCGACCTGGCAGTTCGCGGTTTTGCCCAACGCCCCGCAGCACTGCGCGGCCACGCCCGGGGAGGCGTGCCCGTCCTTGGGGAAGGACACGTCATCGACCACCCAGGCATCCGGGCGGATGACCGGCTCCATCCTCCAGGCCACCTCGGCCAGCACCATCTGGTGCGACCACGGGGAGTCGGCCAGGAACTGCTGCAGCCCCTGCCGGTCCACCCCCAGCCGGGCCGCCATCGGCTCCATCGACTTGCGCCGCCCCTCGCCGAGCAGCCCCCGCACATACCGCTCGCCCCACCGCCGCCGGTCAACCCGCCCCAGCGGGGCGAACACCTCGGCCGCGAACGCCGCCAGCCGGTCCTGGGCCTCCACCAGCTCCTGCGGGGTCATGGCCCTCACCCCCGCGAGGCCGACACGCTATTCCCCATCCAAGATAACCAAGCCCTACTAGTTGCCCGCTCCGGCCTTGTGGAAGGTGTCGAGGAACGAGGAGACCACCGCACGGTCTTTCTCGTGCGTGAGTCGCTGCATAGCGGCCTCTGGGGGCAGCCAGAGGAGTTCGGAGACTTCGCGGTTGGGGGTGAAGGTCCCGCCTGTTGCTTCGGCCGCCCAGTAGCGCACTTGCTTGGGGCGGTGCTGGGCGTCGACGTAGTGGACGGCGGGGAGTTCCGGCCCGAGGGCGCATGTCATGCCGGTTTCCTCAAGCACTTCGCGGACGGCCCCGTCGCGGGGATCTTCACCGCGCTTGAGCTTGCCCTTGGGAAGTGACCAATCTGCCCACTTTGGCCGGTAGACCAGGGCGAGTTCGATCCCCTCACCGGCGGGCGAGCGGCGCCACAGGACACAGCCCGCCGCGTTGATGATGTGGCCGGTCATGTGCCCGGTGGTGTGGCCGGTGGTGTGGCCCGTCGTGTGGTCGGTCAAGGGGTGCTCACCGCCTCCTTCTGCCAGGACTGCTGGAACGCGAAACGGGCCGCCTCCACTTCGTGGCGCTGGTCGGCGTGGAGGACGCCGAGGGCGTAGGCCGTGGCCGGGGCGATGCGCGGGGTGCGGGCGGCGGCGGCTGCCGCCGAGGCCGCCTCGGAGGCGTCGCGGTGGCGGTTGAGGGCCTCGCCGGCGGCGAGGAGGCGCAGGTTCACCGGGACCGACTCGGGGTGCAGGACCTCCAGGGCGTAGCGGTGCAGGCGGAGCAGCAGGCGTACCTGGTGCCAGGGGGCGTCCTGGGGGTGGGGCGCGGTGTCGGGGGAGAGGCCGTGGATGAGGGCCTCGGCGTTGTAGGGGTGGCCGGCGGTGAGCAGGGGAAGGCCGGCGACCGCGTCGCAGAGGCGGTCGTGGGCGGCGGCGGCCAGGGGGCGCAGGTCGGTGGTGGCCGCGGCGGGGGTGAGCGGGACCTCGCTGGCCAGGACGGCGACGTTGTCCGCGATGGCGTGGAAGCGGGATGAGCCGAGGGCTTGGAGGGCTGCGGAGTGGGCTCGGGTGCGGGCGAGGGTGAGCTGGCGGTCGAGCAGGGCGCCTGCTTTCGCGGCGCCTACGGTCAGGCTGCTGCGGTCCGGGGTGGCCGGGGGGTGGTTGCCTGGCCCGGCGGCGCCGGGTTCCTCCCCCAGTGCCTTGAAGGCCTGGGAGGTGCCCCCAGCGCCCACCCGTTCCGCCCCAGCGGAACGACTGCCCGCAGCGGGGGAGGCGGTGGAACGACTGCCTACAGCGGAGGCGGTGGCGGAACGACTGCCCGCAGCGGTGGCGGTGGCGGTGGAACGGCCGGGTGGTGTCGACTGGGACGGGAACGCGGCCGTCGCTCCCGACAGGCGGTGCAGGGCCGCCACCAGACGGTCCAGGCGGGCCGCGTAGGCGTGTTCGCGGCCCAACGTGCCGGAGAGCCAGGCGAGTTCGGGGCGGAGGGATTCCGACCAGCTCTCGTCGAGGAGGGGGCGGAAGGTGTGCAGCGTGCCGCTGATGCGGCGGGCCGAGCGGCGCAGGGCGAGGGCCGCTTCGGTGGGTTCCTCGGCTCCGTTCTCCCCCGCTCGCGACTGCGCTCGGGCGGGGGCACCCCCACCGCCCCCGCCGGTCTCCCGGTGGGCGCGCAGCGCGCGGAGGAACTCCGTGGCCTGGGCCCGCAGATAGCCGACGAGGGCATCCGCGGGCACGGCGGCCGTGGTGTTCGTGGGGTCAAGGTGTTGCTGTGCCACGCCGGCGCCTCCGGGCGTCAATGAGCATCTCCTGGACGTTGCGCAGGGGCTGGCCGTCCGGGTCGGTCGAGTGCCGGGTCCACTCGCCGTCCGGGCCGAGGTGCCAGGAGGAGGTCGTGTCGGACATACCGGTCTCCAGCAGGCGGTTGAGGGCCGCCCGGTGGGCCGGGTCGGTGACCCGTACCAGGGCCTCGATCCGGCGGTCGAGGTTGCGGTGCATCATGTCGGCGCTGCCGATCCACACCTCGGGCTCACCGCCGTTGCCGAAGCCGAAGACCCGGGAGTGTTCGAGGAAGCGTCCGAGGACGGACCGGACCCGGACGTTCTCCGAGAGACCGGGGACGCCCGGTCGTACGGCGCAGATGCCGCGCACCCAGATGTCGACCGGCACACCGGCCTGCGAGGCCCGGTAGCAGGCGTCGATGACGGCCTCGTCCACCATCGAGTTGACCTTGATACGGACATGCGCGGGACGTCCGGCGCGGTGGTGCTGGACCTCCTTGTTGATACGGGAGACCAGGCCGTCGCGCAGGGATTTGGGGGCGACGAGGAGACGGCGGTACGTCTCGCGGCGCGAGTAGCCGGAGAGCCGGTTGAAGAGGTCGGAGAGGTCCGCGCCGACCTGCGGGTCCGCCGTCAGCAGGCCCAGGTCCTCGTAGAGGCGGGCCGTCTTCGGGTGGTAGTTGCCCGTGCCGACGTGGGAGTAACGGCGCAGGGTCTCGCCCTCCTGACGGACCACCAGCGACAGCTTGCAGTGGGTCTTCAGGCCCACCAGGCCGTACACGACGTGGCAGCCCGCCTCCTCCAGCTTGCGGGCCCACTTGATGTTGGCCTGCTCGTCGAAGCGGGCCTTGATCTCGACCAGCACCAGGACCTGCTTGCCGGACTCGGCGGCGTCGATCAGCGCGTCCACGATCGGGGAGTCGCCGGAGGTGCGGTACAGGGTCTGCTTGATGGCGAGGACGTCCGGGTCACCGGCGGCCTGCTCCAGGAAGGCCTGCACGGAGGTGGAGAACGAGTCGTACGGGTGGTGCAGCAGGACGTCGCGTTCGCGCAGGGCGGCGAATATGTCGGGCGCCGACGCCGACTCCACCTCCGCCAGGTCGCGGTGGGTGCCGGCGATGAACTTCGGGTACTTCAGCTCGGGCCGGTCGAGCCCGGAGATGCCGAAGAGACCGGTGAGGTCCAGCGGGCCCGGCAGCGGGTACACCTCGGCCTCGGAGATCTTCAGCTCGCGGACCAGCAGGTCGAGGACGTACTGGTCGATGGACTCCTCGACCTCCAGGCGCACCGGCGGCCCGAAGCGGCGCCGCATGAGCTCCTTCTCCAGGGCCTGGAGCAGGTTCTCGGCGTCGTCCTCCTCGACCTCCAGGTCCTCGTTGCGGGTGAGGCGGAAGGTGTGGTGCTCAAGCACCTCCATGCCCGGGAACAGCTCCTCCAGGTGCGCCGCGATGACGTCCTCGATCGGCACGTACCGGTTCGGGGAGGCCTCCAGGAAGCGGGAGAGCAGCGGCGGGACCTTCACACGGGCGAAGTGCCGGTGGCCCGAGACCGGGTTTCGGACGACGACCGCGAGGTTCAGCGAGAGACCCGAGATGTACGGGAAGGGGTGCGCGGGGTCCACGGCGAGCGGCGTGAGGACCGGGAAGATCTGGTGGCGGAAGAGGGTGAACAGGCGGGCCTGCTCCTTCTCCGTCAGCTCGCTCCAGCGGACCAGGTGGATGCCCTCCTCCGCCAGCGCGGGGGCGACGTCCTCGTGGAAGCAGGCGGCGTGCCGGGCCATCAGCTCGCGCGAACGGGCCCAGATCATCTCCAGCACCTCACGGGGCTGGAGCCCGGAGGCGGACCTCGTGGCGACACCGGTGGCGATACGGCGCTTCAGACCGGCCACCCGGACCATGAAGAACTCGTCCAGGTTGCTGGCGAAGATCGCCAGGAAGTTCGCTCGTTCGAGCAGCGGCGTGCCCGGGTCCTCGGCGAGTTCGAGGACCCGCTCGTTGAAGGCGAGCCAGCTGCGCTCCCGGTCGAGGAAGCGGCCCTGCGGCAGCCGGTCGCCTTCGTGGACGCCGTCCTCGTAGACATCGAGATCAGCGTCGATGTCGGGTTCCAGGTCGGAGACCACGGCGGCCACCGTGTGCGGGCGGTGGGCGGCGATGGAGCCGACGGACGGCTGAACGTGCTGTACCTGGGTCGCCTGGGCGTTGGTCTGGCTCATGGGACCATTCTTCCGCGCCGCGAGCATCACGGGCGCGTCGGACAGGGCTGGTGGGAGCGTCGCGGGGCGGGTGGCGACGTTCTCGGCGATGTCCGCGTCGATCCTGGCGACGACGTCCGCGACGATGTCACCGCCGGCGTGGGCGGTGACACCCGCTGCGACAGCCGCGGCGGCTTCGTGGTGGGCGCTCCCCGCACTCTTCCCGTTGCTGGGGCCGTGGTGTGGGGGCGGCGACGGCTCGGGCACGACCGGGTTCATTGACGCAGCGTCGCAAGGCCGTCTGAATCACCGGTTACAGAGATCTTACGTGCGGGATAGCGCGGAGAGGACCGCCGGTGCCGTGAAGGGCCCACTTCCCGCTCCGGCGTACGCCGTTGTCATGTCGTACGCCCTTGTTGTCATGTCGTATGGCCTTGTCCCGTCCTACGCCTTCGGTACGCCCCTCCCCCCGTAGGAGGGGCGTACCGGGTCAGGTGGTCCGGGGCCTCGGCCGGGTCGCGGCGGCCGTCGGTCGGTCGGCCGCCGGCCGTTGCCGGTCGGCCGTCAGCGGGCCGTGCGGCGGCGGAGGAGCCAGAAGGCGGTGGCTGTGGCGAGGGCGGTGACGGTGAGGACGACGCCGGTGGCCATGAGGTGCAGGGGCCAGAAGTGCGAGGGCGGGTGGATGTCGGCGTACAGGCCGGTGATGTCGTGGTCGGCCATGCACGCGGAGAGGGAATCCTCGGTCTCGGCGCCGAAGCAGCTCAGGAGGTCGGAGTCGGCCCGGCTGCCCGACTGCGTGATCACGCCGAGGTCGATGTGCTGCGCGTTGTTCGGCACCTTGGCGGCGGCTGAGCCCGTGAGCCGCTCGGTCGGCCACAGCCAGGTGGTGCGCCGGTCGAGATACACGTGGAACCAGAGCATGAACCCGAAGGCCACGGCGAGCGCCGGCAGTGCGCGCTTCAGGGCGACGCCCGCCAGCGCACCGACGGCCAGCCCGCACAGCGCGTACGCCACGGTCATGGGACCGAGGGCCACCATGGGGTCCGGGTAGTACCACTCGTAGCCGTACGTCACCTCCTTCTGTGACCACACCCACCGGAAGAGCAGCACCAGCACGCTCGTGCCGAGGGCCAGCACCACGGCCGGTACGGCCAGCTTGGCGGCCAGCCAGCGGATGGGGGTGACCGACTGCGTCCACGCCAGCTGGGCCGTCCCCCGCTCCAGCTCCCGGCCGGTCAGCGAGGCACCGGCCCAGGCGGCCACGCCATAGGTGAGGTACGCGATGAGCGTGGACACCATGCTGACGCCCGTGCTGTACGTCATCGCCGACTCCAGGTCGACGCACCCGCCGGCCCCGCACGAGGCCGCCTCGTCCCGCACGGAGGGCAGGGTGACGAGCCGCAGCCACAGCAGCCATCCGGCCAGGCCCAGCACGTACACGCCCCAGACGAGCAGCGCCGAGCGGTGCACTCGCAGAGTGGCCCAGGTCAGGCCATGTGGACCACCGCTGCGGGGGCCGCCGGGCGCGGTGGCGGCCGGGGTGGTGAGGGCGGCGGTGGTCATGAGGTGCCTCCCTTACGGCGTGGGGTGTGGCCCGTGGGGCGCGCGGTGTCCCCTGTCTGGCGGCGGAGCAGGCGGAAGGCGGCGTAGACCAGGGTGGCGGTGATGGTGAGGGCGATGCCGGTCTCGACGAGTTGGAGGGGCCAGAAGTGGGAGGAGGGGTGGAAGTCGGCGTAGAAGCCGACCACGTCGGTTCTGCCGCAGGCGGTGCCCGTGCAGCCCGTATCCGAGAGGCGGTCGCCGGAGGTGGTGAGGAGGCCGCGGTCGACGAGTTCGCCCGTCCAGTTCGGGTCCCCGGACTTGGAGACGAGGGTTTCCACCGGCCACAGGGCGCTGCGGTACGACTCGAGCGTGCTCATGACCGTGCCCGTGGCCAGGACGCCGACGGCGAGCGCGGGCAGTGAGCGGCGGATCAGCAGGCCCGCGACGGTGCCGACGGCCAGGCCCAGCAGGGCGTAGGCGGCGGCGAGTGTGCCGTGTGCCGTGAACGTCGAGGAGTTGAACCAGTCCCGGGTTCCCAGAGCCCGGCGGATGTCGGCGTCCGACGACCACAGCAGGCGGTTCAGCAGGGTCAGCAGGACCGTCCCCGAGATGAGCAGCGCGGCCGGAACGGCGAGCTTGGCGGCCAGCCAGTGGGCCGGCCGGACCGACTGCGTCCAGGCCAGCCGCGCCGTACCGCTCTCCAGCTCACGGCCGATGAGGGCACCGCCCGCCCAGGCGCCGACCAGGAGCGGGGCGATGTTGAGGGCGAAGGTGCCCAGGGTGACGGCCCAGTCGTAGCGATCGTGGGCGGGGCCCGTCTCGCAGTAGTCGGCACTCGCGCAGTCGCTCTTCAGGTACTCCGCCCAGGCCGCGTCCACCCCCGGCCCCGCGGCCCACAGCAGCGCACCGGCGGTCAGGACCACCAGCAGGCCCCAGAACCACAGCGCCGACTGGTGCAGGCGGAACATGGCCCGGACGAGGCTGCGGGTCGGGCGAGCCGGAGCTGCCGGGTGGGCGGTGGCAGGGGCCGGTGGTGTCGGTGCCTCGGCGGTGGTGGTGGCGGCGCTCATACGGCGGCCTCCCGCATCTCGGACCCGTCGCCGTTGCCGTTGCCGCGGGGGTCGCCTTCGCCGTACTCGTCCTCGTCCTTGTCGTCGGAGTCCGTGAGCGTCAGCGCCGGAGCCTGTGGTGACCTCAGGTGGGCGAGGACCAGCTCCTCCAGCGTCGGTTCGGCGGTCTGCCAGCCGGAGCCCAGGGGGCCCTGTGGGCGTACCAGCGCCGTGAGCTGACGGCCCGTCGTGCGGGACTCGACGACGGTGTGCGGGGCGAGGTCGCCGGCCGGGCCGGTGACCAGGGTGTGTGCGGCGAGGAGTTCGTCCAGTGGACCGGCGAGGCGGACCCGGCCGTCGCCCAGGAGGAACAAGTGGTCGCAGGAGCCCTCCAGTTCGGCGACGACATGGGAGGACATGACGACGGTGGTGCCGTGCTCGGCGGAGTCGGCGAGGAGGGTGCCCATCAGCTGGTGGCGGGCGAGCGGGTCGAGGTCGGCCATCGGCTCGTCCAGGAGCAGCAGTTCGGGCCGCTTGCCGAGGGCCAGGGCGAGCGCGACGCGGGTGCGCTGACCACCGGAGAGCGAGCGGATCCTGGCGTCCGGGTCCAGCGCACCCTCGGTCACCACGCCCTCGGCGACGGCCGCGTCCCAGCGCCGGGGGTTGAGCTCCCGGCCCAGGCGCAGGGTCTCGGCGACGGTGAGCTGGGGGTACAGGGGCTTGTCCTGGGCGACGTACGCGATGCGCTCGCGGGCCGCCGCCGGGGTCGTACCGAGCACGGTGATGCTGCCCTCGGTGGGGGCGAGCAGACCGGCCGCGTGGGCCAGCAGTGTCGACTTGCCGGCGCCGTTCGGCCCGACGACCGCGCAGACGCGGCCCGCCGGGAGCCGCAACGTGCAGTCGCGCAGCGCCCAGCCCTTCTGCCGCCACCCGAATTTCTTGCCGAGCCCGGCCGCCTCCATGGCGGTGTCGGTCATGCCTCGTCCCCCTTGAAATGATCTTCCAGTACGGAGTTGAACAGCGCGGCCACGTCGTCCCGTTCGAGTCCCGCCTCGCGGGCGCGGTCCGTCCAGGCGGACAGCTCGGCACGCAACGGGGAGTCCGCGGGGGCGGACCCCAGCGACTTCCGTACGAACGTGCCGAGACCGCGCCGCGCCTCGACCAGGCCTTCGCGTTCCAGTTCGCGGTAGGCCTTCAGGACCGTGTTCGGGTTGATGGCCGTGGCCTCCACGACCTCTCGGGCCGTGGGCAACTTGTCCCCCGGTTCCAGCAGGCCGAGGCGGAGGGCCTGTTTGGTCTGCTGGACGATCTGCAGGTAGGTGGCGACCCCGCTGCGTCGGTCGATCCGGTACTCGACCACGTCCACCACCCTTTCACTAATTGAGTAGTGAAAGGGTGGCGCAAGAGAGGG